>CAYLMV010000440.1:0-1023 GCA_964384415.1 uncultured Chitinophagaceae bacterium | reverse complement strand
GCAACCGATTCCGCGCCGTGTTGAAAGGCCTATACCCCTATGCTAGATTTTTAGATTAGCCAGAATTTACATGACTGACCTTAAAACCACGGCGTCCGACCAGCAGAAGATCTCACGGGTGGAGGTGTATTGGCACACGGTGAAGTACCGCACCGTGGTGCTGTACGTCCTCGTCATCACGGCGATTATTCTCTCTGCGACGTATCTTGTGTTTCCGGAAGTATCGAACACCGTGTTGAAAAAACTTTCTGACGCGGTGGGCAACCCAACCAACGGAGTTCCCAACCCGTCTTCGCGGCAGGCGCGTTTCGTGAATCTCGATGGAAAAGTGCAGGTGAAGAAGGCGAACTCCGTGCAATGGATGAACGCCGAATATCAAATCACACTCGATAAGGGCGACCTGATTCAGACCGGGTCGGAGGGCAACGCGCGCATCGCGTTTGCCGACGGAACGCAGTACACCGTAAAGAACGACACGCAGGTGACCGTGGAAGAAAATAACGTCGCGCAGGATCGCGCGAGCCAGGTCGGCGTGCACATCAGTTCCGGGCAGGTGGATTTGGCAACGGGCACGTGGGAAGTTCCCGGTTCGACAGCGGAAGTTTCCTTCGAGAACGCCGTGGCGTCAGTGCGCGCGAACAGCCGTGCGGCGGTGAGCAGCGACCCGAAAACCAACGAGCAGCAAATCACAGTCGCTTCCGGTAGCGCGGATTTTAGTCGAGGCAATGAGCATGTGGACATCGGCCAATCGGAACGCCTTTCGTTTCCCACTGGCGGGCCCATCACAAGATCAGATGTTCTGGCGCCTCCCGAACTGGTAGAACCTCTCAATTTGTCGCCGCTGATCGTGACCGATCCGAAGCGCGACCCAATCCGTTTTTCGTGGAAGCCTGTCACCACAGCCGTGCAATACGAATTTCAGGCCAGCACAACAACGAGCTTCAACCGCGTGGTGATGGATCGGAAGACGTCCGAAACGAGCATTGATATTTCAGGATTTGATCCGGGCGATTATTTCTGGAG
>CAYLMV010000439.1:0-1027 GCA_964384415.1 uncultured Chitinophagaceae bacterium | reverse complement strand
GCCCGCTTTTGGACGTTGTGTAGTGCAATCCATCTTGAGCGGCAAATACCACTAAAAACGATGAAGGTGTCCCCTGTTCGATTACGAAATAGCTTGCTACAACGGGGGTCGGTCCTTGTCCATATCCTGAGTTGCTCTGAATACCGGAAACGATGACACCAGTGCAACCTGGAATCGTCGTCGGAGATGACCATGTTGCTCCAGAATTTGACGAATAAGCATAGTATATGTCATAGACATTCGGGTTTGAGTGTTGATATTGCCAAACAGCCTCAAGCAGTGAAGTGGCTCCGGAATAATAACAAGCCGCCAAGCTTGGACAATCATTGGACCCAATGCCGGCACTAAGCCTTGTTGTTATATCCCAAGAGGATCCGCGATTTGAGCTTCGCCGATAGAAGATCTCTCCTCCACTAGAAAAGACCTCGTGAATTTTGCCATCTGCACTCCGCACTAACGGTTGCTCATTGTTGTAACTGGCGGGACAATATGTAGTACTTTTGTTTGCAAAGGCCAGGGAGCTAAGACCTGCCTGGTATGTATCAACAAGTCCAGAGCCATAAACAAGCGGGGGATTCGGGAAATATCCCGAGTTATCTACTTGCCTTGCGGTTTGCGTTAGTGATTGTTCAAGTTGTTGCCAGCTGAGTGATGAGTTCAGAGACAGAAGGAGCGCGGCCGCGCCTGCGATGTGCGGCGCTGCTGCAGATGTTCCCTTAAATGTCGGGTTACCAATCGGCCAATAACCACTCGATGTCCCTATGTAAGTGTTAACATTATCAACACCTGATAGCGTTGGTGTAGATCGGTCGATGAATGTAGTAGGTCTTCCATTTGAATCATAATTGTAAATCCTGGATGGACCATGTGAACTAAAATCCTCAATAAAATTCCCGTTAACAGCATCAATAGCCGCGACGCTGATACAACTATTGGCAGCAGCGTGCCCGAAAAGTCCCCCGTTCGTTTGTATGCCAAATTGGTGATTTTCTCCTAAGTTAATTGCCACCAAACGTATTTCTGGTGG
>CAYLMV010000438.1:0-1028 GCA_964384415.1 uncultured Chitinophagaceae bacterium | reverse complement strand
AGTGTTTCGGATTCGGGAGAGGGCTTAACTCCGGAAAAACTGGCACAATTATTCCAGCCGTTTAACCGCCTTGGCCAGGAAGCTCGCGGTGTGGCCGGAACGGGGATTGGCCTTGTAGTGACGAAACGTTTGGCAGAATTGATGGAAGGTATACTCGGAGTTGAAAGCACTGTCGGTGTCGGGAGTGTGTTCTGGTGTGAACTGACGGAAGCCACAGCGCCGCAAGTTTCAGTCCATGACAAAGAAGCAGACGTTTACACTGCTCCGCAGGCCTTGACCGGCGCGAAGGTTCGCACCGTGCTTTACGTCGAAGATAACCCGGCCAACCTCGAGCTGGTGCAACAGATCATCGCGCGCCACTCAGCAATCCGGCTGCTGACGGCGATCAATGGGACAATCGGGATCGAGGTTGCCATTGCATCTCAACCGGATGTGATCCTGATGGATATCAATCTCCCCGGGATCAGCGGTTTTGAAGCTTTGAAGATTCTGCGCGCGGACCCGGCTACGGTGCATATCCCGATCGTCGCCCTTAGCGCAAACGCGATGCCGAGCGACATCGAGAAGGGCATCGAGGCCGGTTTTTATCGGTATCTTACCAAACCTATCAAAGTCAGAGAGTTCATGGATACGCTGAACGCAGCGTTGGAATTTTCGGAGAAGGAATCGGACAGCGGCATCTAAGGCTATGAGCTCATCATGATAAGTTCATCCGATATTCTCAGCGGCAAGATCCTGATTGTCGATGATAAGGAAGTCAACATCCTTCTCCTGAAGCGGATGCTGGCGGGCGCCGGCTACACTTCCGTCGCCTCCACGATGGATCCGGCAGAAGTTTGTGATCTCCACCGCATCAACCGCTACGACCTGATACTCCTCGACCTTCAGATGCCGGGCATGGACGGATTTCAGGTGATGGAAAACCTGAAAGAAATTGAAGGGGAGAGCTATCTCCCGGTACTTGTCGTTACCGCGCAGCCGGACCAAAAATTGCGCGCCCTCCGCGCAGGGGCTAAGGACTTCGTCAG
>CAYLMV010000437.1:0-1051 GCA_964384415.1 uncultured Chitinophagaceae bacterium | reverse complement strand
GTATTTAATCCCCATTCATTCTGGTTTACGCTTGGGAGCAAGGGAGCGAGGTCGGAAGCCGACAAGATTGTCGATTCGCTCGTAGGCAACAACATCTACACCGTTCGGTACAATTACAGGGATACGATCATCGTGTTGGGAAGGAACCACCCGTCACCTACTCAATAGAGATATGAACGCAAAGAACAGCATCGATCTTTCTGTCGTCATTCCGGTTTATAACGAAGAACATAACTTGTCGGAGTTATACAGACGCCTCACCATGGTGCTCGGGAAAGAGCTCAGGGTGAAATACGAGTTACTCTTCGTCGATGACGGGAGCAGCGATAGTTCATGGAGTATTGTCGAGGAATTACACAAGAGAAACAAAAACGTCAAAGGGATAAAGCTGTCGCAGAATTGCGGCCATGACCTGGCGATAAAAACCGGAATCGATCATTGCAGAGGACGGATCGCGGTCTTCATGGATTCCGATCTTCAGCATCCGCCGGAAATCCTTGAGGAAATATACAAGAGCATCAGCAGCGGGGAATGTGACATTCTTTTTCTCAAACGTATCTCGAATGAAAACGAACAGTTTTCGCGAAAGATCGTGAACAGGCTCTACTACTACTGCTTCAAAAAAATGACGGGAATCGATATCTCGGAGGGAATATCGGATTTCTTCGCCGTCAATGAAAAGGTGATCGCTGTCGTCAAAGAGTTTAAGGAGAAGAGCTATTTCAATAGAGGCGTCGTGCTTTCCATCGGTTTCAGGAAGAAGTTTCTGGAGTACAAAGCAGGGAAGAGATTTGCAGGAGAGAGCAAGTACCGCATGAAGGATCTTTTTCAATTGTCGGTGAAGAGTTTTGTCAACTTTTCAGCGTTGCCCCTGAAACTCGTCACGATCATCGGCCTTTGCCTGTCGATGCTCAGCTTTGCCTATGGTTTGTACTCTATTATTAAGACACTGCTTGTAGGATCGATCTCAGGTTGGGCTTCGATTGTTACGACTGTCTCGTTCCTGAACGGCTTCATCATCCTGCTCTTGGCGATCTTTTTCGAGTACTTC
>CAYLMV010000436.1:0-1053 GCA_964384415.1 uncultured Chitinophagaceae bacterium | reverse complement strand
CATCGCCGATCCGGTTGATGCATCCAAATTTATGCCTCCGCCATTTCCCTGAGCGCGGGTTGTTCCGTTCTTATTGAACGTTCCGCCATTGATCGTGATGTTCGATGATCCCGCACCGATTGAGACGCCATGGAGAGAGTTGCTGTCTGCCGTGATACCGGTAAGAAGCAAGTTCGAAACCCCGATCGCGGAAATCCCGCTCGAAGACGAAGCATGCGTAACTCTCAGAGACTGAATAATAACATTAGGGGCGTTGGTCACTGTGATGCCGTTCCCGCTTGGCGGTCTAATGATTGTGGATGATCCTGCTCCGATGAGAACCAAACGTTTTGAAAATGAAATGGACTCAGAGTATGTTCCGGATCCGATCACGATCGTGTCACCGGCCGCGGCACTGTTCACAGCAGTCTGGATACTCGAGGCAGGGGACGTAACTTGCCACTGTGTCGCGACCACCGTCCCGGATTCCATCAAAGAGATAAGGCTTATTATGCTCAGGATTTTTTTCATGGTCTTCAATCGTCGATGTATTCAGAATGCTCGCGCGTCTTCGATGATCGAAGTGACGGTAGTGTGCTTGGCCACAACGCAACGAAATCAATCCGCCTTGGTGAAAAGGAACTCACCAAAGTGTTATGAATTCTAGAATTAGATTCTCGGGGATGAGCATTCGTACGAGTGGAATACCTCGCACAGAAAAGGTATCTGATCCTCCACATTATTCCTGTGACTGCTGTCAATCTTTGCCCTTGTGGCAATTTAAGTCGCAGTTTTTTTTAGTTGTGGGTTCTCCCACGTATCTGAGTCGCTTCATCCACGTTCACTTGAGACGCATGTCGCAGTTAGACTTTTCGGATTCATCCGGATCGGGGGAAACGGGCAATCCAGATCAGCAGATTCAAACCGCAACATCCGCATTGAAATAACTGAAATAGCTCAAAAACAATCAAGCGAGGGCTTGGTAGATGTACAATTTGGATGCCCGCCTGAAGCATGCGGGTCGAAGACTCGTCTACGACCCTACGGGTCGATAGACCCGTGGGGACTCGTTGA
>CAYLMV010000435.1:0-1056 GCA_964384415.1 uncultured Chitinophagaceae bacterium | reverse complement strand
CATCTCATCAGCGTCGCCATGGCAGACACAAAACTGGTGCGTGAAGCTTATGTTGATGTAGGAGACACAACAACTTTGGCTGTAACCTACAACAGGCAGACTCAGCAATTTGCAATCGCTGTGTATCATTCCATTATTCTGTATGACTGAGAAACGCGGGTGCGCGCTCGTCTTTTCCAGACGCGAAGATGATTTTTCATGAATTCGAAAACTGAACCTCATCATAGCTAAGCCATCAACATAGATGGCGGCGGGCTAATATCAAAAAACGGCCAGCTGTGGCGTTTGCTTCAAATGACCACACCACAACATAAATGATCCATGATAACGATCGTACGAACCACATCTGATAACCAGGATTTTGTCCGACTCGTAAGATTGCTGGATGCAGACCTTGCAATAAGAGACGGCGAAGAACATGCTTTTTATGCCCAGTTCAACAAGATCGATAAGCTTAAACACGTTGTCCTCGCGTATGAAAATGATATTCCGGTGGGATGTGGAGCGATAAAAGAGTATGAACTAAAAACAGTGGAAGTCAAGAGAATGTATGTTTTGCCCGAGAGCAGAAACGGAGGAATTGCGACGAGGGTTCTCTCTGCATTGGAAGAATGGGCGGGCGAATTGTCGTATGCCAAGTGTATATTGGAGACAGGTAAAAAGCAGCCGGAGGCTATCGCGCTTTACAAAAAGAACGGCTATACACCGATTCCCAATTATGGACAATACGCCAACGTAGAGAACAGCGTCTGTTTCGAGAAGAAAATCTAGAAGCTATCTCAAAAACGCCTGAGTATGTCCTTCTAAAAGAACACTGACAGTTGATTGTCATTCTTCTTCCGCCGTTTTTTGGCGGGAGAAGAATCCATGGCAATGACACACCTTGAATCTACAAGCCTTCCATGACATTTACGGCTGCTTTATGCATAGAAACCATTTTTGAGATAGGTTCTAGTAGAATTGCTTTCAAGTCTACAAATTGATAAGTTGCAACGGGCATCCGGGGTTTTAGGGGCGAATCTATTCACTTTTCTGCTTTTCAATTTAATCGGGAAA
>CAYLMV010000434.1:0-1064 GCA_964384415.1 uncultured Chitinophagaceae bacterium | reverse complement strand
GTTAAGCCGGCCATCTTTGAGAACAATTTTAGGGAAAATTCGGATGGGCTCAATTTTGAATCCCGCAACAAGGTAACGACGTCTCTTTGAGCTTCAGAGGTCAAGTCCATCTCCGCTCCATACTCGCCTTTCAACAGTGCGCCTGAAATAAACGCCTGCCTTCCGATGACACCAAACGAATACTTCGTTAATCGATCCGTGACCTGCGAAGCCTCGCGGAAATTAAAAATATTCATCGGAATTTGAAATGATGTGATCCCGTGAACTCCCGTGAAGGCGCCTGCATCTCCCAGATCTTTTGCAGATACTCCAAAATATCGAATCTTCCCGGCTTTTCGCAATTCCTTCAAGGTATCCCATAACTCCTCAGAACCGGAGAGAGATGGCGGAGGATTATGCAGTTGCAGAAGATCCAGGTAGTCCGTTCCAATCCGGCGCAAGCATTTCTCGACGGCGGCTCGAAGATATTGAGGAGCAAAATACTGTCGTTGGTAGCCAAAGACCGACAAACCTCTGGATAGAAGCTTCGCGGATGGCGACACTGGATAGCCAATTTTTGAAGCGATAATCATCCGATTGCGGAAAAGGCGCAACGACCTGCCCAGGACAACCTCACTCGAACCGCTTCCATATGAATCGGCCGTGTCAAAAAAATTTATGCCGCTGTCCGCCGCAGTACCAATCAGTTGATCCGATAACCTCTTCTCCCCGATCAGAGTGCCAAGGCGAGAACAGCCAAGTCCGATAATCGAAAGTGAAAGGCTCGTTGACCCAAGCGTTCGGTATTGCATCAGGCCACCGTTGATTTCGAGGCCATGATATCGAAGGAAGCGTGGACAAGGGCCATCACGATCTCGTCGATTGTCTTGTTCGCATCAATGCTGTGGAAATTTCCCTTAAGCAGTGGTGCCATTTTTTCGATTTCATCGTTTTGGCGTGTCAATTCTTCGCGCGACATCTCTCGCTTTCTTTCGAGGATCACCTCTGGTTTCGCATGAAGGAAGAAAACAGCGTCCGGCCTTGCAACGATGCCCGCACAAGCCTTCACGATCCAACGTGGCACG
>CAYLMV010000433.1:0-1068 GCA_964384415.1 uncultured Chitinophagaceae bacterium | reverse complement strand
CGGCAGCGTTCAGTTTTTTTACTCTTCCCAAAAAAGTCACAATGCGTTTGCTGCGGGGAGCGACGGAGTTTTTCGGTCGACTAACTTCGGAATTGACTGGCTCCCCCACAGTTCGGGTTTACCGCACGCCGCAATCCAATGTTTTGTCGTCGATTCCAACCAATCATTCTATGCAGGTACTGATTCCGGTCTCTTTCGGAGCACAAACGAGGGAGACGCATGGATCCCCACTGGAGTCACACATTCAGTCAACTCGGTCGACTTTAATGACAGCGCATATGTTTATGCGTCAACGACAGGTGGAATCTTCCGAAGTGTTGATGGTGCCGCAACATTCTCCCCGTTTAACTCAGGGCTCCCTGACCAGAGTACTTCTCTTTGTATCTCGCCGTCCGGATATGCGTTCGCCGCTTGTGATGGCAAAGTCTACCGTACCGTAACATCAACCACCACAAGGGTTTCTCCAATAGCAGGCATTATTGGAGGCCCAGCCAACTTTGGGCTCACTCAGAACTATCCTAATCCATTCAACCCGACGACAATTATCAATTATCAGCTTCCCCGCAATAGCTTCGTACTATTGGAGGTATTTGACATGCTTGGCAGAAAAGTCAGAACTCTGGTGAATGAAAAAGAATATGCGGGAACGCATTCGGTAAGGGTTAATGGAAGCAACTTAGCGAGCGGAGTATACTTCTATCGCCTGCAAGCGGACCGTTACGTTGATACAAAGAAGTTCGTGTTGCTGAAGTAGATTGATTATTGAAGTTTCAACAACTGCCCCAGAGATTCACCTTCCGGGGCATTGTTATTCGACTATCGTCCAGATGAAGTTCTTTTGGCTCCCGAAAACGATCCGGAATAATATAGGAAACTCACATTCCCAGCCGGTATCGATGGATCCCCGTTGTCTCTCGAGCGGATAGATCGTCAGTGGATCGGTCAATGAGAAGTCGTGAGATTGATGCTCATTGGAGTTATCCGCTATCGGGATTCTGGATTGACTCTGCCTTTGAAGTGCATCCTTGCCTTTCCACCATTACTAGTCTATATTAAGTCAGTTTCGCG
>CAYLMV010000432.1:0-1071 GCA_964384415.1 uncultured Chitinophagaceae bacterium | reverse complement strand
CGCCGCAGCTTAGCTCCGGTCCGTTAGGCGGCAGAGATCACCAGTTACAAATCAAACATGTCAATCGGTAGCTGAGTTCAAATCGAATTGTTCCAAGCGCTTCCGAAGCTAAGACCTAGGTGAACATCGATGCTTAAAGACGATCCGCAAATAGCTCCAATCTTTCGAAGTTTTCGACAATATCTTGACCATAACATCACGATCAAAGAACTGCAAAAGAATCTCGCGGGGAATATTGCAGTATTAGAAACTGATGTTCCTTTCGAAATTAGAGTTGAACTCACTAAGATCAATAGCACAATTGCTTCAATTCGCTTTACAATGAGTTATGACAAACAGACACTGACGGTAGAACAAATGATGGCCAAGCTTGAAAAGACAATTCAGTCTGCCGCCTAACCAGTCGCTCAAGCTGACGGAATATGCCGTCGACGATTTCGCCGCGCGACAGTTCGCCGGAAATGATATGATCAGCAGATACGTCCGCGCAACGAGCTACACGGAACTGGCTGTTCGCCGCCGCAGCTTAGCTCCGGTCCGTTAGGCGGCGAGAATCTAGGTAAAATGAAACTTCGTGCATCATTCAGGCCGGTCGCAGCACTTATTGTCTTCGCCTTTCTTGCGAACGTACTAGGCTGTAATCAGTCTCGAATGCTTCAGGTCAATGAGCTTAGCCCTGGGACGAACGGAACGCTCAACCTCTATTTGAAGAACGGATCAGCAATCGAGTTTCCCAACGAACAATATGTAATCGATACTCTAAAGAGCCAACATACAATTCGAGGTCAAGGCACGATCACCAAAGATTCTTCGAATAGTGTTAAGCACAATTTTTCAGGGACGGTGCTTTTATCCCAGATAGACTCCGTTCGCATCTCCAAAGATAGTCCCGTTTCCGAAGCTGTCGGCCTTGGCATCGTGGTCACTGGCCTGCTTATTATCACAGCTTTGATCGCAGGGTGGATATTTGGACCTATTAGTTTCGGATGACATTCTTAAATCACAAAGTAACTCCGTCGCCGCCTAACCAGTCGCTCAAGCTGACGGAAGTAGCCGTCGACGATTTCGCCG
>CAYLMV010000431.1:0-1074 GCA_964384415.1 uncultured Chitinophagaceae bacterium | reverse complement strand
ACTACATGGAACTAACTGTTCGCCGCCGCAGCTTAGCTCCGGTCCGTTAGGTTGCACTTTATCAGCGAGTACCACTGCAATGAAGACAATAATAGCACTATCCTTTGTCTCGTGTTTCATCGCTTACTCTCAAACGAGTTTTATCTTTCCCTTTACCACTGGATCGCAGTGGCAGTTCACAGTTACGACTTCAGATCCTTCCGGATCACCAGGAGTCGTTACCCTGACATTGGGCACAGATAGCCTGCTGCCCAACCACAAATTGTACAAAGGATACTTCCTCGGTCAGGTGGTTGACTTCTTCCTGAGAGTAGAGGGCTCCAAAGTATACCAGTACTGGTTTTGGGATTCTACGGAATTTGTACGATATGATTTCACGAAGCATCTAGGCGACACCGTGGATTTTGTGAGGTGGCCGACGTATTCCCTGCCCAATGTCATCATCAAGGACACACTCTTGAATGTCTTCGGCAAAGTCAGAAGGATGATCGCGGTAAGAAATATGGCGGGCTACTACTGGGACGCCGTCCTTGATAGTATCGGAATATACGGGCTTTGGGACGGCATGGATTATAGCTGGGCATTAGCAGGAGCTCAGATTGCTGGCACGCTCTACGGTCATATCACCTCGGTTGACAGATCAGCCGAAGACGTGCCTACACGCATCCGACTCGATCTCAATTACCCAAATCCCTTTAATTCCTCCACGATTATCAGATATGAGGTCAAAGAATATGCAGGAGTACAAATCGTGATCACCGATCAACTCGGACGTCAGGTTCAGAGGTTAGTCAATTCTCTCCAGAGCCCAGGCGTCCACCAAGTTAATTGGGATGCATCTCGATTCGCCAGCGGCGTGTATTTCTGCACTATGGCTTCCGGCAGCTATCGTAAATCAATCAAACTTGTCGTTCTAAAATAATGCTTCCTAAAGTGCAACCTAACCAGTCGCTCAAGCTGACGGAAGTAGCCGTCGACGATTTCGCCGCGCGAGAGTTCGCCGAGAATGATATGATCATCAGATACGTCCGCGCAATGAACTACATGGAACCGGCTGTTCGCCGCCGCAGCTTA
>CAYLMV010000430.1:0-1075 GCA_964384415.1 uncultured Chitinophagaceae bacterium | reverse complement strand
ACTACATGGAACAGGCTGTTCGCCGCCGCAGCTTAGCTCCGGTCCGTTAGGCCGCAAATCCATATGAGAATCCTACTTAATTGCATACTCTTGATCACGGGCCTTATGCTCTTGTCCTGCAATAAGCAACAAGATGGGATGGTATTAGGAGCGGTAACGGAACCGACACTCCTTCGTCCTCTGAGCGGAGTCATTGTCTCTATTCCAAAGCTTTCGCGGTCCGTAAAAACGGATTCGACTGGCCACTTTCAACTCCAAGACATACCGCAAGGCGAATATTCTCTGCAATTCACCGACTCGATCCACATCTTATTCAGTAAGCCGGTGTACAGCTTTCCATCACCACGGGTACGTGTAACGAACGACTCTCTCTCAAGAGTAAATGTAGTTGCAATGCCACTTTTTGACGAGATTCAGATATACAGAAACCGTCGGCCATATTTTTTATCCAGAATCAAGACTAGTTATCACTTCTTCTTGGGCTACGACATCTTAGATCCATCCGTAACACCATCATTCCCTTCTCGAATCGTCTTGAAGGACTCAGCTAAGCGGTTTATCTCCTCGCTCAACGAATTTAGCGGCAAAGTAACAATCTCATCGGACAAACAAGCTCGTGGATTCGTTAATCTGTTGAGCTCCACCAACATAATCTTTGAGCATAACGAACTTGGTGGTCGGTATTTTGACATCCCGCCCTATAATCAAAATACTAATCCATTTGGATTCACAGAAGAAGAATGTCAACGCCTTGGCCTCCATACGGTAAGAACCGAAGTCGAAACAGATAGCACGTATATAATAGAAAGATATTTGGTTAGGCGAGATCGCATAGTCTTCAATCTGCACGAGAGGGTTTCAAAAACGGGAGCTTATTCTCTTCTTAGGATCGATTCTGTCGGAGTTGCACTTCGTCTGCCCGTCGGCCTTGAGCTGTGACTACTTGCAGATATTTGGATTTGCTGCCTAACCAGTCGCTCAAGCTGACGGAAATAGCCGTCGACGATTTCGCCGCGCGAGAGTTCGCCGGAAATGATATGATCAGCAGATACGTCCGCGCAATGAACTACATGGA
>CAYLMV010000429.1:0-1085 GCA_964384415.1 uncultured Chitinophagaceae bacterium | reverse complement strand
TGGGTGTCGAACGGGCCGTAAAATCCGTTTTCGGGCTGCTGCTTCATCGTCATGTGGAATGTTGCCTAATGGTGAATTCTTTTCCCCAAACATTCTTGATTGAATCAATCGCTCCTGC
The DNA here is from genome assembly GCA_964384415.1 of uncultured Chitinophagaceae bacterium. Taxonomy (GTDB): domain Bacteria; phylum Bacteroidota; class Ignavibacteria; order UBA10030; family UBA8401; genus JAGVPT01. Next base: position 967 of record CAYLMV010000429.1, on the reverse strand, counting down.
GAGGACTTCGTCGTGCAAGGGATGGGGGAGCAGGAAATAGACTACCGAGCTCGTCTGGAGCGAGAAGAGCTTCGTTGCGCCCATCCGCGAATTGAAATCCTGTGACAACAATGTAATATAGCTTTCTCTCTTTTCCCTCGGAAAATGCTGATAGATGAGAAGCGAGTGACCGGATGCGAAGAATGATGACGCTTCTTTCCAACACAAATACTTATGAGACCCACGGTGTCCCGGAGGGACACTCTTCACTTCCATCCCATTGTCCGGGTCAAAGAAAATCAACGTTGATCCGGCAGACTCTTCCCGAAGAAGGTCAAAATATTCCTCCCGGTTATCATCTCTCAGCAAGAGGGAAAAATAAGAGGCCGAGGGTACCAGGTTCTCTTGTTCGACAACGCCGACACGGCGCTGCTGGTTTCCAACAAGCGAGGCTTGCAGCGAGTCATAGAGCGCCGGGTCGTAAGAGCGCCAGCGCCGCGGCTTTCCGAGGTAATCCGTGAAGCGTCCATCGGAGGTTCCGTCGTCCGGAGTCAACATCCAACAGATGAGAATTCTGATTGTTCCGTTGAGGCAGAGCGTGCGAAGGAGGCCGTACTTACGGTAGTCGTTAAGGTCGCCAAAATACTGATTCTTCAATAGTCTTCACCGTTCAACGTGGAGGCTGTGAGCGTTCTAGTGCTAAATCATAACTGGCAAAATAGGAAATCAATTCCCGAATGACAAACAGAAACAACGGAGAGTATTGGCACCTCTTGGATGCCCGCCTAAAACACGCTGGCATGACGAATGAAAAACCGCGTCATTCCCGCATGTTTTTAGCGGGAATCTCCATGGCGGGGTTTAGCTCAAATGCGAAACGTACTACTGCCCCAAGGGGGCCCGGGGGTCTCCAAAGCAAAGCACTTTCATCATACACCTAAATTACTTATCTTGTTTCCGGAAAATCCTTATATAGTTAATCAATCAG
>CAYLMV010000428.1:0-1096 GCA_964384415.1 uncultured Chitinophagaceae bacterium | reverse complement strand
CTCCCGGTTTCCACTGCCCAACCGTGACTCCGGTCGATCATTGCTCCTTCGTAGATATCCTCATTATAACCGTTGCCAAGGAAGTTGAGGCCCCATGTCGCCCCCCCATTAGTCGTCCTGAAAATCGCTCCGACAATCACTCCTTGATGAAAGACTGAACCGAATCCCCAACCATACAAGGTGTCCAAGAAAGAAATATTTTCGCTATGCAGGTAATCCGTATTATCCGGCAAAAGAATCTCTGCTAACTGAGTCCAAGATAATCCACTATCCGAGGTTTTGAAAAAATATCCCCCTGAGCAAGCGTAGCCGAACGAACGGCTCAAAAAGAACATCGCATTCAGTCCGGGGGCGGGGTTGATAGACCAAGTCACCCCGCCATTTGTCGTTCTTAATATACCGCTTCCAAGGTCCACAATTATCCAGCCATATAGCGAATCGACGAACTGAACCTTATTGAGTTGAGTGATACTGTCGCGGATCGTTCGCTCAACCCATGTCTTCCCGCCGTCAGTCGTTGTAACAATTCTTCCCGTGTCGATCGAGGACGATGAGTATTTTGTCTGGCCACAGGTGATGTTTTTGTCCTTGGAAAGGGCTTGTGTGCTGAAGTACTTGCGATATGGCATATCCAATTGCGGCACCCATGTCTTGCCGCCGTCTGTTGTATGGATAATTAGACCATCCGTTCCATCAGTACCCGCACACCACCCATTGAGAGAGTCGGCGAATGAGATACCGTAAACTATGAATCCCACATTACCCCCATAAGGCGTCCATGTCACTCCTCCATCGGTCGTCCGATAGATTGCATTGCTGCCGTATGCCGCCCAACCGTGCTGCAAGTCAACAAAGTCGAGCACGCTCAGTAACGAACCTAGTGTCGCCTGTCTTACCCAGCTGTAGTTTTGGGCTTCAATCGGAATCGAAAAAACAAAAAACGAAATTACCAACGTCTTCATATTGAGTTCCATCTTCTTCTTTGAAAACTTATACAATGATTTCTGAGTCTCTCCATCGTAGTGTGAGTTCCAATATTTTTCGCCGCCTAACGGACCGGAGCTAAGCTGCGGCGGCGAACTGTTAGTTCCATGTA
>CAYLMV010000427.1:0-1109 GCA_964384415.1 uncultured Chitinophagaceae bacterium | reverse complement strand
TTCCGTCAGCTTGAGCGACTGGTTAGGGCGCAACGACTAGAAACTCTCGGTGTGGATGTATTTTACAACTGCGAAATACCTATTGTCATGTGAAATGTTTGCATACAAGTACCATCCAATGCCGATTCTCAGTAAGTAGCTCCTTTGAGTTCTCGCGATGAGATCAATTAATTGGATCTCGTTTCCAGCTAGAACTGCTATCTTCAAATCATCCGAAATAGCATAGGCGTCTCCAACACTGCCTTGAAATAGAGTAGTCTCTCGTTTTGTTGATAAGTCAAGCTCATATAGATTGTTGTAACTGGAAGAGTAGCAGAGTTTCATATCGTTTGTCAGCTTGGCACTTAGGTTGGGGACGATCCTATCGTGCAAGATAATAGTGTCTTGGACGGTGAAATCTACGGGGTCAAGAAGCGAAATGGTCGAGGCACTGGATTCAGGATAGGAGTAGTACGTTTCCATGGCAAGGATATTGTCGTCATCAGTTGATCCAATGAAAAGAAAGAAGCTAGAATCCGTTGGTACTCTTTGATAGGCATTTCCGTTCACGTCAATGGATGATAGTATGCTTTTCCCAGCCCTACTTTCCCAGTAAATAATTCTGGAATCATGAAGATAGAATTTCGGAGACGAAATATATTTGGAAGTGCTATCAGTGAGAGACTGGGTAACGCCATTGTTGAGGTCTACCTTGATTAGACTATTGTAAGCCCCATTATTTGCAACAACTAATGCTGTTTGTTCATCCTTGGATATCGAAATGCTATTGAAATCCGCGCCTTGAATGTAGGCCACGAGTGATTCATTCTTGCCATCAAATTGAATTGTCAAGAGCGAATCGCGATTGCCGTAGAGGACTCTTTCTGTTTTCGACAAAAATAAAGGATGAACACCATCCGCCAATCTTTTGATTGAATCTTGTCCGATATTTACGAGGTAGATCTGGGTACTATCGGTCACCGTGTAGTGATCTCCCTCGGGGCTGTTTTCTAGAACGCCACAGGCCTGGAGGAGGGAGATTGACAACAATGCTGTTAGAATTACGAATGATTTCATATGTTTGTTTTGCGCCCTAACGGACCGGAGCTAAGCTGCGGCGGCGAACAGCC
>CAYLMV010000426.1:0-1109 GCA_964384415.1 uncultured Chitinophagaceae bacterium | reverse complement strand
GTTTATGTTCCAGGAGCTGTCGGTCGTTTTGGGATAGTAGTAATCGTTGGTGGAGTACGAAAAAGTCCGTTGATTGACCAGCTCCTGGTAGTAGTAGATACGTTGATAGCCTAATCCGGCTTTCATGTCGTACGTTTGCGTCACTTGCATGTCCAAAGACGAGTTGAGGTCCAGTGTTCGGATACGAAGGTCATTATCGTAGAAGAGGTCGGATGTGCTGTTATAGAAGGCGTTGATGGGGCCGGTGTTGGTAACGGTATGGAACTGGTCCCCATAGAGGTTGACTTGCCGGGAATGCTCCGAATCGAGCTCGTCGTAATACGAAACCTCCGAGTTCAGCAGGGCCACTGAAGAAATGATATTACTGTTTTGAACCGCGATCATGGTGCTATAGTAATGAGCATGTTCCTCGCTTGAATCACGCCATGCTTTCGATAACGAGGCGGGGTATACGCCTTCATAGGTTCCGGTTGAGTACGAACCGCCGGAATTGATCGTCGGGTCATCAGTAAATTTATCGCCTGCACGGATGAACTTCAGCAGCATCTTATCCCCACGGGCAAGCTGGTATGCCAGGACTCCCTGGACGTCATCGTACGATATGTGGACTTGCGGCTCAGTTTTGAGAAGCTCCAATTCATACTGCAAATAACTCTGTCTTGCACCGATAATAAACGAACCGTTGCTGCCGACCGGGCCTTCGAGAAGGACGTCGAAATCAGTCATGCTTACGCTTGCCTCTCCTCTCATCCGGTCTTTGCTTCCTTCCCGGTATTCAATGTCAACGACGGAGCTCATCTTGTCTCCGTAACGAGCGCTGAAACCTCCGGTTATAAGATCCATTTTTTTAATCATGTCAACATTAAAGATCCCGATGCTCGCGTTAGGAGCTTCCTTGACATGGTACGGGTCATACACCTCGGTGCCGTCGATCAAAACAAGGTTCTCGTTTGCGTCGCCGCCATGAACGTTGAATTTGGCGCTGAATTCGTTATCGTTCGAGACGCCGGGAAGCATCTGGACACTTCGGAGCACATCGGGCATCAGGCCGGTGATTTTCCCGATCGTTTCACTTTGAAGAGAAAGCGCGCTGACCTCTGTTTGAGCTG
>CAYLMV010000425.1:0-1114 GCA_964384415.1 uncultured Chitinophagaceae bacterium | reverse complement strand
CGCCGCCGCAGCTTATTTATCCCGCTGCTTTTTAGCGGGAGCTCCGGTCCGTTAGAACACACGAAATGCTTATGGCGTCGTTACATCAGTTATGTGCAATTGTCCGTTCTAGATGAAAGGAGATCGATGACTCTTCAGAAAAGGATGTTCCTCATTCTATGGCTTGCAGGAATGGCAGGGGTCCTCTCGTTCCTGATGGTTGATTTATCAAAGTTGATTGACCTCTTTCCCCTTCCACCGGAAGTGGAGAAGCCAGCCGTCACACCTCTCTTGAAGTTTGGGAGTCTTCTTCAACCGGCTATTCTCCTCGCGATTGCAGTTCTCATTGGTACGGCTCTTGCCCGAAAAGTTGGCCTATCATCACCCGTGGCAGAAGCCTTTGCAACCGGCGGTAACGCAATGCAGGCCTTTCGTCCACAGTGGATTTCGGGTCTGGTGGGTGGCATCTCGGGCGGCATCGCCATAGTCGCAATTGCCTTGATCTGGAAACCACTTCTGCCACCAGATGTCGTCGCACGAGTCGCTGAATTGGGAAATCTGCTACCTATCACCACTCGAATTTTGTATGGTGGTTTTACGGAGGAGTTGTTGCTTCGTTGGGGATTTATGACGCTTCTGGTTTGGATTCCGTGGCGTGCATTTCAAAAACGGGATGAAGACCCCAAGCAATTGTACGTCATTAGCGCAATTGTGATTTCTTCTTTCGTTTTTGCCATAGGCCATCTTCCCGTTGCTTCTATGCTTGTTCCTAAACTCACGATCGCTCTCACATCCTACGTTATTGCTGCAAACTCCGCTTTCGGACTTATCGCGGGCTATCTCTATTGGAAGAAAGGCCTTGAATCCGCAATGCTTGCCCATATGGTTGCTCACATCGTAATGATAATCGCATCCTACTTCGGTGCATATTTTTAGCGAAGCTCAAGTCACGATGTCACGGGCAACTGCACATAACACGGCAAACTGATCCAAGGCAAGAGGAATCAGATTCCATATGCCGCGAACAATTTCTGGCGCAAAAAGAAGACATCGCCTGACCGACTCTACACAATGTTCATTAAATATTCTACCGCGTGTGTTCTAACCAGTCGCTCAAGCTGACGGAAGTAGCCGT
>CAYLMV010000424.1:0-1118 GCA_964384415.1 uncultured Chitinophagaceae bacterium | reverse complement strand
CCGAAACTCGGCCACAATCCTCTCTGGGATCACAAAGCCGATTGCGCATTCCCGAGTGCAACGCAGAACGAGATCAATGCGAAGGATGCGCAGAATCTTCTGAAGAACAAAGTCTACGTTGTCGCAGAGGGTGCAAACATGCCGACGACACTGGACGGCGTGAAGACCTTCCTCGATGCCGGAATTCTCTACGGGCCGGCGAAAGCCGCGAACGCGGGCGGTGTCGCCGTATCAGGTCTTGAGATGTCGCAAAACAGCATGCGCATGCCCTGGACTCGCGAAGAGGTCGACAACCGGCTCCATATCATCATGAAGAGCATCCACAAGACTTGCGTGGAGATGGCAAACCGATTCGGCACGCCGGGAAATTATGTCAACGGCGCCAACATCGGCGGCTTCCTTAAGGTAGCGGATTCGATGATGGATCAGGGGTTGGTGTAATTCTTCTCTCGATCCAGGAAATCACCATGAAAGCATAACCGCCTTCCGAAGGTCAATTCGCCTTCGGAAGGTTTTGTTTTTTAAATCATCTTTGATGATCTTTGCCTATGCAAACCTTTGATCCTTTCTGGGTTGAGCAGGGTCACGGCACACGATTCCAGGGTTTCCAGAACCTTACAAGGTTCCGTGTGCGGGACATCCTCCTTGTCTCCAGCATGTACGATTCCTATCTCTTTGAAGAAGACGGCCGCCTGTACGACCTGATCCGCAACGAGTATCAGGGACTCAACCTGAGCCACTCGCCCGAACTGACTCACGTCTCGAGCGGGAAGGAAGCGCTCGCGCTTGCACAGGAAGAGAACCGCTTCGACATGATCATTACCACGCCCCATGTCGAAGACATGCACGCCGTAACGTTCGCGAAAAAAGTTCATGAAGCGGGATTGAAGATTCCGGTGATTCTTCTGGGCTATGACAATCGCGAACTGACGGAGCTCTTTGCCCACCACGATACTTCCGTTTTCGACAGGGTGTTCATCTGGCAGGGGGACTTCAGGATCATCATCGCGATGATCAAGTATGTCGAGGACCGTCTCAACGTTGCCAACGATGTGCGGATTGCCGGCGTGCAATCGATCATTCTCATCGAAGACAATGTCAGTTTCTATTCGGCCTAC
>CAYLMV010000423.1:0-1124 GCA_964384415.1 uncultured Chitinophagaceae bacterium | reverse complement strand
CGGTCCGTTAGGCAGCACTATCACACTTTATGCGAATCGAAAGAAAATGACCTTATACAATCTAAGAACTATTTCCATTCTAGTATTTTTGAGTTTCTTTGGCTGCAAAACAAAAGAAACAATTCTCGAACCAATAACCGTTGGAGATCCGTTCGAGGTCCCTATTTGGAAATACAGCATCAACCATTTTTTCATTGATACACTTTATGCGACGAACTATGACCAATTCATACAGAATACGACGCGTTCACCGCATCCAGAATACAACATAAAGTCTATCCAAGTATGGAAACAACAGAGTGGTTTAGCCAATCCCAATTCGCTGTTCGCAAAGGCGTTTATTACTTGTCCTGCTTCAAACTCAAGTTCTTACGACTCAATGCGAACGTTAGGCGACGTCCCAGGTCATATTGAAACGGAAATATTTTCTCCGTTAGATGGCACTAGCTATAGTTACGACCCTCTCGGCGGCACAATAACTATCCTTGACTCGACGATAAGTGATGATTTATCAATAGCAATTTCATATGAACGTTACGACGGAAACCAATTTGGAGAAACCCCCTTTACGGTCCCTCGCGATTCTATGCAACGCCTCCGAACGATGATCCTAAAGCTTATAAGACCACACGCCTTACAACCCGCCTACTCAATTGGCTGGAAATTGTTAATGAAGAATATCTACTTCATCGGGAAAATGGAAGTAGCCCACATAGGTTTCAGTCTAGATGTATTCACAGATTTTCAGAATGCCATTCAAAGCGATTCTATTTCCGGCATTCCGTTGTTAACAGTATTAGGGCTTGATCGTTTTCATCTCGATGGGGCAGTTGGATCCGATGGTATTTTTGATTTCCTTCCCAACGTTACGATTGATAAGGTGCATGGCGAAATCGTTTTTCCAAACCTACGTCCTTTCGACGACGGCATTCGAAACTACTTCAAGTCTATTGGTCAACCGCTCCCATCTAACTCTCGATTTCTTCTTCCTGCTCTCTATGATACGACATCATATGCCCTTAAGTATTCAACAAACTCCTATGTTATTAAAGGTCGGGCAGTCAACTGACGTGCTGCCTAACCAGTCGCTCAAGCTGACGGAACCAGCCGTCGACGATTTCGCC
>CAYLMV010000422.1:0-1128 GCA_964384415.1 uncultured Chitinophagaceae bacterium | reverse complement strand
TTCGGAGGGCCGTCATAAACGCGCGTTGAAAAGTGCTTTCGTCCACGTGATGCCGCATCATTTTCCCCGATTTTTCGTCTTTGGATCTTCGTGATGATGGAAAAACGTATTGCCAGCCGAATTCTTTTGCAGCCTTTGGATATTTGCGATCGATAGCGAACGGCAGTTTGACCTCACCGAATCCGGCCTCCAGATCTTCTTCGTGGAGATCGCTCACCTTTCTGATTTGATTTTTCAGTTTATCTATCACCCTTGATGGAAGCACAGTGACGCGGTCGACGTTCCCCTTTCCTTCTCGTATGATGATTTGGTTCTGCGCAAAATCGACATCTTTCACGCGCAGGCGAAGGCATTCGAGCAATCTCATGCCGGAGCCGTAGAGAAGAGATCCCTCGAGCCAGGCCGTTCCATGGAGGTGGTGGAGGATTTGTTCGACCTCTTGTTTTGTGAAAACGGTAGGCAATCGGCGCGGTTTATCCGATCGGACGACCTGTCCCAGATCTCCCAGATCGATTCTCAGGATATCTGAATAGAGGTAGCAGAGTGCATTGAAAGCCTGGTTTTGTGTTGAGGCAGAGACCTCATCGTCGACCGCGAGGGAGGTGAGAAATTGTTCGACCTCCTTTGCGCCCAAAGTTGATGGATGTTTTTTTTGGTGGAAGTAGATAAACCTTTTGATCCAGTAGATGTATGCCTCTTCAGTTCGGAGGCTTTTGTGTTGGAGGCGGATACGATTGCGGATTTGTTCGAGCAGAGATGGTTTTTGCATATGTCCCCCTTGTCATATGTTTGCATTTAAGATAAGAAAAAATTAGATTCCAGCCAAGGCACATCAGCAAACAAAGGGGGGTCCATTCCTTTGTTTCCCCTTTGCACAATTCATGCAAGTTGCAGCTTTTTGTTCATTAGTGAGCAAATAACTGCAGCACACAGTTATCTTACATTAGACCCTTATCCAAACAGTCTAGTAGTAGTTAGGCCGCGGCAATGAAACAGAAATTCAAAGAGTGGAGATCAAACAATTTCGGACAAACCAAATCTAGTATTGAAGAGTCATTCCAATTTTGGCGCGATGTTGCATTCCGCAATTTCATGGCTTCTCGGCGCACCAAAATTGAACAAAGATCT
>CAYLMV010000421.1:0-1128 GCA_964384415.1 uncultured Chitinophagaceae bacterium | reverse complement strand
AAGAATGTCTAGGTCTATTCGATCAGTGTTGGTCTGAATCGATAATGTAGTCGGATATTGATTCTGAATGTGGTGAGTAGAGTGTATATAACTGGCATCGAGTGAGGCATCTATTGAGGCTTTGCCGTAAAATCGATATCCCAGTGAGGTTCCGAGTGACATTCTTCCTTGAGCGGTTGCGAAGAAGTTCTGAATCGCGTCGAGCTGGAAAACGGATGACATAGTCTTATAAGAGTCAATGACACGTATTTGAATTCCTTCATGTACAATCGTGCTATCCTGGCCAAATGCTATTGCACAAAGAGTTAAAATCGATAATGCTATATGACATAATTGTCTTTTCATTCTCGGCCTTATTTGTGGTGTTACTGAGACGGAAGCAGCAGTGTTTGCGCCCTAACGGACCGGAGCTAAGCTGCGGCGGCGAACAGCCGTTGCCATGTAGTGCATTGCGCGGACGTATTTGCTGATCATATCATTCTCGGCGTACTGTCGCGCGGCGAAATCGTCGACGGCTGATTCCGTCAGCTTGAGCGACTGGTTATACCGCACGGCGAGAGGAATGCTAGTCTGAAGAGGTATAGTGAACGTGAAACATCCCATCTTTGACCCAGACAGTATCTCGCGTAGAGTCAACTACCGCAAATTCGAAAATACCCCTGATATACTCATGAAAAGTATCGTGTTCGAGTATGATCAGACTTCCGTGATTCTCAATCGATGTAAATCCGTTGAGATTAGCGGACGGCTCGAAGGAGCCAAATTCGCGACTTCCGGACCATGAAAGCGTATCAGGCGAACCACTGCCGAGAAAGAGTGAGAGTCTGTAGGTTCCGGAAGTTCCAGTAGTCCCAATCCCAAAATAGTTGCCGGCGGTGATGCTGCTAAAGATGACAAACTCTCCCTTGATGTTCGCCGTCATGCTGTCGGGCCTAGCTATTCGGTCTTGAAGTCCCACCAAGCTGAAATCGGTATCACACCCGAAAAGAAGGATAACTGCAAATAAGACGAGGGTTGAGGTAATGTAACGCATGAAAATTGTCATCGAGTGTCGTTCACAACAGGTTGCCCGCGTACAATTCAGGTTCGTGCGGTATAACGGACCGGAGCTAAGCTGCGGCGGCGAAC
>CAYLMV010000420.1:0-1142 GCA_964384415.1 uncultured Chitinophagaceae bacterium | reverse complement strand
CATGGAACTGGCTGTTCGTCGCCGCAGCTTAGCTCCGGTCCGTTAGGCCGCCGCACAATTGTTGTTCACGGATATCAATTTGGGTAACGTTGCGTTTACGAAAGTCAACAATAAAAAGGAAAGGCAAATGAAGACTTTTCGATTCTCCTTATCTCTCCTTTTAATATTTGCATTGCATGGTAGTCAAAAGGCTCAGCAACAAACCGGCCCCGCCAAATCCTTTCAAGCTACCCTTTTACCTGAACGGAATGTTAACGATAGCATAACTTTTACATCTGAGACTAAGGGACCCTTTCTCGTCGGAAATGACGAACTTGTTCGAGTCTACGTCTCCATCACTCGTGTACATTTTCCTAAAAGCATAGCTCCGAATTGGCCTGAATCTGATATTTCTTATACGATTTCCGATTCGCTGGGTACCGTCCTTCTTCGAAGGAATTTTCCAGCAACTGGTGAATGGAAGATGTCATTCGATTTTTCTCAAGAGGATATACCTACCATTGGAAAAGTTCTCAATTGCTCGAGAGAAGTGGTACCAAGCGCGCCCGGCAGCGGTGTCGATTTCCAACTCCTCGGCTTGAATGACCTTGGTCAAATCGTTAGCTTCACGGGTGTCATTTCATCTGAAAGCATCAAGATTGTATTTTTAAACCCGTCACAAGGCACTACTCCAACATCTCCTTATCAGGCATTCTCACGGCCATTTGTAGAAAATGAGTTCTGGACCGGCAACTTCACAGCAGTAAATTACTACTCCATCTATCCAACTGGCGTGACATATGATGATGCCGGAAGACCATATGGTTTTGAGAAAATCCCAGTTCGCATTGACCTTGAGCAAGCACAGAATTACCGTGAGAGCAATAAAGACAATCTCCCCACAATATGTCTATTTAATAAGCCTGACCGCAATTCCACAGATTTCAAAAAGGTGTTGGTAAAAGTAAAATCTTCAATTCAGTTTCTTGATGCAGTCTATCGAGGTGGTTGGTTGCTACACATCGTAATAGATGGACAGGAAGGATATGTGGATTCAGATGATTTTAACAAAATTGGCTTGCCAGATGCAGGATAAAATCGTTGTGCGGCGCCCTAACCAGTCGCTCAAGCTGACGGAAATAGCCGTCGACGATTTCGCCGCG
>CAYLMV010000419.1:0-1149 GCA_964384415.1 uncultured Chitinophagaceae bacterium | reverse complement strand
CGGAGATTCTTCGCCTGGCCGAAGCGGCAAAGGCGGGACGACTTTCCGAACGGGCTGACCTGGCAAAATTTGAGGGAGACGCCAAGGCCCTGCTGCAGGGCATTAACGAGATGCTCGACGCAGTCGTCAAGCCGTTGAATGTATCGGCAGAGTATATGGACCGTATCTCGAAGGGTGACATACCTGCGAAAATCACGGACAATTACAATGGCGACTTCAATGAGATCAAGAACAACCTTAACTCTTGTATCGATGGCTTGAGCGGTTTGGCGGAGAGCAATGCCGTGCTGCAACGCATGGCAGCTAACGATTTTACAAGCAAGGTCGAGGGAAAATATCAAGGTGTTTTTGCTGAAGTAGGTAAACATGTCAACGAAATCCAGGACCGACAAGTGCACATTGTCAGTATCGCCGGCAATGTCTCCAACGGTGATCTGCGTGATCTGGAAGAATTGAAAAAGATAGGGCGACGATCAGAAAATGATCAACTCGTCCCAACGTATATTCGAATGATCGAGGCAATTCAACAGCTGGTCTCGGACGGCGTGACGCTGGCGCAGGCTGGCATCGAAGGGAAGTTGGCAACGCGTACCGATGCAACAAAGCATCAAGGCGATTTCCGCAAGATCATCGAAGGCACGAATAAGTTGATGGATGCGGTCGTCAAACCGTTGAACGTTTCGGCAGAGTATATGGACCGCATCTCCAAGGGAGATATTCCTTCGAAGATTACGGACACCTACAATGGCGATTTCAACGAGATCAAGAACAACTTAAACGTCTGTATCGATGCAATCAACATGCTGGTATCGGACGGCGTGACGCTGGCGCAGGCTGGTATCGAAGGCAAGCTGGCGACTCGTACAGATGCAACGAAGCATCAAGGCGAGTTCCGCAAGATCATCGAAGGCACGAACAAATTGATGGATTCGATGGTCAAACCGTTGAACGTTTCGGCAGAGTATATGGACCGAATCTCGAAGGGAGATATTCCTGCGAAGATCACGGACAGCTACAATGGCGATTTCAACGAGATCAAGAACAACTTAAACGTCTGTATCGATGCAATCAACATGCTGGTATCGGACGGCGTGACGCTGGCGCAGGCTGGTATCGAAGGCAAGCTGGCGACTCGTACAGATGCAACGA
>CAYLMV010000418.1:0-1153 GCA_964384415.1 uncultured Chitinophagaceae bacterium | reverse complement strand
TGAACAATAAAACTCTTCTTTGAGTATTCCATTCATGCGCTCCGCGATCGCATTTTCATACGGATCGCCGTTGGTCGTCATACTAATCTGCACATGGTGATCGTTCAGGATTCCCACGTAGTCTTTGCTGCAATACTGGAGTCCTCGATCCGAGTGATGAATGAGCGGCTTGTCCGTTCTTCGATCAGCCAGAGCCATTTGCAAGGCAGTCACGCACCCCTCCACTCCAAGATGCGGACTCAACGCGTAGCCCATTATTTTCTTTGAACATGCATCACTGACTAACGAAAGATAATTGAACCCTCCCTCAGTGCTGATATAGGTGATGTCGCTGACAAACACCTGTTCAGGTCGTTCCAGGGAGACATCCTTGATCAAGTTCGGATATTTTTTCAGCCAATGTTTTGACATCGTCGTCTTCACGTATTTACGCTTTTTCCCTAATAAGAGGTGCTTTTCTCGAAGGATTGTGAAGAGTTTGTCCCGCCCCACTTTCAACGCACGCTCTTCTAACTCTTGCCTAAGCACATGATACAATTTCCTCGTTCCCAAGCGCGGCAACTGCTTTCGTTCCCTATGCACCAACTGCACGACATCGTTCGCCTTATCATCCTCTTTCCGGAACTGCCAGCCTCGTTCGTAATAACTTTGCCGACTCTTATCGACATCAGCGCAAAGAAGACCAAGGCTCGCTTGCGGAAAACGCTGTCTCATTCGTCCAACGGTTTCGTACCAAACTTTTTTTTAATGTCTACGCCCAACTTCTCTTTGGCTACTTCCAACATCGTTTCGTAGACTGCAACCTTCAGATTGGCTCGCTCCAATGCCTTCTCCAATTCTGCGATACGCTTCCGTGCAATGCTTTCTGGATCCTCGTCAGTCTTCATTCTCCTCGTATGGATGGTCCTCGTTTGTGTCTTTGGATGCCGCAATCTACCATATTTGCGACACCATTCCAACACTGTCGAGTTCCCAACAATACCATACCGATATTTCGCTCCGTCCTTCGTCAGAAGCCCGTTCTCCACTTCCATCACTACCTTACGCTTGAACGCTTCACCGTAGCTTCTCATCAGGGGTACCGCATACTTCTTTCGCTCCTGCTCTGTCATCTCCGTTCTTCTTTCTTGTAAGGAGATTTCAGGACGAGACC
>CAYLMV010000417.1:0-1154 GCA_964384415.1 uncultured Chitinophagaceae bacterium | reverse complement strand
TGCAGAAGCAGCAATTCCGAATTCTCCTTCATGGAATTATGAGCCATTTCCTCTTTGATGCTCCGTTCCTGAAGAGTATGGGACGCTTCCCACCAACCGGAGATCGGAATGGAAACCGTACCAAAGACCATGCCCAGCGACCTGTCCTTGCTTGCGTCCATCTTCATATACAATTCGCCGACACCAATGCCGGCCTCGGGAAGGTATTCGCCGAGTTTCATCCTGCTCTCTAATTCTTCCGCGCGCACGGAGGCTTGGAGCAAATGGTACTCCGATCTGCTTTTCAGCGCGTCGGTGTTGTCCACGTAGAATGATTCCGGCGAAGCTTCGAGCGACAATGAATCGCTGAGGACCAGGAGTGAATCGTAGGGTATCCCGATATGCTGGCAGAACGCCATCATCGCGAGCCTTCGCCCGTTTTCAAGTTTCGATTTGTTCAGGAGCACTTCGCTCTTTTTTACTTTTACCTTGAGCATATCGTTCTTGGTAACAAGGCCGGATTTGTATGCATCTTCCACCTGCGCCAGCAAACTGTTCAACAAATCTTCGAAGCGCTGGACGGTCTTTGTCTTTTCGTTCAGCGAAACCACAAGCCAATATTGTTCCTCTGTTTTCAACAGTACTTCATTTTGCGACAGTCGATTCTTGTATTCGCTGACATCCTCGCCCAACGATGCCAGGCGATTGCCATTCCATATTCTGCCGCCGGCGAAGATCGGCTGTACTGCCGTTACCACTCCGAACGTTCCAGACTTGAGCAGCCCCATGGTGGAGGCCGGCATATATGCAAACTGCGTTGCCGTCCTCAGGTTTGCAGGATTTCCGTTATAGACCGGAAGGTTTCCGCCCTGAGTGGAAATCTCCATCATGTTCTCTTGCGCCCCGAACATTGCGCCGCTGGCGCTGATCGCTGGAAAGAATTTCGTAAACGCTGCCTTGCGCGTTTGCCGAGCGGCTTCTACTTCCAGCGCGCTATTTTTCACCCTGGCATTATTCTGCAGTGCAAGCCTCTTGCTTTCTTCCAGCGTGAGACCGGTTTGTGCCGCTGCATGGAAAGACACCGCTGCAGCAATCGCCAAAAGATAGAGAGATGAGTTCTTCATGCAGCTTCGCCCCCTTCTTCAATTTTGTTGAAATCTGATCGATGGAAAAGA
>CAYLMV010000416.1:0-1164 GCA_964384415.1 uncultured Chitinophagaceae bacterium | reverse complement strand
GACGGCTGGTTCCGTCAGCTTGAGCGACTGGTTAGGCGGTGATACTGGATGATTGTCTGGTCTTTGGTGATATTCATTTTTGAAGTATCATCTTTTTTACGTCAAAGAAGTTATCGGCTTGTAGATAATAGAAATATACGCCATTTGCGAGACCCGCACCATCAAAGACGCGCTCATAGTTTCCAGGTGTTAATACCTCGCTGACCAGAGATCCAATTACCCTTCCCAGTAAATCTGTAATGGTTAATGACACAAAACTCGTTCGATAAATTTGGAACCGAATCTTCGTTGTTGGATTAAATGGATTGGGATAATTCTGCTTGAGCATATACGATAATGGCGTGCGAGCGTAACTGTCGGAAGCTATGCGGGTACCGGAAGTTGCTGAAGTATCAGAAAAACTAAGATCATCAAGTAAGAAATATGTTTGGACTCCTTCAGGACGGTTCGGGAATGGCAATCCCAAGCCCATATAAAACTCGATGAAACAAGAATCTGGAACATCATTTGTCTGATAACCAATAGAGACCTGAAATTTTGTGTACGACCGCGCTGAATCCAGGATGGAAAGCTTCCCTGCTCCAACCACTGTCTTTTTGCGAAACAGATGAATGCTGATTAGGAGGCTGTCGCCGGCATCTGGAAAATATTGATAATACCCCATGAAGAATAGAGGGCGGCGATTGATGGAAAATCCGGAATAGAGGTAGGGGAATAGAGGGAAATTATACTGTAAACCCGTGCCTCCGTGAACCGCAAATGAATCCGAATGACTTTGTGTGCTTTGCGTTATGGTAGCGACAAATATTGATATAGGATTATTTGTCTGCCATCCTTTTGGACTAGCAAACGAATATTGATCGGACGACCAATCCTCAAATCCGCTGTTTGGAATTTGGGCGCTCGCTGGAAAAGATAATAAACACCCTATACCCAAAACCAGCAAAAAGTAAACAGTGAATGTCGTTTTCATTGAGCTTTCCTATAGAACGATTCGTTCGCCGATTGACTATTGTTACACCGCCTAACGGACCGGAGCTAAGCTGCGGCGGCCAACAGCCAGTTCCATGTAGTTCATTGCGCGGACGTATCTGTTGATCATATCATTTCCGGCGAACTGCCGCGCGGCGAATTCGTCGACGGCTACTTCCGTCAGCTTGAGCG
>CAYLMV010000415.1:0-1176 GCA_964384415.1 uncultured Chitinophagaceae bacterium | reverse complement strand
CGTTCACATCACTTCTCGGAATGATTTACATGCGCATCGATCAGGTAATGCTTCACAAGATGACTACGGATTCCGTGCTTGGCCAATACGTCGCCGCCGTCAAAGTGAGCGAGCTATTCGAACTCTTGCCCTCCTCTCTCATGTTCTCGATTGCACCGATTCTTTCCGTCAGTTTTGCACAGCCGCAGCGTTTTCGAAGCCACATTGACAGGACGTTCCGATATCTTATGGTCCTAGCGGGCGGCTTGTGTGTGACCATGACGGTGGGCGCCAGGCCGATTATCTGGGTGCTCTATGGCGAGCAATTCTTGCCTGCCGCTTCTCTCCTCGCAATCTTGATTTGGTCTGAGATTGCCGTGTTCTTTGCAGCCGTCGTCTGCAATGCATTAATTGCCGGCGACCAGCAACGATTCTTGCCACTGCCCACCCTCGTGGGGGCGGCCATTAACATTTCCCTTAACCTAGTCTTGATTCCCCATTACGGCGCAACGGGTGCTGCCTGGGCCACACTCGTCAGTTACACGATGGCATGGATGGTATGTCTCCTCTTCATCTCGAAGACTCGAGCCTTGGCATGGCAGGGTTTGCGTTTTGCGTTTCCGGTCGTGGGAGTGGCTTTGTTCAGCGTGGCATGCGCAGCTCGCCTCCCCATTCATGAGGTCGTAAGAATCATAGCGGCTCTCGCATTGTTCATTGCAGGCCTTTGGATAACAAGATCCATTTATAGTTCTGATCTGAATGATGGTCTGGCAGCTCTGAAGGGATCTCTAACTAGGAATTCAAAGAAGCCCATACCCAGGGATTAATTGATATAGTCAAGAACGATATTCAGATTGGAGGAATCTGCGGCCCCCTCCGCAAATCAAAATGAGCGCTTTCATGGAGACGCGAGGAGCAACCCCAATTACGATGTCAAAGGTACTGTGCAATCGTGCCGCGTATGGCCTTATTCGAAGAGTGGCGAAGATGCCTCAAGCAGGTTGGCTATCCAGCCGCTGGCATTGGTATAGGTCGCCGTTTTCCTTGCGTCATAGCGTCTTGTGGAGCGAACCTCTTCTGGCGTGGTTCCGCCCCGAGGATGAGTCTGCCATGGAGTGCATGTTCCGCCTGCCCTCCTATGAACCCGTTGGCTGGGTTTCGCCCAAACCAGGGGATGTCTTCCTCGATGTTGGCGCC
>CAYLMV010000414.1:0-1176 GCA_964384415.1 uncultured Chitinophagaceae bacterium | reverse complement strand
TGCTTCCAATCTCAGCGTATTCGGATTTCCGGTTCGTACCAGCCTGGCGTAATCTGTGGGCTTGCCCGTGCCAGATGAAAGCGAGTAAACAAGGTTACCGTCGGCTGCATTCGTGGATGAAACTGCAGTGGAGTTACCTCCCGATCCGTTATCTCCCTTATCACCTCTATCTCCTTTGTCACCTTTCGAACCCACGCCGTCGCTTCCTCTTTCTCCCTTATCACCTTTCATTCCTGCAAGTCCCGGTGTTCCAGCCGGACCGATGTCTCCCTTGTCACCTTTTAATCCCACTCCGTCCACTCCTTTGTCTCCCTTGTCTCCTTTCAATCCAACTCCGTCCACTCCTCTGTCGCCCTTGTCTCCTTTCAATCCTGCAAGTCCTGGTGTTCCAGCTGGACCGATGTCGCCCTTATCACCTTTTAATCCCACTCCGTCAACTCCTCTGTCACCTTTCAATCCTGCGATCCCTGATGTTCCGGCTGGACCGATGTCTCCCTTATCACCTCTATCTCCTTTCAATCCTACTCCGTCAACCCCTCTATCTCCTTTGTCACCTTTATCTCCTTTTAATCCTACTCCGTCAACTCCTCTCTCTCCCTTGTCTCCTTTCAATCCTGCAAGTCCCGGTGTTCCAGCTGGACCGATGTCGCCTTTATCTCCTCTATCTCCTTTTGATCCTATTCCGTCGACTCCTCTGTCTCCTTTATCACCTTTCAATCCAACTCCGTCGATTCCTCTGTCTCCTTTATCACCTTTCAATCCAACTCCGTCGATTCCTCTGTCTCCTTTATCACCTTTCAATCCTACTCCGTCAACTCCTCTATCTCCTTTGTCACCTTTATCTCCTTTTAATCCTACTCCATCGATTCCTCTGTCTCCTTTATCACCTTTCAATCCTACTCCGTCAACTCCTCTATCTCCTTTGTCACCTTTATCTCCTTTTAATCCTACTCCATCGATTCCTCTGTCTCCTTTATCACCTTTCAATCCTACTCCGTCAACTCCTCTGTCTCCTTTATCACCTTTCAATCCTACTCCGTCAACTCCTCTCTCGCCTTTGTCTCCTTTCAATCCTGCAAATCCCGGTGTTCCAGCTGGACCGATGTCGCCTTTATCTCCTCTATCTCCTTTTAATCCTACTCCATCGATTCCTCTGTCTCCTTTATCACCTTTCAA
>CAYLMV010000413.1:0-1180 GCA_964384415.1 uncultured Chitinophagaceae bacterium | reverse complement strand
GTCGCGGGGTTGACCAGAAGGTAGCCTTCATCGCTTGGTCCGCGGTGGCGAATTGTCTTCGTCATTTTCGCCAGCAAGGCCGGATCGATGTGTTTACCGCCAGAAACAAAAGTGCCTATGATACCACACATATGATTCCCTACTTTGGATTTGCAGCACGATCCGGCGAAACAAAAGGATGCTGGAAAAGAGCTCTTATTGTCTCCAGCTCAATAGGCAAGAAGAATTTTAATAATACTAAACCCGCAAAGTACATGAGGAGAAGCAGGGCCTTGAGTGCAAGCGATATTAGAAGCGGAAACGGCGGCATGAATCTGCCTGCGATAAGCAAGAGCCCTGCCAGCATCGCCATTTTAAGAATTCTTCCCCATTCATACCGGATCGGCAGCAGACGATTGGTGAAGATGAAAGAGAGCGCAGCCATCAGGGAATACGCACACGTCGAGGCGATCGCGGAACCCATTCCCCCCATCCGGGGCACCAGGTAATAATTGAGCAGTACACTGACGACGAAAGGAGGGATGGTCACCGGAAGAATGGAAAGGGTCTTTTTGGTGAGCGATAGAATAATCCCAAAAATGAAGAAGCATCCGTAGAAGAGAAAACTGCATGATAACAGAAACACGACCGAGCCGGCGCCGGCATATTGATCCGTGGCAAGGAGGCGAAGGATCTCCGGAGTAAAAAGTGTAATGCCGAGGACGAGGAGTATTCCGACAAAAAGATAATATGTCAGGATCCGGGCATTGGTGTACGCCACGTTATGGTCTTCGGCCCGCGAGAGAGCAAACTGAGGCCACGCCATCTGGAAAGCGGTTACCGCAAAGAGAACGATCGACGCTAGCCGGCTCCCGAGGGAGTACAGTCCGAGTTCATTCAACGTTGAAAGACGCAGCAGGAAGAAACGATCGCTTGAGCTCAGCAGCCATATGCTCACGCTGCCCACGATCAACGGAGCGCTGAACACCAGCATCTCTTTGGAAATCGAGGCCGACGCCGAAAAGCGAAAATCATTTCGCGCAAAGATAAATCCGATGACCAGGGAAAGGCAGTAGGCAATAAGCTGGGAGAGCATCAAGCCGAACACTCCGTCTCCCTGGATCAGGAAGTAAACACTCAGCCCATACATCGACACGAATCGGATGAAGGTGAGAATCGAATAGCGGCCCGGCTGGCGCTT
>CAYLMV010000412.1:0-1180 GCA_964384415.1 uncultured Chitinophagaceae bacterium | reverse complement strand
CCGACAAACCGTTCCTGATGCCGGTCGAAGACGTTTTCTCGATCACCGGCCGAGGTACAGTTGGAACGGGCCGTGTTGAGCGTGGACATGCGAAGGTGGGTGACGAAGTCGAGGTTATCGGTCTCGGCGCACACAAGAAGACGGTCATCACCGGCGCAGAAATGTTTCGAAAGGAACTCGACGAAGTCGTGGCCGGCGATAACGCAGGGCTTCTCCTCCGAGGTATTGAGAAGGAAGAACTAGAGCGCGGCATGGTCATCGCAAAGCCGGGTTCGATTACACCGCACAAGAAGTTCAATGCACAGGTCTACGTCCTTAAGAAAGAAGAAGGCGGACGACACACGCCATTCCTGAACGGTTACCGGCCGCAGTTCTATTTCCGAACGACGGACGTCACGGGAGTTGTGACACTCCCCCAGGGAGTGGAGATGGTGATGCCGGGTGATAACGTCGACAGCATGCAGATTGAACTGATCTCAACGATCGCCATGGAAGAGAAGCTGAGGTTCGCTATCCGCGAAGGCGGACGAACGGTTGGCTCGGGCGTCGTTACCAAGATTCTTGAATAAGAACGGTTAACTATTGAGAAGCCTCAGATCTCCCGTCGCCGCGAATCGCGGTGACGGGAGAACGCAAGGCCTCTCGCATGGAGTCTAACGTGGCTGGTCAAAAAATTCGCATCAAATTAAAATCCTACGATCACAACCTGATCGACAAGTCTGCCGAGAAGATTATTAAAACGGTAAAGTCGACGGGCGCAGTTGTCTCGGGTCCGATACCCCTGCCGACGAAGCGAACGCTCTACACGGTGCTGCGCTCGCCCCACGTCGACAAGAAGTCACGCGAACAATTCGAGACACGCGCACACAAACGCCTTATCGATATCCTGACTTCCGGTACGAAGACTGTCGACGCGTTGATGAAGCTCGACCTTCCGGCGGGCGTCGATGTCGAAATAAAAGTATAAACGCCGCGCGGAGAGGTCCCGGGCAGTGTTCCCGGTGAACGGCAAAAGTTTTTAGATCAACCGGTTTCTCAAAAGGGCCGAAGGAGTTCAGACAGTGAGTGGCATATTAGGAAAAAAAGTCGGCATGACAAGCATCTTCGACGAAAACGGAGTTTCGATTCCGTGTACGGTCATCGAAGCCGGTCCTTGTTATGTGACTCAAATTCGCACCAA
>CAYLMV010000411.1:0-1191 GCA_964384415.1 uncultured Chitinophagaceae bacterium | reverse complement strand
GGAGGTCAGTGGAGCGAGGTCCAGAGAGTTGCAGCGACAGTGACTTCATACATGGATCCCTCGGTGAATATTGCCTCATTTTATTCGTATCGCATTCGAGCCTTTACTTCTGTTCATTATTCATCATACTCCATTCCAAAACGCGCTCGATTTGTTTTCAACAATACTCCAACTCTGACTATTTCACCAAAAGATCCCCTTGGTTACACGTACGTGTCGGCGCTTGTGATTCCATCGGACAGCAAAAGCATTATTTGCGCAGTCGGGCGGACGATTAGCCAGTATGATATTACGACGGGCAGTCTCATTCGAAATTTTGGATCGTTCCAAACTGACATTATCGGGGGACTTGCCATGTCCCGCGACGGGTCTGTCATCATTGCACGCGGGTGCAACGACAGCACGGTTTATGTCTGGCGAGTCGCAGACGGCGCCCAGGTTCTCGCCTATCGGGATTATACTCAAACAGTATATTCCATGGATCTGACGCCGGATGGCTCAGCGTTCGCAATTCCGGGCGGAATCGGCCAGGTCCTTATTCGTTCGACAAAAGATGGAAAGCTGTTGCGCACGATTTCACCGCCGACAAGTGCGGACTATCTAGCTCTCAACAATACCGGCGATATGTTGGCGGTCGAGAACGGGTTTACATACTCTGCTCTTCTCTATAGAGTCTCCGACGGTACTTTACTGGAAACTCTCTCCGGGCATTCGGGCGGCATCCTCTCGCTGGCGTTCAATCCCTCCGGTACGATTCTGGCTACGGGGAGTCTCGATAAAACGTTGAAACTGTGGGATATGAACGGCACTCTCCTGAAGTCCATCACCCCCGGCAACAATTATGTCGCTGGAGTATCATTCGATCCGACCGGGACATACGTCGCAGCGGGAGGTCTCAACACGTCCGTTACGGTTTGGACGGTATCGGACGGAAGTGTTGCACGCGCCCTGACCGGCTACTCGACCAACGTGATGTCGACCAGGTTCAGTCCTGATGGAAAGCTGTTTGTGACCGGCGAATATAGCGGGAAGATCAGAGTCTATCAGGCGTACAGACAATGGGTCGGCTCGTGACGACTTTTCGATTTGTTTTTCCGGATGGCGGGAAGATCCACATTCAGTAAGTTACATCATCGGCTGCAATCTTCCCCAGGCATTGCTGCCGGATCATTTTCGGTCGAAAGCCCTCAA
>CAYLMV010000410.1:0-1195 GCA_964384415.1 uncultured Chitinophagaceae bacterium | reverse complement strand
ATTGCCGGCCACGTCCTTCGTCCGGGAGTTTTCGATTTTGCCGACAGCCTCACACTCTACGATCTGATCTTCAAAGCGGGCGGTTTGCAGGATTCGATGTATCGTCTGCAGACGTTTCTGCCGAGGGCGGAAATCATGCGGCTCAACCCGGACGGTATCACGAAAAGGACGATCACGTTCAACCTTGGAGCTGTCCTCGATACTATCCCGGGAACCAACCAATTGCTCCGGCCCGACGACGAGGTTGTGATCCATCCGATTAACGTCGCGATTGTTCAGAACGACACGGTGGAAGTAAGAGGGAGGGTGAAGAATCCCGGCAGATTCCATCTTACGACAAACATGAACCTGCGGGATGCAATCTACCTGGCTGGCGGGTACACTGAAGACGCATCGACGCTTGTCGCTGAAATTGCCCGTGTGGTGCCGAAAGGGATGGGGGAAGATTCGCTCGTCTACGTCCGTTTTGCAAAGCTTCCCGACCTCGCTGAAGCGCTGGAACGCGGTAAGCCGCAGTCGGAGGAGGAGCGTGCGGGCGAGTTTCAATTACAGCGGTACGACATCATCTTTGTGCGCCCCAATCCCGAGTTCAGGCTGCAGGGGACGGTGAAGATTGAGGGTGAGGTGCGGTACCCGGGAGAATACGCTCTGAAGTTCCAGAACGAACGCCTGTCCGACGTGATCGAACGCGCAGGCGGATTAAGGAAATCGGCGTTTCTGCTCGGCGGCCAGATGACTCGTAACGGAGAACGCGTTAATGTCGATTTTGAGAGAGCGCTTAGGAAGCGGGCTACTTCATATGATGTCGTCTTGCATGCCGGCTACGATATCACGATCCCGCCGAGTCCGAACGCTGTGCGCGTTCTCGGTGAAGTGAACAACCCAGGCATCCTCAGCTACATCGAGGGGGACGACATGTGGAATTATATCGACAGAGCCGGCGGGATTACCGACAGCGCAAATTACGCAATCGTCCATTTCCCCAACGGAAACGCCGAAAAACACGGGCTTGGATTTTTCTCCGGTGATCCGACGCTGGACGACGGGTCGACAGTTATCGTCACCAAAGTTCCTCCACCGCCCCCCGAGACAATCGGCGGTACCGATGTCGGCGACACGATTAAGGACGTCTTTGCCCTCCTGACTTCCGCGGCGACGGTGATTTACATTGTCAGTCAGGTGACAAAGTAGAGTG
>CAYLMV010000409.1:0-1204 GCA_964384415.1 uncultured Chitinophagaceae bacterium | reverse complement strand
ATCCGATCACCAGCGGCGCCCCCGATGTGTTCAGCGTCCCGCCCGCAAACGATACAGTTCCCTGAAGGTTGCCGTCAACATACAAAAAGATATTTGTTCCGTCATAACCCCCCGCAATATGATGCCACTGATTATCTTTCACAACTGCCGTGCTGATGACGGTCTTGCCGATGATGCTCGTATTGTAAAAATCTATCCGGACATTGTTGTTGTTCAGGTTGAATTTCCATATAACGCGGCTGGATGTATTTCCGGCCCTGTTGAATATACCGGCAGACACAAGGTTTGATGTGCTTGTCCAAACCCACGCTTCAACGGTGAACGGACCAATCCCCTGCGTGAACGAAGAATTGGCAATGCAATCATCCGTACCGTCAAACTTCACTACGTATGACGAACCGTCGAATCCGGCAAGCGGGGTGACGGTATAACTTCCCGTTGCAGGACTTGTCTGCAAATATGTCTTGGAGCTTCCTGTTCCGTTGTATTCATACACCGCGAAATGGTATGTCTTCCCGACGACTAACCCCTGAATAGTAATAACTGAATCCGTTCCATCGTACACCGCATAATTGGACGAGCCGAGATTCGTTCCGCTGCCGTACGTTGCACTCGCCGCATACGTATGCCCGTTGACGGGAGCGGCAGAGACAGCATTGTCCACGCGGGCGATAAGAATTCTTCCGGCTCCATCTCCTTTCGTCCACCGAACAGTGGCCGTGGTCTGTGTTGCAAGGGCCGCCGTCATTGCCGACGCCTGCACAGCCGGCTGCGGATTTGTTTGCTGATAACCATAATACTGCGCGGCAACGAAATTGTCCCCGCTTCGTCCCAATGCGATGATTTTTCCGTCATTCGGCTTTGTGACGACGGAATAGATTTCATCATAATCGCCTAGATCTGTCACAACCGTTCCGCCGGAGCCGAACGTATTGTCAAGGCTTCCGTCAGAATTGAAACGTGCCAGGCCGAAATTGTAGTTTGCTGCCCCGGCCACAAGGATTTTTCCATCATCCTGTAGCACACACGAGAGAATTCTGTCTGTAGAAGATGTCAGAGACGTGTGCACGCCGAGAGATGAATTTCCGAATGAATTATCGAGCGACCCGCCCGTATTGAAGCGGCAGACATAAAAATCATCGTGTGTGACTCCTGCCGCGATGATTTTTCCGTCCAATTGCACGGCGAGCGCATACGCGATGCC
>CAYLMV010000408.1:0-1205 GCA_964384415.1 uncultured Chitinophagaceae bacterium | reverse complement strand
ACGGGTCGTCAACGGGAAATTGCCGTGCGCGCCTCGCTGGGCGCGAGTCGTTGGCGATTGATCCGCCAGTTGCTGACGGAAAGCGTTTTACTATCACTGGCTGGCGCGGGGCTGGGTCTTGCGGGTGCATGGTGGTCGGTTGCCGCACTCCAGGCAGCGAAATCATCTCCCCTTCCCCATGCGAATCCCATTCAAGTGGACGTTACCGTTCTAGTTTTCACGATTGCCATGAGCATTCTCGTCGGCGTTCTGTTTGGTCTGGCGCCAGCGCTGCAAGTTTCCGAGTTGAATCTTACCGAAGAGTTGAAATCGAGCGCGCAAGCTGTTGTCGGCGGTTCCGGAGGGAAGCGACTCCTGCGTGATACGCTCGTCGTCGCCGAAATCGCTGCCTCGCTTGCTTTGTTGGTGGGCGCTGGCTTGCTGCTGCGCAGCTTCGCGCGCCTGCTCAACGCCGAAATCGGAGTGCAAACCCAAAACGTGCTCACCATGGGCATCGCGCTTCCCAATGCAAAATACAAGGATCTCCCCGCGCGCCGCGAATTTTTCGACAAGCTCCTGAGCCGAATGGAAGCTGTACCCGGAGTTCAGGCAGCGTCGGTCTCAACGGAGATTCCGCTCGAGGGCGGCAACAACGGATACATTACCGTGGATGGCGTCACCGATGCGAAGCGCGCCGGTGAATTGGTCGAATGGAATTACGTAACACCAAATTACTTTCGCGCTTTCGGAATTCCCTTGTTGCAGGGAAGCAATTTCACCCCGGAAGACATTGAACGCACCGCCGTGGTGAATCTGAAAGTCGATGCCCTGTACGAAGCAGCAAAAGGTGGAAATGTGACGGTCCCACCCGACCTCACATTCGTCGCCGTAATTAACCGCACGATGGCGCAAACTTTCTGGCCGGGCCAGGATCCCATCGGGAAAGTTTTCCATGCCTCGGGGACGTTGGTGAAAATCATTGGCGTGGTCGGTGACGTAAAGGAAGGGGACATTCGTCACAATATAATGCCCGAAGCTTATTACCCGCTTACCGCCGCTCTCGATTCTCCCTTTTTCGGTTCTATCGTCGAGTTGAAGACGAACGTGCCGCCCATGGGCGTCCTCCGGGCTGTGCAGGGCGAACTGCGCGGCCTGGATAGCAGCCTCGCCGTTTTCCGTCCTCGCACGATGGATGACGTCATCGCCGATGCCATGCAGGACACCAG
>CAYLMV010000407.1:0-1205 GCA_964384415.1 uncultured Chitinophagaceae bacterium | reverse complement strand
GACGATTTCCCACATCAAAATCAAGACAAACAGCAGACCTATGACCTTCCCCAGCATCAATACTCCGACGTTCCGTCGAAGGGTCGGATTTTTTATGTTGGTCAGAAAGCGGTCAAGCAACGAATTGTTATGAGCGAGCATCATTCCTCCGTGTATGAGTTATTAAAGGGTTTTTCGATTAAATAATCTTAAGTCTTGTGCCAGAATGTTATAGTTCCAGATATTTTCTGCATCGCTTTAGCAGGGCGTCACAAAGCATCGTCACCCACCTCTTCAGTCCGGACACGAATCACTTCTTCCACCGCAAAGACAAATATCTTGCCGTCCCCGACATTCCCCGTTTTTGAAGCTTTAACGATCAGCGACACGACCTTATCGAGTTCTTTATCGCTCACGACAATCTCAAGTTTGACTTTAGGCAGGAAGTCGATTTTATACTCCGAACCACGGTAGACCTCAGTGTGCCCTTTTTGGCGCCCCATGCCCCTCACCTCCGAAATCGTCATTCCGTGGACACCGCTGTCCTGGAGTGCCGTGCGCACGTCCTCCAGTTTATGCGGCCGGATAATCGCTTCGATCTTTTTCATAGTAAATCCTCTCTGTTTCAATGAAACATTAGTTAATTAATGTAATTAGTTATTTGGCAATACTTAACTAAGGCGTGATTGATTTTAATATAACTTTTATAAAGTTATTGTCAAGACATTTTTTTATAATTTTTTTATAACTTATGCCACCTTTTTTATAATTTCTTTATATGCCTTCTAGGCAGATAAGTCGAATGATTCAGATTATGTTTTTGTACGCTGAATCTGCCCCATCGTCTTCACTTCTCCAATGCCCTTCACGATGATATAAGTCGGAGCCCTTTACTGCTAGATTCAGGGATAGGGCAGGTGTGAATGACGCGCGCTCTCCTTGCGGGATTTTTTTTCGTAATCCCGATTTTGATTCAGACTGGAAATTTGCCGGGGATATTATGAAGGGAAAATTACATCTAATGAGGAGAATATCGGCGGAAGGATCAGTTGCAGCGTTGGCTTGCGGGAAAGAATACAATTCCCGTAACGCCTGCGCAGGGCTGGAATGGACAGGATCAAAAACCGAGGAGAGAACGAGAACTTACGGGTCAGTAGATCGGAAGGTATTTATCCAATTCCCAGGGGGTTACTTCAATGCGTTAGTCTTCCCATTCAAATCGCTTG
>CAYLMV010000406.1:0-1211 GCA_964384415.1 uncultured Chitinophagaceae bacterium | reverse complement strand
AGGATAATCAGGATGCACGCATTGGTAGCTCCGCACTACCGGCAAATATGAAGTATGGCAAGACTCACTTTGGACTCCTGCAGATGAGTATTTCGATTTTTCTGACAGCACTGGAAATTACTTCGATTATTCTGCAAGCTATGTTAGCGTGACATACGAATTGATAACGACGGGCGTTGTTACGAGCAGCGCGGGCATACCTTCACGGTACTCTCTCTCGCAGAACTATCCGGACCCGTTTAATCCGACCACCAACATAGAATTCACCGTGCCGAGCGATGGACATGCTATTCTAAAAATCTATAATGCGCTTGGACAAGTAGTTGCCACACTCTTCAAGGATGAGGCTGACGCAGGCTCAGTCCATCAGATTCAGTTCAACGGATCGAACCTTGCAAGCGGAACATATTTTTCGCGATTGGAGTTTGGCGGAAAGATGCAGGTGAAGAAGATGCTGCTACTGAAGTAATTTCCTGCTATCTCGTCATTGCAACGGAGCTCAGACTCGCTTCTGAGCTTTTTTTGCCCTTTTCTGGCCTCAATGCAGCTTAGAATCCGGGAAAAGTGAGTGAGAATATGGCCTGATCTTCCATAGCAAGGTCGCTCGAATAACGGGTCTGCACCATGATCCACCTCGGAGTTCGCGGAGAAGTGGATTCTAAGTATATATAAGTATCATATAGGTCCAAAAAAACGTTTTCAGTACCGTCGATATTGGGTTTTATGAGCTGCTTGCTCTTAGCGGTACTAGATTTTGTTCTAGTTGCTAGTAGGGATTGCTCTGGGCGGTACTAGATGTTGGGTCCCCCCCTTATTCAAATTTGCAGACAAGGACTTCTAGTCACGGGTACCTGTACCCTCCTATGATTTTTTCACAATCAGAGTACAAACAGGCGGTCTTGCGTTTCGCATGAATTACGAAATTTCTTATCACGTAGTCTACAACGCCCTTGCCCGTCATGGCGCCATTTCGTAAATTAGACCTGAAGGTTATTGATTTGTTTGAGACCAATCGTTACTAAAATGTAACTACAACTGTTACCACTCGTTACAAGGCAATACCAAAAGTTACCAAAACGTAACAACTTGAGGATCGAACTGAGGCATCGAAGCAACCGGTCAGATCCAAAAGTGCCTTTTTTGATTTAATTTCAACGTGCCCGTAGCTCAACTGGATAGAGCACCAGCCTTCTAAGCTGGGGGTTACGCGT
>CAYLMV010000405.1:0-1213 GCA_964384415.1 uncultured Chitinophagaceae bacterium | reverse complement strand
GGTGTAGCTCAGTCCCGCCAAACAGCGACGGGACGTCGCTGAAAACAGTTTCCTTCATTTACAATCGGGGTGTAGCTCAGTCCCGCCCAAAATCGGCGGGATTTCGTCGCTGGCTTTGACGGCCACGGGAAAAGTCGCTTGACTCAACCTGGCTAGAGCGTCCCGCTCTTCGAGCGGGAAAGTCAGGTTCGAAAAAGTAGAAAAAATAATTCGGGGTGTAGCTCAGTCCCGCCAAACAGCGACGGGACGTCGCTGAAAACAGTTTCCTTAATTTACAATCGGGGTGTAGCTCAGCCTGGCTAGAGCGCTTGCTTTGGGAGCAAGAAGTCGTAGGTTCGAATCCTATCACCCCGACAAAGAACATCCCTCATCCCTCATCCCTCTCCCCTCATCCCTCTCCCCTCATCCCTCTCCCATCTCCCATCTTCCATTTTCCATTTCCCCTCCCCCTCATCCCTCTTCCATCTCCCATCTCCCATCTTCCATTTCCCCTCCTCGTTTCCTTATCACGCCCGCAACTACCTTCACTCCAATGCTCGACCTCACGTACACAAATGTGGCTTGCGAACTGCCGTTCAACGGGAGAAGCAAAGTTAGGGTTAGCGTGTTGAAGTCCGGAGAAAATGCGTACGTGCCGGTCGCAATGTATGTGGAATCAACCTTGCGCGAGATGTAGGATCCGCGTATCGAGATAGCTCCGCTTCGTGCAGACTCGATTCTTAATAGAAGTGCTCCATTGACGGTGTCCACCGCAGCGTAGCGGAGAATTCCGGTTGCGCCGACATCCAGATTGTTTACAGTGCCGTCGGAAAGTATCTCAATTCCCACGGAGTCGGTTTGATTGTACCATACGCCGACGAGTTTAGAGTCGATGGCGGAGTTGCTGACAGGATTATCCTTCTTGCAATTCCACTGCAGCAGCGATGTCAGGACAATGACAACGAGGATTGTGGCAGAGAGGTCAAGAGCGCGGCGTCTGAGAATCATTTCATCAGCACCATTTTTTTGATCTCAAGATAGCGGCCGGCATTGAGCTCGTAAAAGTAGACGCCGCTCGAGAAACTTGCAGCATCCCATCGAACCGAATGGCTCCCGGCGGCTTGTTCTTCGTTCACGAGTCTCGTTACTTCTCTTCCAAGCTCGTCGTACACCCTCACGGTAACAAAACTGTTTACTGCTAACTGATAACTGATCACCGTTGCCGGGTTGAACG
>CAYLMV010000404.1:0-1225 GCA_964384415.1 uncultured Chitinophagaceae bacterium | reverse complement strand
GCCTTATGAGATGCCGAATAAGAGCAATTCGGTATGATGTTACATCGACGGATTCCTACGGAGTGAAATTAAGACACTACCTTTTGCTGAATGAGCGTCCGGATGAAAACGAAAAGAGGGCGCTCAATGCAACCCTCTGTTCAATTACTGACGGGACGATCCTTTAGCCCGGCCGACATCTACCATCTAGCGCGCCGCGTAATCCTCGGCATGTGAGAGGGTGATTTTCCAGAATCTCTTCAACTCATCTTCGAACGCAAAAAATAATCCGGAAAAAAGAAGAGAGGCAGTCATTACTGCCATCATGATCCTGGCCCTCAAAGGCCCCGTTTTCACAATAGGGTCTTGTGCAAGTTCCTCGATGTTCAATATGGGCGCGTCGCGTATTTCGTCTAGCTTTGCCTGCTCCATTTGCGCTGTCAATTGTACATAGACAGACTGCTCAAGGTCGATGGTTCTTTGCAGCCGGCTCTGATCGAGCGTTAGGTCGGGGGCCTGGCCGGCCGCCCTGTTTTGTAAGAGAAAGTATTTCAACTTGTCTTCGGCTGCCGTCAATGAATCCGTCACCTGAACGAGCCGCCGTTCAAGATACTGCTTCTGGCTGGCAGCGTTGGACTGGCGCTTGGTCCGGACATAAATCTCAAGCGACTGCACAACATCATTGACAACGTCGGCCGACAATTTTGATTCGGGAAGCGAGACGGAAACGGTCAATACTTTTGTCAACGCATCGATATTCGTCGTCAGGATGTCATTCTGAAATTTTTTGAAGGCGCCGAGAAACTGAAGGCGGGATTGAATTTCCGGAGGCAAGGAAGGATCGGGAGATGGAACACGAAAATAATCGATCAGCGTTACCGAATCTCTAAATGCTGCGGTCTTTCTTTTTTTTGTAAGAACGGGCTGCGTCACCGTTTCACTTGTCAACAAGGCCTGATAAATTTCCGCAGGAGTTCCCGTCCCGCCTGTCACCAGAGATGCAATCCCGCTCAGGGAAGAACTGCTAGCATTAGCGCCGTAGTCGGGGAGAATGTCGACAGTGCTAACATAGTATGGCTTGAGAATGAAAAGAAGAGGAACGAGGGCGAGGATGACGACAATTCCATTGACAAGAAGAAATTGTTTGCGTGCCTTCCATATATTTTCAATTCGCGGACGCACCGACGTCACGAAGTCGATGTATGTCTGCCGCAATCTCTTTCCGGTGGAATCAGCAGTTTCTTTC
>CAYLMV010000403.1:0-1228 GCA_964384415.1 uncultured Chitinophagaceae bacterium | reverse complement strand
TGACTACGCCATAACCATTTCGTGTGTTCTAACGGACCGGAGCTAAGCTGCGGCGGCGAACAGCCAGTTCCATGTACTCAGTTGCGCGGACGTATTTGCTGATCATATCAATTCCGGCGAACTCTCGCGCGGCGAAATCGTCGACGGCTACTTCCGTCAGCTTGAGCGACTGGTTAGCCGGCAACGCAAGGATGACTCACTTGAGAAGTAACATCGAACGAGTCTGCGAGAAGTTAGAGCCGTTCAACCGATAGAAATATACTCCGCTGCTTAGATTGGATCCGTTAAGTTCAATGTGATAATTTCCGGGGTCATGAATTCCTTCTAGTAGCGTGGATACGAGTTGCCCCACAGCGTTATAGAGTCGCAGTGCAACGTAGCCCTTTGATCGCACATCGTAAGAAATTGTGGTTATTGGGTTGAAAGGATTTGGATAGTTTTGAAAGAGATACAATTGATGATTGGGAACGGTAGGGGGAATCCGAACCGGAGTTATTGTATGGTAATTGATATCATCAATTATTGCGCTAGTGCAATAATCTGCGAAGTATATTCCGTCGCTGTCTCCCCACACTGAATACACCAGTCCGATGCTGTCTACGACAATTTCAGAGTTATAGGTGCTCGAAGATGGTGTGGGTGTAAAAAAGAACCACGCCTGCCTAAGTGTGCCGAAAATATTTATTGAGTCACGATGGACAATTTTAATCCAGTTCTGGTCGCCGTAAAAGGTATACTTGATAGTATCGATCATCTTTGGAGAACAAAGGTAGCGAATGGACTCACCGTCACTTTCAAACCAGGAGAATGTGGTGTCGCCATGCTGGCTCAAGAACGTATTACCGGTCAGCGCGAAGTAATGTCTCCCGTTCGGCATGACTGTGTCTCTGTCGACCGAGGCCGAACTAGTGGTGGCCGATGGGTATGGGCGCAAGATTGAGTCCACGTAAGTCCATTGATTTCCGATTCGAAGAGGATAATAGAACTGAGAGTGGCAAATTTGTGCTACAAAGAGTAAAAGTGTAAGAATGAAGTTTCGTTCCATAATTCTGCCTCAGTGATAGAGAGCGTTGCCGGCTAACGGACCGGAGCTAAGCTGCGGCGGCGAACAGCCGGTTTTATGTAGTTCGTTGCGCGGACGTATCTGTTGATCATATCATCCTCGGCGTACTCTCGCGCGGCGAAATCGTCGACGGCCCCTTCCGTCAGCTTGAGCGACTTGTTAGGC
>CAYLMV010000402.1:0-1240 GCA_964384415.1 uncultured Chitinophagaceae bacterium | reverse complement strand
ACTACATGGAACTGGCTGTTCGTCGCCGCAGCTTAGCTCCGGTCCGTTAGGCCGCACGAACAGACGAATTCAAATCGAGGAAATGATGAAGGACAAAAGCCTCTACCTAGTAATTGGACAATTTGCATTGGCGATAAGCATTCTACTCAATCATTTCGCCAAAGGAAGCGACTTGATTTCGTTTGTTGTTGGCTTCCTCACTGGTTTGTCAATAGTGTTCAACATTGCTTTCTTTTTGAGATGGCGAAAAGAAAAGGCCAACTAGCATCAACTAATTTTCAAAAGAATTGCGTGCGGCCTAACCAGTCGCTCAAGCTGACGGAACCAGCCGTCGACGATTTTGCACGCGCGCAAATGGGAGCTACAATCGGACGGGACATACCACGCGCGGACTGGATTCCGTTGCTGCGGCTATACGCCGCCGCAGCTTAGCTCCGGTCCGTTAGGCCGCACTCGCATCTATGAAAACTGCTAACGTCGATTTTGCAAAAGTCATCACGGTAATTTTAGGGTTGGGTACAATCGCATTCATGTTCTTTGCTTGGTATGGTTCACGTACAATCGCGTTTCAAGAACTAGCTCTTATTACCGGAACAGTGGATGAAGTGCGTTTACAACACACTGAGACGGGTCAAATCTTGGATTTTACCGTTCAGTCAAATTATGAATTGAAAAGCTTTCGTTGTTTTTCTGAATCGACCCCCTCCTACGGCGAAGTAGCAGAATTACTTGTTAGGGGTAATGAGATTTCAGTTTGGTACTCTCCTGAGAAAGGCAATCAAATTTGGCAACTTCAAATCTCCAGATCTTGGCCTCAAAAGAACATCAACGTAGGATATGTGGAAATGAGGAAAGAGTATCAGCGGAAGGCCAGATTCTTTTTAGCAATGACTCTAACATTTCTTGCCGCATTTGTTCTAATGGTTCCTGGTCGCTTTAAGGCTCGTTGATGGCTATGTCTATTCCTTTTTGAACCGCGCGGCCTAACCAGTCGCTCAAGCTGACGGAACCAGCCGTCGACGATTTTGCCGCGCGTTGTGGGACGATTAGGAAAAAGCGACATCTCGCGCGCGTGCAGTCAACGTTAATCAACCAGCTCGCCGCCGTCAGCTTAGCTCCGGTCCGTTAGCCAGCGCATTCAACGCAACTGATCCTACGACTCACTCATATTCCATAAGGAGAATACAAAATGCTAGGTAATCTAGGGGCCCCAGAATTCATCCTCATTCTTATTGTATTT
>CAYLMV010000401.1:0-1264 GCA_964384415.1 uncultured Chitinophagaceae bacterium | reverse complement strand
AGTTCATTGCGCGGACGTATCTGCTGATCATATCATTCCCAGCGAACTCTCGCGCGGCGAAATCGTCGACGGCATGTTCCGTCAGCTTGAGCGACTGGTTAGGGCGCAATTGCTTTAGCGAAGCAGCATTAGTTTTTTAGTATCTCTGAATGTCCCTGCTTGCATGCGATAGAAGTAAATGCCACTTGGCATATTTGCTGCATTCCAATGCCGTACATAATTCCCTGCAGCCAATTCTTTATTAACAAGTGTTGCAACCTTCCTTCCAGTAATATCATAAATATTCACGGACACAACTGATTTTGAAGGGAGACTAAATGAGATATTGGTGCTTGGGTTGAATGGATTTGGATAATTCTGGCGTAGTTGGTATCTGCTGGGTGTACTATTTGAGGGTTCAGTTTCAAACACGTCCGTTAGAATTATTGTGGTGTTTGTTAATAGAATACTGCTACTTGAATCTTTGACTACTTCATATTTTAGTTTTGAATTACTTACGGACACCACCGAACTGTCTTTCAATATTAAAGGGCTGCCAGTCTTACCTGGTGCTACATAATAATAGGCTCTATATCCAGCGTTACCGCCGTAAATCGTGCAGCTATCAATAACTATGCTCTGTGAATTAGCAATTATAATTCCAGAACCACCATTACCGCTAGCGTGTTGGTTTAAGTGACTAGTGCTACCAGGGCCTCCGTCTCCAGCTTGCATAATGACGGATATCAGAGATACTCCTTTTGAAGCAGATATCGTCATGTTATTTCCACCATCGGTAGGAATATCGAGTTCGTTATGTGGAGGTAAATACAAGCCTGCAATTTTGACATTGCTTGAACTATCTATTATTACCTGGGGAGAAAAATAATAATGGTAGAGTGAATCATAGTATGTTGATATTGTCAGTTTCTGAACGTTAACATTGCTTGCCTTGATTGTAATTTGTGAATATATAACTACGCTGTCCTTTTCGATCCCGAATATTGTCAGAGATTTGTTTATGGACATCCGTTCGCTATATGAGCCTTTGTCAACTAGAATAGTATCTCCAATAGAGCATGAATCAATAGCAGTTTGAATTGTTACATAATCTTGTGGAACCCTTCTAATTTCAGAAAAAGAACTATTAACCAATATGAATAACACAAATGCTTGTACGCTAAGCGGTTTCATAGTTTGGCCTTCGAATAAGTAACTGCGCAATTGCGCCCTAACGGACCGGAGCTAAGCTGCGGCGGCGAACTGTTAGTTCCATGTAGTTCAT
>CAYLMV010000400.1:0-1288 GCA_964384415.1 uncultured Chitinophagaceae bacterium | reverse complement strand
GCCGCCAATGTTGCGAGCGGTGTCTATCTCTACAAAATCACTTCGGGAGGCGTTACCGAAACAAGGAAGATGGTCTTGATGAAGTAGGGGGAGTTGGTGCTGTGGGAAGGCTGCTCTTGAGGGATGAGGAAGCCGTTATCTTGCCGATAACGGCTTTTCCATTTTCTACATCTGAACGACAATGGTGGAAAGTAACTCTGTGAAGTTGTGACGCACTCGGTTGGCGACCTCGGTGACTTCAGCATGAGCCAGTTTATCTGAACTTAGTCCCGTGGCAAGGTTCGTGATGCATGAAATTCCCAACACCGCCATACCATGCCTGGAAGCGGCGATCACCTCAGGTACTGTCGACATTCCGACCGCGTCGGCTCCCCCGGCTCCCATCATACGGATCTCCGCTGCAGATTCGTACGAGGGACCTTTTGTCCAACAGTATACGCCTTCCCTAAACGGGATCTTGTTCTCCGCGGCGATTGTTTTCGCCTTAGCCAGCAGTTCCGGGCTGAATCCGGGGCGACAGGTTTGCACGTCCGCCGAGAATTTGCCGAACAACGGGTTTTCGAACGAAAAGTTTATATAATCCTTGATGAACATCAGATCCCCCGGCATGAACTGGCGGTTCACGCCCCCCGCTGCATTTGTCACGATGAGCCGGGTGACGCCGAGCCGGTGAGCGAGCTCGATCGGGTAGACCACGACGTCTGTGTCGTTGCTTTCGTAGAAATGGATTCTCCCCTGAAACACCATCATCTCCGCAGAAGTTTTCCCCGATGAGACAATTTTACCAAAGAGAACCTTTCCGGCATGACCCTCGACTGTCGAGAGAGGGTAATATGGAATATCCTTCGTGTCGAGGACAGTGGGGTTGTGAAGGAGGGAGGCAAAGTCACCGAGGCCGGAACCGAGAATGACCCCAATCACCGGCTTGGCTCCGATGTGTGCCGTGACGTATTCCACCGACGCATTGATATGATCGTCAAAGTGTTTCATGCTCGCGGCAGTTTCGTAGTATCGAAATGATTGAGATCGGCGGAGGGTAAAAGGATCACGTGATATCAGGAACGATGCATCAGTCGCTCGGAGGCCTGAAGCACCGGCGACAGCGCGCTTCGTACACATCCTTGGCGCCGACGACAACACGCTCGTGAGAGTCGGAAGTTCGCTGAGTCCTATCTGCGGGGTTCCCGCACACGACGCAAATTGCCAGAGTTTTCGTGATATATTCGGCAATGGCGAGAAGCTGCGGCATCGGCTCGAACGGTTTGGCGCGATAGTCCTGGTCAAGACC
>CAYLMV010000399.1:0-1288 GCA_964384415.1 uncultured Chitinophagaceae bacterium | reverse complement strand
TCGCCGCGCGACAGTACGCCGAGAATGATATGATCAGCAGAAACGTCCGCGCAACGAACTACATGGCGCCAGCTGTTCGCCGCCGCAGCTTAGCTCCGGTCCGTTAGCGCGCAAACACAAGAGCATTCAATATGATAAAATCGGAACAAAACATATACTCAAAAATTGTCCTTCTCACGATCCTATTGCTGTCTTCACCATTCAGAGCTTATCCCGATGACTCTTCTGCAGAGATCACTCCTAAGGGTCTACAATTCAAAAGAATGGATTCGATAAGTGTAGAATCGGAAGACCTTTTCATCAGCGCCAATAGAATCGAAGTGTCAATGACATTTTTTAACCATTCCAATACAGATATTTCTACAATAGTCGCTTTCCCAATACCAGAGTATCGATTTAATGATCGCCCAGTGGAACATTTTAAAGATTTTAAGGTCGAGGTAGATGGCAAGGAAGTTAAATACCAAACCGAAATCCGCGCACTCAATAATGGCAAGGACTATACAAAACTTCTTCAGAAGATGCATTTATCTATCGAAGATTTCGCTAATTTCTATCCCTCGGGTTGGAAGGACACGGTTTCGTATTTTTTTCCGCGACTCTCTCCTCAAAACCAAGAACTTCTCCTAAAAGAAGGACTCGTCAACGATGGTCAACATAAATTTCCACTTTGGTCGGTAAGCATTAAGTATTTTTGGAAGCAGAGTTTTCCTGTTACAAAATCCATCACAATAAAACATCGATATCGGCCCGTGTGCGGATACCAACTATTCACTTTGAAAGCGTTTAATGTCCAGAGAGGAGATTCGGAATATCACGTTGGGACCAGTGATCCAGCTTTCTTAAAGAAGGATGGCTGTCTATCTAAGAACAAACTGGCTACTTTGATTTCAAAACAGTCAGAAAGAAATCTCGTCACGCCTGGAAACTGGGTGTCTTATATACTCAAATCAGCACTAAACTGGAGCCAGCCAATAAAAGCACTCCATGTTACTGTCGAAAAATCAAGCAATGAAATTATGTCGTCTTGCTTCGAAAAGTATCTTACTCAAACGAGTCGAAACAGGTATGAGGGAACCCTCAAGGACTTTATACCAAAAGAGGATATTAAGGTCTATTTCTTTCCGTTTGCGCGCTAACCAGTCGCTCAAGCTGACGGAAGGGGCCGTCGACGATTTCGCCGCGCGACAGTACGCCGAGAATGATATGATCAACAGATACGTCCGCGCAATTGACTACATGGAACTGGCTGTTCGCCGCCGCAGCTTAGCTCCGGTCCGTTAGGCGG
>CAYLMV010000398.1:0-1294 GCA_964384415.1 uncultured Chitinophagaceae bacterium | reverse complement strand
CTTTGCACTTCACCCAAAACGAAAACCTGGACTGTCCTTAATCTTCCGACGGAGACGTCCATGAAAGTGTTTGCGTCTGGGCCCCCATCTCTCAGTCCGGAATAAATGCGCGACATCCGATGCAGCAGCCTCTCGCGAAATTGCTGGATCGTGCAGCCGAAGGCGCTCACCGGACCAACATCGGAGATCAGAACATTCCCTTCGCGGTTTACCGTGAGCTGATAGTTTAACTTTGTTTCTCCCCAGACGGTGATGACTATTTCATCGCCGGGGCCCAGCGGATAAGACTCCGGCGCGGGAGCGTTCAGGGTTGCATTGAAGGTCGAAGCCGATGCGTTAAAAATATCATATCCGAATGGAAACAAATTTTCAGTGCCGATACGCCCGGCGAATCCTGGAATTTCAGGCTTTTTCGCCGCGGGCAGCAACGCCCCCCGGGCCTGGGGCGCATTTCCGATTTCAGGGGGTGCGTTTTCCTGCTGCTGCGCTCCCTGGGCAGGGGCAGTCGTTTTTGAAGCCTTGTTCAGATAATCTTCCAGGCTGATGTTGTACTCGGCGGCCTTTTGAATGGCCTCTTCCCGCGTCAGTCCCAGCTCTTTGAGTTTGTTATCGATCTCCTCAGGCGTCATTTGTTGAAGGGCAGACTGAGCGGAAGATCTCAACTGATCGTTTGTTTGGCTCCTTCCAAAAGAAGGGAAGACCAACATCGCAGCAAAGCAGATTGAGGACAAAATAAGGCTGGTACGGGGTCGATTCATTTTGAATAGGATAAAATTAGCTTATTCCCCCAAACGATGAGCAAAAGCGCAGGCTTTGAAATGAACTTTTCATCCCAATAAGGTGCTCGTATGGCGTATCCACACCGCTTCTTCGAATGTTCCAAAGATAGAAATTCCAAATGATTTTTCCAAGCGAATAATTGGCAGAAATCCGGGGTGTGACGGGCATTTTTGGTATCCGGGAGGTAGACTTTTGATGGTCCGACTAGTAAATCTGAGCGCCAGAGGAGAAAAACATTCTTTCTCCGGGCACGTGTCAAATCCAGGAGTATCCGGCTTGAGTCGTGGTCTGCTTTGACAAAAGATATGAGAATTTTTGCCCCGTGTAATGCAAGCATCTTCTTGACACACCCACGGCCCCGGCTTGCAACGGATCTTATCCCCTCGTTGACATGGCCCCGCAAGGTGTCACCAGATGCAGATGGTCGTTTTTGCTCTCCTCGATCGAAAGCCGAGTCTCTCCCTCCAAAAAAAATGCCCCGTGTTTGCACACGAGGCATTCTAAAATATATCAG
>CAYLMV010000397.1:0-1302 GCA_964384415.1 uncultured Chitinophagaceae bacterium | reverse complement strand
CTTCGGGTCTACGATGTGCTTGGCCGGGAAGTAAAGACATTGGTAAATGAACGGCAGGAATCAGGAACGTATTCAGTTCGATTGGATGGGTCAACGCTGCCCAGCGGGATCTACTATTATTCATTGAATGCGGGCGCGCCCATTGCCACGAAAAAAATGCTGCTGCTGAAGTAATACTCGATCTCGTCTTGAAGTGAAAAATAATAACTACCGTTGTCATAACCTACTGTCTGGAGGATGCAATGTATCGTATCGCTAATTGTGCCGTCGTAATGCTCATACTGATGATGACCGGCTGCAGTGTGAAAGAGAGTTTACCTGAAGGCGTTGTACACTATACGGCAACAGTGACGAAGGCGGGTATAGGCGAAATCAGGAAAGAAATCTATCTAAAGAATTCCAAACCGTATCAAGAATTTGGTTTTTACAAGGATGGAAAGCGATTCTTTGAAAGCTATGCTGGAAATCTGGATACGATAGCGTTCACTCATACAATCGCATTCTATCCCTCCGGCGAGTTGAAAAGTCTTGAAACAATCGAGAGTGATAAGAATGAATTGATCTCCGCCTATTGGTATTATCCTAATGGAATCTTGCAGTTGCGCCACAACGGTGAATCGCATATTGAGGAACTTTGGGACGAGTCCGGGACAAAACAGACCGAATATTTTGCTCCCAATTCGGATATAAAAAAGATTACAAACTGGTATCACAACGGCCAAAAAAAAGAAGAATCCGAATTGTTGGATGCTCTACGGAACGGGAAATGGTTTGAATGGGATTCGCTCGGCCACCAGACGAGAAAAGAATTTTACGTGAACGGCAAACTCAAGAAATAATCTGCGTCGTTAGGGCGCACAACATCTTCATGCAAAAATGAGATCTAATCACCATTAAGGAGGAACTATGAAATACCTTATTCCGGCTCTGGTATCGCTTGTTCTTGTGGCCTGCAATCGCGGTGACAATTTTGGTGAAGGAGTCACGCACGAAACAGTCACTGCCACATACGAAGGCATGGGCGGCGTTCGCCAGGAGGTCTACCGAAAAGGACTTCTCCCAATCAAGGTCCAAGCTTTCAATGATGACGGAAGTGTAATGGGTCAAACATACTACATCCCGATGGATAGTCTTATGCTGATTTCTACCCGCACCTACTATCCTAGCGGTGTTCTGAAGTCGATGAATCTCAGGGAATCTAAAATAGACACCTTTAGTAACACCACAGTCGATGGGAAAGTGACCACGTCAATACGATTCCTACGAGATTATTACATCCACATCTTGGAGTTTTACGACGAT
>CAYLMV010000396.1:0-1304 GCA_964384415.1 uncultured Chitinophagaceae bacterium | reverse complement strand
TCTTATCTCTTATCTCTTCTCTCTTATCTCTTACTTGGTGCCAGCCGTTGCTGCCGTCTTTCCAGCTTTGCGTCGGATATACTCTCCTTCGTACTTGATCCCTTTTCCCTTGTACGGTTCCGGCGGACGCAGCGAGCGGATCTTCGCCGCGACCAATCCTACCAGCTGCTTGTCGATGCCGCTGATGGTGATGTTCGTCTGCGTCGGCGCTTCGATTTTGATCGAGTCCGGCGCGCGGAAGACGATGGGATGCGAGTACCCCAGGGCGAGCTGGAGGACTTTTCCCTTGAGCTCGGCGCGGTACCCGACTCCCACGAGTTCGAGCTTGCGGGTGAACCCGGTCGTCACGCCCGTAATCATATTGGCGATGAGAGCCCGGAACAATCCGTGCAGCGCACGATGCTCCTTGATGTCGGAATGGCGGGAGACGAGAACATCTTCGCCCTTCACTTCGACCGTGACATCCGGATGGATCGTAACGGAAAGTTCGCCTTTGGGGCCTGCCACTTTCACGCTGCCGTTCTTGATTTCTACTTTCACTCCCTTGGGAATGTGAGCAGGTTTTCTACCGATTCGTGACACAGTAAGACTCCTTCAAACTCTTCTCTGAACTGATGAATTACCAGACGTAGAACAAAACTTCGCCGCCGATATTTTCTTTCCGCGCCTGCTTGTCGGTCATAAGACCTTTCGATGTCGACAGGACCGCGACGCCGAGGCCGTTGTTGACACGCGGCAGCTCGCCGGCATTCTGGTAGCGGCGGATGCCCGGCCGGCTGATGCGCCGCAATCCGGTGATGACGCTTCGTGTGTCGTTATACTTCAACATAATACGGATGATTCCCTGTTTCGCATCTTCCACGGTCGTATAGCTCGTGATGAACTTCTGCTCCATCAGGATGCGCGTGATTTCCTTTTTCAAACCCGATGCGGGGACGTCGACTTTCTTATGACGTGCGCGGACGGCGTTGCGAACCCTGGTCAGGTAATCGGCTATCGGATCGGACATTGACATTGAATTTCATTCTCCTAGTTTGTTGCGACTCTCTACCGCGAAGAAGCTGCTTACCAGCTCGCCTTCGTGACGCCGGGTATTTTGCCGTCGAGCGCCATGCTTCGGAAACACAATCTGCACACGCCGAATTTCCGCATATACGCGCGCGATCGGCCGCAGATAGAGCATCGATTGTGCTTCTGTGTCGGATGTTTTGGCGTCTTCTTCGATTTGACAACCATTGCTAATCGTGCCACTCAGGTGCTCCTTTTCTTTATTTTGCTTTTTGAACCGTGTCGCGCTTGACGAA
>CAYLMV010000395.1:0-1308 GCA_964384415.1 uncultured Chitinophagaceae bacterium | reverse complement strand
CCAGCTCGTGCCGTTGTTGGTCGAGAGAAAGACCCCGCCTTCAGTTCCGGCAAAGAGATTCGTGCCGTTGATGGCAAAGGACCGGACATTGGGGTTCGTGATGCCGTTGCTCGCGGGAGTCCAATTTGTGCCATTATTGGTGGAGAGGAAGATCCCGCCCCCCAAGACCCCGGCAAAGAGATTAGTCCCGCTGACAGCAAGAGAATAGATCATACCGCCCGTCAAGCCGCTATTGACCGCTGTCCAATTCGAGCCATTGTTCGTTGAAAGAAGAACACCGCCTCCCAAAGTCCCGGCAAATAGATTCGTACCGCTGACTGCAAGGCAAAAGACGTCGGTAAGCTCCTTGCCGGCCGCATTCCAGCTAGTACCGTTGTCGGCGGAGACAAAAACGCCGTAGGGGGTCCCGGCAAAGAGATTCGCGCCGCTGATGGCAAAACACCGGACCCAACCACCGGAGGGTCCGTTAGTCTGCACCCATTGAGCGTGAACGGTGTGAAATGAAAGAAACAAAGAAATAAGAAAAGAAAAAGTAGAATGAAGGTGTTTCATGTTTTCTCCGCGTGCTTTCTTGTGCTGTCCGTCATAAAACATAAGAACCTCGTTCATCGCGTGTGGCGAATTCGGAGGTTCAGTATTCACAAATAGTATTTGCCGCATTCCCCATAATTCGGTAGGCTTGTATGCGCGAATGTACCATTATTCAAATGGACAATCAAGTTTAAATAAAGGGCCCAGAAAATTTCGGGCTCTCTAGTGCATCCCAGCCGACCAATCTATGTTCTCGCTATGAAAAGACTCAATCTAATTGCCCTTGCGCCCTCAGCTCGAAGGCCTAGCGCCGGCACTGCAGAAACGATCTCAGCCGAGTCTTTCATAGATTGGATCATCACGTCTCTCAGATTATCTGATGGTCTGGTTGGCTCAGATTGTTCAACTGCCTTACCCAGTATCGAAACCTCAACCTTGTTCTTGCCGGTGAGTTTCACAATGATTTCCGACCCTGCCTTATAGCCAATTGCATGGCAATTTCTGAACTGACGGAGGTATGAACGCTGGGAATTAGAACGAACTTCGAACCGGCCTTAAGAGAAGATCCAAGGATGACGTCACGAAGATTGGGTGCAAGAGGCGGTTAAACGCGAAAAAAGAGAACGCAAAATGAGGGAGTATCCTGAAGACTGATTAAACTCTTTTCTCATCGAAGGTGCTAATCATTTAATCCTTCTCCATCGAGAATTTTCTGAATACACTTTTCAACTCTTGATTCCCGGGTTTTGGATTGTTTGGGTTGAGAAAAATAAAAAA
>CAYLMV010000394.1:0-1312 GCA_964384415.1 uncultured Chitinophagaceae bacterium | reverse complement strand
CGCGTAAGGGCCAGCCGCATGCGCACCACCACGGCGAGCGACGACGAAAGTTCATCCACTTGCTGGCGCCGCCGGCGCATCAGAATTTCGATTTGCCGGAAGCCGCGATGCGTTTCCAAATCGCGCGCGCGATGGCGCCATTGCGAAATCAAATAGCGCATGCGCTGCACGATTCGCCGCTGGTCCTCCGCGATGTGCCGCTCGAATTCCATGCGCGAGCGCACCACAATTTCCGCGGCCGCAGATGGCGTGGGAGCGCGCAAGTCCGCCACGAAATCCGCAATCGTAAAATCCGTTTCGTGGCCCACGCCCGTGATCACGGGAATCTCAGACGCCGCAATTGCGCGTGCCACGATTTCTTCGTTGAACGCCCAGAGGTCTTCGAGCGATCCGCCGCCGCGCGCCACGATCAGCACGTCCGCCGCTTTCGCCGTGTTGAAATAATTCACCGCGTTCGCAATTTCTTTTGCAGCGCCTTCGCCCTGCACCTTCACGGGAAAGAGCAGCAAGTGCACGTTGGGAAAGCGGCGCTTCAACACACGCAGAATGTCCCGAATCGCCGCGCCCGTCGGCGACGTGACCACGCCAATGCGGCGTGGCAGAACGGGCAACGGCTTTTTTCTCTCCCCGGCGAACAAGCCCTCCGCCTCGAGGCGCTTTTTCAATTGCTCGAATGCAAGTTGCAGCGCGCCCAGTCCGACGGGCTCGATGTGGGTGACGTAAATCTGATATTCGCCACGCGGCTCGTAAACGCCGATTGAGCCGCGCACTGTCACCTGCAATCCATCCTCGGGGCGAAACTTCAGTGCGCGGGCCTGGTCGCGGAAACAGACGCAACGAATCTGCGCATGCGCGTCCTTGAGCGTGAAGTAGAGGTGGCCGGAGGCAGCAGGCCTGTAATTCGACACTTCGCCTTCAACCGAGATATCGCGGAATGCGCCCGCGAGCATGTCGCGGATTCGTTCGGTGATCTCGCCGACTTTCCAGACGCGCCGTTCGGGCATCAGATTGAAGAGTGAAGTCTGGCTCATGGCGTCTCAGTGCCGAAAATGATTCACGATCCACACAAGGAAAGTGAGTGCGGCGCTCGCAAGAATGCAGGTGACGATAGGAAAATAAATTTCGCCGTGGCGGCCCTTATACGCGATGTCGCCGGGCAGACGCCCCAGGTGCAGCGGAAGCTTGGCACCGAAAATTTGAAACATCCCGACGGCGATAAACAACACGCCGAGGACGATGAACAGCTTTCCGAGTTCGCGCATCGGCTCCATCGTGTTTTCTTGCGCTTGATTCTACCTGAAGCGGAGGAAGC
>CAYLMV010000393.1:0-1326 GCA_964384415.1 uncultured Chitinophagaceae bacterium | reverse complement strand
ACCATGATGTTGCTGCGAGGTCTGGGAATGCCGCTTCCGTGGATGATGATGGGAACCTCTCATCACCACTGAGTGTTAAGTTTCTGTCTAGCTCTGGCGGCGGAACAGTTTTCGCAGCCAATGTGTATTTGAGATGACAATCGCGGAAACCGACGATGGGACGTGGAACTTATCGCACAGCTGCTTTTCTCCTCTTCTTTGAATCAGCCATCCTGATTGGCTGTAATCTTCAGGACCTTGCCGAAACTCCGAAGAGCACTCTCCCCCCCATTCCCTCAGGCTCTATTGCTTACTATGTTGCAGACGACGCATTCGACATAAACAAACGCCGGCTCTATCTCGCTACAGCCGGCACCTCTGAGATTGAGACCTTGCGCGTCGGGAACGGATCCGTCTACTTCAATGATCTTTCCTGGTCGAAGGATGGGGCTCGTCTTGCCTGCGGGTACGGGGCTATTCATATTATCGACGTTGTGCGGGGATCTGCTTTTGATACAACGATTTCCTTTCCAGGCGCCTTCGTTGGATCGCCGACATGGTCGTCCGACGGAAGACTTGCGTATTGGCATGAGGACAGCGTATCACGCCTTTCGGAAGTCTGGATTGACGGAAAACCGTTGATGAAGAACCTAAGCACGAGCAGTTCACCGGCCTGGTCTCCCGACAACAAATATCTTGTCGTCGGTAACAACAGCGGACTTGTAAAGGTTCGTTTGGCGGACACATCGACAGTCATCATCACCTCCGTTCCAAGCGGATTCGACTTCGCTTTAAGACCCGCATACTCTCCCGATGGGACCGCTATAGTGTTCGAACTGGCAAATGGCGATTTTAATGAAATCTGTCTCGTCGATTCAGGGGGAAGCAATTTCAGGGCACTGCAGGTGGGAAGCAATCCGACATGGTCACCCGACGGATCGGAGATCGCTTACGACGACCATTTTAACTCCGGAGATTACGCTCAGATTTACGTGATGAATATTACGGGCGGTATGAAAACGAGAATACTCGCGGGAGTTGATCCGGCGTGGAAGAATTAGGAGGGGGAAACAAGAGAGGAACAGGAATCATGAATTGAGAAACATAAATTATACCTTCGTGTGTCACGTCTCCTGATTCTTGAATCATCCGTCCGCTTATAGCCGCCATAGCTCTCCTCATAATTTTCTTTTCTTCAGTCTCAGCGAATTGCTCACCACGCTCACAGAGCTAAATGCCATCGCTCCCGC
Organism: uncultured Chitinophagaceae bacterium; assembly: GCA_964384415.1. Lineage (GTDB taxonomy): Bacteria > Bacteroidota > Ignavibacteria > UBA10030 > UBA8401 > JAGVPT01. The sequence continues at coordinate 97 of CAYLMV010000393.1, read as the reverse complement.
GGCAATGGCGGGGTTCAACATTCCAAGTGCGGCGAGGGGAATGCCGATAACATTGTACATGAAAGCCCAGAAGAGATTCTCTTTGATTGTCCGCACC
>CAYLMV010000392.1:0-1328 GCA_964384415.1 uncultured Chitinophagaceae bacterium | reverse complement strand
GTCCCCGCTACTTAAAAGTAATGCCCGACCGAAAGGTTGGGCATTACTTTTTATCTGATAATAGGAGAGGCTTAAGTCATGATGAGGAGTGGCACGCAAGTGCCACGACGATGTGCCGCCGCTTTTTGGCAGCATCCCGTCCCAATAACTTACGGCAAAAAAAGTTATCCCTGCTCTGGAGAGAGCGGGGATTTTTCGTTTCTGGATGGACAACCGGCAGCTTTTCGCTAAATCGCAGACGGTTTTGCAGGGTATGGACTCGCAGATCAGCGACGGGAGGCTGATGGACACCCAAGCCAAGAATTAATGAAAGCAGCATTGATGGCCGCGACTTGGTTTCAAAACCGAACCGTCATGCCTAAGGTCGGCAAAATTGGATACAACACCTTCGTAACTACTCTCGGATTGCCCTGATTATCAAACTGATAGGCGTAAGCTTGGACATTGGTGAAATTAAAAAGATTGCTTATGTCGAGAAATGCAGACGAAGTCAATCCCAACAGATCAAAATCGTTCGACAGACGAAGGTCCACGCGCTTGTATTCTGGCAGGTAGGCTGAGTTCGGATTTCCCAATCGCCACTCCCATGCATTCGCCGATTTATCATAAACTGCAACCGACGGAGTATACGGGTATCCGCTGCCGTAGACTATTCGGGTGCCCAACCTCCAGGCTTTCCCGAGATTAAATTCGGCAACCACGGCCAAGGTATGTTTTTGATCCGTGTTCCGCGGGAAGTAACCGATGCTATCGTTCTGTACCATCTCTTGCTCTGCGCTCAGCAAGCTATAACTTATCCACCCGGAAAACCACGATGCCGAATACATCAGGTAGGCATCCAGGCCCGAGGCTCTTCCGATTGCATCGTTTCGTCTCGAGTAATTAATCCTACCGGAACTTGACACGGTGGCCGAAATGAGATCGTTGTACGTTTTAAGGTATGTTTCCAGTTTCAATTTCAGGAAACTATGATGCTGCTCGTCTGAGATAAGTTCATCTTCGACGCCAAGAACATAGTGAATTGCCCGCTGTGATTGTGTGTTCGTGTCGGAAGCGGTGGAATGTGCAAGCTGCTGGTAGATCGGTGACTGATAAAAATGTCCCCATGCCCCGCGAACGGTAAGTTCGGGACTCGCCTTGATAGCAAGATTCACGCGCGGACTCCATGTCAAGCCTCTGTCAAGATCAAAGTAGTCGAACCTTCCGCCAACGTTGAGGACGGCGCTTTCCCCAATTTGAAAAATATTCTCAAGATATCCTGCCGCCTTGTATGACTGTGCATCGATGCTGCCGAAAGCATTATCGAGGGCGTTTATGTTACAAGAGCT
>CAYLMV010000391.1:0-1349 GCA_964384415.1 uncultured Chitinophagaceae bacterium | reverse complement strand
CGTGGCAATCTCCTGAATAATGGGGATTGCTTCGTCCCGATAAAAAACATCGGTCGAAGACTCGACTCGTTGAGGACTCGCAATGACCCCCGAACTGTTTTTGAGATGGGTTCTAATTGTTCTTCCCCGGAAGCGGGGGAAGCCCCCGCTGGCGGCGAACCCGCCTTCTCATGCGCTGGAATCTCCACTTCAGGAATGAAGAGAGCGGCCAGCGCTCACGGCCGTACATTTCGGCCAGGTTCAGCTGCAGGCCTCCCACAGCGGCTTTTGCGGCTTCAACAATGGACATCACGGGGGATAATTGCACGGCGCTTTCCACCGCGACGCCGAAGAGTAATTCATTCAGAAGCTTATGAGGGTCGTCTTTCATCGCTAAGAAGTAACGCGTCTGGGGCACATCTGCATCGGCTTTGTAGCTTTCCCACCATGCGGAAGGAAATTTCACGACGGACGCAGCGTTGGAGAATTTCAACGATTTGCCTGAGAGACATACGCGACGGATGAAGTCGACATCGGTTCCCTGCGAAATTTCGTCGTGGCCGCGCCACCAGCCGATTTCTTCGGCGAGTTGTCGCCGATGAAGCCAGCCGGAAGGGGGAAAGGTGCCGGACAGGTATGAACGCCCTTTACTGGGCAGCCCGCATGCCAGCCGCTTTCCGTCGGGGCCGACCAGGAACACGAGAGAATGCGCGAAATCGGCGCCGCTTTTCTGAATCGTTTCGACGAGAGACGACAGATGCCACGGAAACCAGAGGTCATCCTGTCCGAGATAAGCGATATACCGGCCGCGGGCGCGCTTGTTTCCATCATTGTTGGGCCCCCATTGTCCGCCGGTATTGAAAGGAAGGTTGGACCAGTGGAACCGTCGGTCGCGGAGTTTCTTTACAGCGAGCCCGCAGTCGTCGGAGCTTGCGTCGCCGATCACGAGCGTTTCGAAATCGCGGAACGTCTGAGCGCGTATGCTCTCCAACGCGTACGCAAGCGTCCGGCTCATGTTGTACGCGGCGACCACAACGGTCACCGCGGGGGTCTTCGCCCGGCTGTTCGTCGCGGACTTTACCACTTCGTGGCGTCCGAGAAGTCGAAGGGGATGAGGTCGTTCTTCAGAGGGAGGCGGCGCTTGTCCGGGTCGGCATGGTCGTAGGGTCGCGTCGGCAGATTAACAAAGTAGGCATCCAAAGTTCCGATGTTTTTCACCGCGTGGAAGACCCCTTTTGGGATGATGATGAGCGCACGGTTGTGTTCGCTCACGGTGATGTCGTTTAACATTTTGTATGTTGGAGAATCGGCGCGATTGTCGAAAAAGACCCAGCGCATCACTCCGATTACCGGATAGATACGGTCGTCCT
>CAYLMV010000390.1:0-1353 GCA_964384415.1 uncultured Chitinophagaceae bacterium | reverse complement strand
CCAACTGTGGTGGGTAGACCACCCTCCTGGATATAATCCGGTTGCTTTCTGGCCGCGTGGTTCGTTTCACTTACAACCCGAGCACTTAGGGTCTGGTCCAGTTTTTCTGGCCAAGAAATCGGGAAGATACGTTGAGACCGACGTGCAATTCATAAATTACGGTATTTATCCCTTCGGGGAAACGGTTCCAGGCCGCATTGGGGATCCAAAGGCAGGGTATGATCCTGTCTATCATGGGGCGGGGTGGCAATATGTCGATGACCCAAATTACATTGTCTATTCAAGTTTGGATTTTGACAGCTCCGGCGTCGATATCTCGGGGAGCAACTTCGACGATTGGCCAATCCGTTCGGTCAACGGATCGAAAAAATATGTTGCGGAACCTTCGGAGCGGCACAGCTATCCGCCTTTCTATGCATCAGACGAGGAGATGTTTTGTATCTTCAAAGATACAGATCGTCGTTATGACTGGTGCTACGATGGTCCGAACGGACCGAATGTCCCGATTGGTCTGGAGTTTAATCTCTATGTCTATTCATGGGGGAGCGGACCGGGAAAAGACATAGTCCTGTTCCAATACGACATCATCAACAAGAGCGGAACCGCTCTTGATAGCTGCTACTTTGCTTTTTATTCCGGACTAGAGTTGACACGCTTCGAGGCTCTCATCAATGTGGTTCCACACAAAGTGGAAACCTATACTCAAGAGCCGCGACGCAACTTGGCATACCTCAGGCCGATTAATCCTGAAACATGGCCTGCAACATGGTCAGCGACTCCCGTTCCGCCAACCATAGGGTATCCGTTTCTCGAGACGCCGCGGGGCTATAGCGGCATGCAACTCGGGTTGACATATGGAGCAGTGACCAATGAAATAGATTGGTATACCGATACCTCTGGGAATCGGATGGATGTGTACAACACTTGCGTGACCGACTCCATCATATATCGGAATTTTACCCATCCTGAGTTTTATGATGTGCAACATCCAAAGCGTACAAGAGATTATGAGTATTTGGACGGTCCGGTTCTGATCACCGGCCCTTTTCCAATGGCGAACACGGACACGGCACGTGCTACAGTAGCGTTTATCTTTTCCGACAGTCTCCCCCATTTGCTCTTGCTGGACGACTTCATCACTAAGGTTTACAACTCCGGCTTTCAGGGCCCTATCCCTCCGCCGCCGTCAAAACTCACGGCGAGGGGTCTTGATCGCTCGGTGAAGCTCTCGTGGGACAACTTCGCCGAGTCTGCAAAAGACCCTATTATCCCGGACAGCCTCGGTAAACCGTTCTATGGTTACAGGCTTCTTCGCGCAAGTAGCAAAGCAGGACCGTATACCGAGATTGGCCG
>CAYLMV010000389.1:0-1355 GCA_964384415.1 uncultured Chitinophagaceae bacterium | reverse complement strand
GCTGCGTACGCAGCCGGAGCCGAAGCTCAATTGAATGGCCTGGCATGTTGCGCGGGCAGCAGCGGGCCCGGCCATATCCACCTGATAAACGGCTTGTATGATGCACACCGTTCATCGGCATCCGTATTGGCCATTGCTTCTACGATCCCGACAAAAGGTTTCGGAACCGATTCTCATCAGGAAACAAACACCATCAAACTTTTTGACGATTGCAGCTGCTATAACCAGGTGGCTGTTACACCCGCACAAGTACCACGCATGGTACAGACTGCTCTCCAGCATGCCGTGCATAGAAAAGGTGTCGCCGTCCTTGGGTTGCCGGGTGATATTACCAGCCTTCCTGCAGTAGAGGCGGAAACCACTACCATGCTTTTCCGGAACCATCCTGTCGTCAGGCCATCGGAAGACGAGCTAATACAACTGGCCGACCTATTAAATTCTCACAACAAGGTCACCATATTCTGTGGATCGGGCGCAGCGGAAGCACATAAAGAAATCATTGAGCTTGCCGGAAAGCTTAAATCACCGGTGGCGTATTCATATAAAGGAAAGATGGCAATCCAGTATGATAATCCTTATGAGGTGGGACTTACAGGCTTGCTGGGGATTCCATCGGCGTACCATAGCATGCATGAATGTGATTTGCTGGTGTTGTTAGGGACAGATTTCCCCTACACACCATTCATGCCAATCAATAATAAAATCGTGCAAGTTGATATTAAACCTGAACGCCTCGGGCGAAGAGCAAAACTCGATTTGGGGCTTTGTGGGGATGTGAAAGATACTTTGCGCGCGCTCATGCCCATGATCGACATAAAGGAGGATGCCACGTTCCTCGGTGAGCAATTAGAGTTCTACAAAGAAGTCAAAAAGAAGTTACTGGTCTATGTTGATGATCCCGGAAAGCCAAACGCTATACATCCAGAATTTGTCGCATCTGTGATTAATGAGCTGGCTGCCAATGATGCAATATTCACGATAGATACCGGAATGTGCTGTGTTTGGGCCGCACGCTATATTCATGGAACAGGCGAACGGAAGATGCTGGGGTCATTCAATCATGGTTCTATGGCAAATGCGATGCCTCAGGCCATTGGTGCAGCTCTTGCCTGTCCTGGCAAACAAGTGATTGCATTCTGCGGTGACGGAGGTCTATCTATGTCGTTAGGCGATCTGATGACAATTGTGCAATATAAACTCCCCGTGAAGGTTATCGTGTTTAACAACCGTTCACTTGGAATGGTGAAACTGGAAATGCAAGTAGCAGGGATTCCTGATCAGGAGACTGATATGCTGAATCCGGATTTTGCAAAAATAGCGGAAGCCATGGGAATGCCCGGTATTACCATAAATGA
>CAYLMV010000388.1:0-1356 GCA_964384415.1 uncultured Chitinophagaceae bacterium | reverse complement strand
CTTCGCCGCCGCAGCTTAGCTCCGGTCCGTTAGGGCGCAAGTCAAAGGAAGGAGTTACACAATGAAAATGATTTCTCTAGCCTTGGTTCTTGTATTTTACTCTTCATGGACAGAAGCACAGGGTTTGTTCCCTCTACAAAAAGGGAATATTTGGCAATACAACTCCACCGACATAATTAATCCCATGCCACTGGAGTCACGAATCATAGGGGACACCTTACTGTCAAATGGAAAACAGTATTCAATACTCACCGGCATTATATTTGGCTCAAACTTTCTCCGGCAAGAAGGTCCAATTGTTTATGCATATGACAGAGCTGATTCAGCCGAATATATTTTGCTTAATTTTTCAGCTAGACCTAATGACACTCTGAGTCACCATGCAAATGGGCAACGTACCGTTGTGGCTGGTGGAAGGATACTTATTCCCGAGGATCCAATTGCTCATTGGATATTCTACGAACTGGCAGGTGCTGGGCAAGCTAGCTACGAATTCTATTCTTGGACAATTGAGGATAGCGTGGGAGTCACTTCTTTGATAGTGGAACCAGGGAATTCTTGGAACCTAAGTGGCGCTCTTGTAAATGGGAAATCAATTGGCACGATCACGGGAATTAATGGCAGAATTAACATTGTTCCCGCCAAACCGTTTCTTAAACAGAATTATCCAAATCCATTTAACCCATCTACCACAATTGAATTTAGAATACCAAGAGCATCATACACTACGCTAACATTATTTGATGTTCTTGGAAGAGAAATCTGTGTTCTACTCTCGAGGGAATTAGAATCAGGAGATCATATACAAATCTGGGACGCAACGAACTACCCCTCTGGTGTATATTTTTACACTTTACAGTCAGGCGATTTCAAGGAAACAAGAAAACTACTCTTGCAGAAATAGGTTGCGCCCTAACCAGTCGCTCAAGCTGACGGAAGTAGCCGTCGACGATTTCGCCGCGCGGCAGTTCGCCGGAAATGATATGATCAGCAGATACGTCCGCGCAATGAACTACATGGAACTAACAGTTCGCCGCCGCAGCTTAGCTCCGGTCCGTTAGGCGGCGAGAGTAACTATCAACAAGTCTCACTAGGGAAAATGGCAATGTCACAAAGAAGAATAAGCACCATGGCGCCTGTAAGCACAAGCTTAATACTCGGAGCCTCAATTTTGTTGCTCGGGGTGCTCACGATGGCGTATGGTTACTTCAACTTGAACACTCAAATCATTTACCTGGGAATATTCGTTACCGCTACCACCAGCTGGGCGATTCTAATGATTGCCTTGGTTAGACAAGTCAGTCGCCGCCTAACCAGTCGCTCAAGCTGACGGAAGTAGCCGTCGACGATTTCGCC
>CAYLMV010000387.1:0-1359 GCA_964384415.1 uncultured Chitinophagaceae bacterium | reverse complement strand
CAAGCTGTGGCTGGCAGTCAGACAAGCGGATGGTCTGTGCGTTGGTTCTTCGCGTCGGGGCTTTCCCCGGTCCATTTCATATTTACAAGCGGAACGGGAAACAACGGCACGATTTCGATTCCGGCATTATCGAACCCAAAGATCGGGACAACGGCGATTTCATCGGGAGATGAGATTGGCGCATTCACTCCGGAGGGATTGTGTGTCGGCGCGGTGGTGTGGACCGGTCAGAATGCAGCGTTGACCGTGTGGGGAGACAACGACAAAACGACAACAAAAGACGGATTAACGGTAGGCGACACGATCATGTATCGGATTTGGCAGAGTTCAACAAACAAAGAATACAGCAATGTCCCCGTAACGTACACGCAGGGAAATGGGATTTATGCCGTCAACGGTATTTACGTGATTGGGAGCATGACTCAGATAGATGCGCCGCCGGTTCCGGGCTTAACATCGCCGTCTAATGGATCAACGGGCGTGTCGCTCCCGGTAACATTTCATTGGAATGCGTCGGTCGGCGCAACGTCATATATGATACAGATTGCAAAGGACACGACATTTGCCACGAAAACCGTGGACACTTCCGGGGTTGCAGGCATATCGCTTCAACTCGGAGCGCCAAAGTTGCAGGGCGGAACGACCTACTATTGGCGTGTTCAGGCTGCGGTAGGAAGTCTCCCAAGCGGATGGACTCCTCGGTGGCAGTTCGCGACCGGGACATCGTTAGTTCATTTCACTTTTGCCAGCGGGACAGGCAACAACGGAACGATATCGATTCCAATATCGTCGAACCCGAAGATCGGAACAACAGCACTCGTGTCCGGAGACGAGATCGGAGGATTTACGCCGCAGGGTCTGTGCGTAGGAGCAGTGGTGTGGACCGGTCAGAATGCAGCGTTGACAGTATGGGGAGACAACGATCAAACCGGAACCAAAGATGGTCTCGCGGCAGGCGACACGATCATGTACCGGATTTGGCAAAGTTCAACGACTAAAGAATTTACGAATGTCCAAGTGACGTACACACAAGGAAACGGAATTTATGCAGCCAACGGGATTTATGTCATCGGAAGCATCAGTGCCGCGACTGCGCCATCCGTTCCTGTATTAACCTCGCCATCTAACGGAGCAGCTGGCGTTTTACTCCCTGCAACATTGCAGTGGAATACAGCGTCAGGGGCTGCATCATACATGGTGCAGGTTGCCAAGGACACGGCATTTGCCACGAAAGTCGTCGATACGTCCGGAGTTGCAGGAACATCGCTTCAACTTGGTAATCCAAAGCTCCAAAGCGGAACGACGTACTATTGGCGTGTCCATGCCCTCGAATCCGATGGCGTCACCTACAGCGCATGG
>CAYLMV010000386.1:0-1361 GCA_964384415.1 uncultured Chitinophagaceae bacterium | reverse complement strand
CTTGTCGAGCGTTCTTTGCGAGATCCCGCGCTTCCTAGCGGGAAGCGACTGGTTAAGCGGTGCATCGATAATTCATATATCTTACTTATATAGATTATCGGCAAGATCCTTGAAAAGAAATTCCCATCCTCGGTGAATCTTGCCGTATTCTCTGCCGAATCTGCAGATCACCAAATTCTTACTAGGGCATACGTATATATATTGGCCCAAATTGCCCAAGGCGTAAAAGTCATAGTTCTTGTTGCTTTTTGAAAACCCCCACCAAAAATATTTATAATACATGTTGTGCAATCTCATATCTCTGTAATAAAAGGTTTTGCTCCTTGTGCTGTCTAAAGGATCTCTTTGAGTGGACTCCGCCACCCAACGTTCGGGGACCAATTGCTTTCCGTGCCAACTACCATTGTTGAGGAATAGCAAGCCTAATTTTAAAAAGTCAATAGCGCGAGCGTTTATTCCGCCTTCCATTTTTTCAAATCCATCTTCATCGCTATCAATCTGCCAGAAAGCGGGAAACTCCGTCCCAAGCGGCTTCCAGAGTTTATCTTCCAAGTATCTACTCACTGAGTGGTGAGTGGCCCGTTCTAGGATCATACCGAGAAGGAGTGGATGATAGTTATTGTATCGAAAAGCCTGAAATGGTTCTTGTTCGATTTTGACATTAAGGGCAACATTTCTAAGATATGGCTCAAAATATGTCTTTGGTTCGTCGCACCATAAGAAACCGCAATCTGTGTACTGAATACCTGAAGACATGCGGAGTAAGTGCCGGATCGTAATGGCCGCAAATCCCGAATCCCTTAATTCCGGAAGATACTTCGTTATGGGATCATCAACACTTTGAATATAACCTTCATCAATAGCGATTCCCACAAGGGCGGAGGTAATTGATTTACTGATTGAAAAGGCAGCGTTAATAGAGTTTCTCTCGTACCCATTGAAATATTTTTCGTAGAGAATAGTGTCTCCTCTTGCAACGAGAAATGCAGTCGAACCTGTTGAGATAAGTAAATCCTCCAAACTATTTGCGCCATTATTGGAGATGAGCGTATCTTGAAACTCTGTTACAAATTGTGAAAACTTCCGCTCCGCCAATGTATCCCTTATATATTGGAACGATGGAGGTGCGTTATCAATGCGCCGGGAAGGAAATTCTTTATAGTCTTTAATCGAGGCAGGACCCCAAAAGACCCATCTGCCAAAATATGTTGATGTGCAGGAGCTAAAAAGAATTGCACTTGTTATTAAAAGAAGAAGTGAACCTGCTGTTTTCAAGGAGAACCTTTCTAATTAGGTGCTAATCGCACCGCCTAACGGACCGGAGCTCCCGCTAAAAAGCAGCGGGATAAATAAGCTGCGGC
>CAYLMV010000385.1:0-1375 GCA_964384415.1 uncultured Chitinophagaceae bacterium | reverse complement strand
GATCGGTGGCGATGCGCACATTTGTGCTCATGCCGGGGCGGAGTCGCGCATCCTGATTATCGAGAGCGAGTGTCATGGAGAAATTTTTCGGGAAAGGCCATCCCGCGGTGAAATCAATGCTTGCGATGGTGCTGATTTCCGAAACGTGGCCGATAAACTCGCCTTCGGGAATCGCGTCAATTCGCACGGAAGCATTTTGGCCAATCTGAATGCGGCCGCGCTCAGATTCGTCAATTCGCACGCTGATGTTCAGCTTGGATAGATCCGGAAGCTCGGCGAGCGCCGCACCGGGCCAGGCGCGATCACCCGCTTTGAACGGCGCGCCATTGCCGAACATGCTCGATGCACGCCAGTTCGTATCGAGCGTCACCACGCCATCGAGCGGCGCCTTTAAGGTGAGGATATGTAAGCTGTGATCCGAACGCTGGACCTGATAGAGCGACTTGTCGCGCTTCTGTCCCTTGCTTTGAATGTCGGCGGCGTCGGAGGCCTTGTCGGCGGTAAGTTTCGCTTCCAATTCCTTGAGTTTCTGCTCGGCATCAGCGAGCTTGAGTTCGGCCTCTTCGCCATCGATCTTGGAGAGAATTTCCTCTTTGCTGGCGTCGAGCTTTGCGGCCTCCACGTCGTAGCGAGCCTTCATCACGTCGGTGAGGTCTTGCTCCTCCTTGATGCGGGCCTGGGCGCGCGATTGTTGAATTTCAGCGTCGGATGACTTCATCGTGGACTGGTCCTGCGCCAGGGCTTGTTTGAGCGTGGTGGTGTCAAATTCAACGACGACATCGCCTTTTTTCACCTGTTGCCCGTTCGCTGCGATTTTGAGGATTTGCAAATCGCCAGCCTCAAACGGAGCGGCGATGGTGACAGCGGTGACAGCCTTGATTTCGCCGCGCAGTTGGCTGTAATCAACAAATTCGCCGCGCTGGACAATCGCGCTGGGAATATCCGGGACAGCCTTCGCGAAGCGGAATGTTCCAAATAAGAGGAATCCGGCGAGAACGATGGAGACGACAAGAATTGTCGCCCATTTTCGACCCCGCAAATGCGGCAGTTTCATCATTTCATTTAGGGCGTGCCCCGGGTATCCGCGGCATTTTCTCTTACGATGTCGCCGGGACTTAATCCCGACTCAATTACAGTTTCCAAATCGCTCTTTGCGCTTGTTTTGACGAGATGTTTCTCGAAACCCATTCCCGTCTTGAGCCAAACGTAATCTTGTCCCTTTTCTGTTACAACGCTCCCGCGCGGAACAACCACGGCGTTCTTCACCTCCGCCAAGGTAATGTCCACGGCCGCCGAAAGATCGGGCATCAGCTTGGGATTGTTCCCGTGGACTGTGAACACGGCAGAAAAAGTGTGAACCTTATCCGAGAAACGG
>CAYLMV010000384.1:0-1384 GCA_964384415.1 uncultured Chitinophagaceae bacterium | reverse complement strand
GGGAAGAAAACATCGACCGGAAAGTCGAGCTTCTCAACAAGAAAGAGAGAGAACTGCACCAGATAGAACGGGAGAGCGATGAGAAATCAAAACTCCTCGAAGCTCGTCAGATCGAATTAGATCGGATGATTGCCGAAGAGATCACCCGCCTTGAGAGGGCCTCCGGACTGTCCCGCGATGAAGCGAAGAAGGTCATTATTGAGAATCTGACGAACGCGGCGAAGACAGAGGCAGCGCAGACCCTGAAGGATCTCCGCGACAAGGTTCGGGAGAATGCCAAGCTGGACGCGCAGAAGATCATCGTGCAGGCAATCCAGCGTTCGGCCGCCGATCACGCCGTCGAGACAACCGTTAGTGTTTTGAACATACAGAGCGATGAAATGAAGGGGCGAATCATCGGCCGGGAAGGAAGAAATATTCGTGCGTTTGAAGCCGCGACCGGGGTAGATGTTATCGTAGACGATACGCCCGAAGCCGTTATTTTGTCCGGATTTGACGCGTTCCGTCGAGAAGTTGCTAGAATATCTTTGGAACGGCTCATTGCCGACGGGCGGATTCATCCAGCCAGAATCGAAGAAGTCGTGGAAAAAGTCAAAGGCGAGCTAGAAGAAGAGGTTCTCCGCGCCGGTGAGAATGCTCTTCTCGAGGTCGGGCTTCCGGGCGCGCACCAGGAGATCATACGACACATAGGTCGAATGAAATACCGTTCCAGCTACGGCCAGAATCTTTTGCAGCATAGCATTGAAGTCGCGTATCTCTGTGGAATCATGGCATCCGAGCTCGGAATCGACCCGGGTTTAGCGAAACGAGCGGGACTAATGCACGACATTGGAAAGACCGTTGACAGAAGTATCGAAGGACCTCACGCGCTGCTCGGCTACGAACTCGCCAAAAAATATAACGAGCATCCCATCGTCATCAATGCCATAGGGTCTCATCACGAAGACATCCCAATGGAACACCCGATTTCCGCACTTGTTCAAGCCGCCGATGCTATCAGCGGGGCCCGGCCGGGAGCACGGCGCGAATCGGTAGAGGGATATGTCAAACGGTTGGAGAAACTCGAGTCGATGGCTACGTCGTTCCAGGGAGTGTCGAAGACGTACGCGATTCAGGCGGGGAGAGAGATCAGGGTTATCGTGGAACATGACAAGATCGACGATGCGGCGGCAGACCAGCTCGCACACGATATCGCCCAAAAGATACAGCAAGAAATGGAGTACCCAGGTCAGATCAAGGTCATTGTCATACGCGAGGTTAGGTCAATTGCATTCGCGAAATAACGACGATCTTACGAATCCATGTTGACGCGAATCGGCGTCACCGGAGGGATTGCGAGCGGGAAGTCTGAGGCGTGCCAACACCTCAAAGCGCTCGGGGCCGA
>CAYLMV010000383.1:0-1424 GCA_964384415.1 uncultured Chitinophagaceae bacterium | reverse complement strand
GATCACCGCAGAATCCATCGGCCGAGCAATTTGCCGAACTTGAAAAAGCAGGGCAATTAGAAATGCCTTCAAAACCTTCAGAGATAGATATCAGCAATGCTACAGCAATCGTCAAAATGCAATTGCCACGTCAAGCGGTGACTTTAGTGCAAATTAGCTATTAGCCCCCATTTCAAACATGCTTGCTCACCTCCTTCTGAAGGAACACTGACAATGATGTAACTGTGTTCCTTAAGAAGGACGCATTGCAGAGTTTTTGATGTCCCTTCCACCCAAATAGAACCTCAACCTCCATGAAAAATCTATATGTTACCATTTTCCTCTGCTTCACTTTTCTGACACATGCTGCCAGCAAAGAAGAGCGGAGCGTGACCGGTCAAGTTGAAGACGATGACCAGGTGATCCATACGCAGGAAATTTATAAAACCGTCGACACGTACAAACTTACGATTGATATCTTTTATACACATCGATCGTATGAAAGCGAGAATAATACGGCCATTGTCTTCTTTCATGGCGGCGGTTGGGCTTTTGGCACTCCGGGCGAATTCTTCACAACCTGTGAACGATATGCGAGAAAGGGAATTGTAACGTACTCGGTCGAGTACCGCTTGTCGATTGACCACGGGGTAACGCCGAATAAATCGATCAGCCCGATTGAATGTGTCATGGACGCCAGATCGGCCATGAGGTGGGTTCGCGAGAATGCCGGGAAATTTCATGTTGACAAAAATAAAATAGTCGCTGCCGGCCAGTCTGCCGGAGGTCAACTGGCATTGAGCACAGCGATGATTGATGAGTACAATGAACAATCGGACAACCTCAGCATAAGCTGCCGCCCGAATGCTGTTCTATTGTTCTCAGCGTGCGTCAATACAGTAGAAGGCTGGTGTGACCGCTTGCTGGCTGACCGCAGGAACAAAATATGGAGTATCTCTCCAACCCATAACATAAAAGGAGGAATGCCTCCGATGATAGAGTTCCACGGCGAGTATGATGACCAGGTCCCTATTTGGACGGTGCAATTTTTTCAGAGTGCAATGACGAAGGAGGGGAATTATTTTGAACAGCATACGTACAAAGGAATGAGGCACTATCTTGGAGAGGGAAACCCAAAATATTCACGCTACTTTGATGATGAAATTCTCAAGCTTGCAGATGATTTTCTTCGGAAATTTGGTTTGTTAGACTAGAAGCTTTTTCAAGAACTGCTCCTCCGGTCATTCTGAAGGAGCACAACCAGATCGTCGTCATCCTGATCCCGTCCCTTTTGCCGAAGGCATCACTTCGTGATCGGCGGGATCAGAATGACAATTCAGGAAGGTTTTGGCCTCCACGCGAATTCAGGCACTACCCATATCTGCGTCTCCTTTTTTCTCAGGCAGAAATTCTGTATCATCTTTTATGCCTCTGAAAATTGCTGC
>CAYLMV010000382.1:0-1428 GCA_964384415.1 uncultured Chitinophagaceae bacterium | reverse complement strand
CAATTCTCACTTTTCTGTGCGGAGAAATCTCCCATATAGAATAGATCGTGATGACGTCGAGCGAGTCAAGCGCAATATTCTCCTGCGGGTTGTTCAACATCGCCTGACCGAGATCCACATGGAGTACCTCGAGAGTGCTGTCGGGGCGGGTGCGTCTGACATCGGCTCTTTTCAGATAGGCATCGGGCCGAAGGCTGTCTGCAGCCATGATAACATCCCGAAGCCTGGGCACCTTCTCGAGCTGGTATGTCCCGGGCCGGCGGACTGCTCCTTCGACATCGACATAGTTCCGGGCCGGCTCCGTGATAGGGTAGAGCGACACCGCATCGCCGTCGGCCAGAGGATAGTCTCTGCCTTCGTTCAGGATGTTCCTGAAATTAACGTCCTTTACCGCGCGCTCGCCTTCCCCATGAACGCGATCTTTTGCAGGTACGATATGGTCGACCTGAATTCTTTCGAGATACGTGGTCGGAAGAACGCCCCCGGCGATGTCGATGAGTCTCTTGAGATTCTCACCAGGAAGCAATTCGTAAATTGCCGGCCGCCGCACCTCTCCGGCAACGGAGACTGTCTTCCCCCTCGGCGGAATAAAAATGATGTCGTTATTCTGAACGTGGACGTCCGTCATCTTCTCCGTGCCGCTCAGATAATTATAGAGGTCGACATGTGCAATGATCTTACCGTTACGGATCAACCGCACATCGCGGAGACTTCCTTTGACGGTCGGCCCGCCCACTCCGTAGAGCGAGTTGAATACTGTCGAATACGTACTAACGGTATACCCTCCGGGAGATTTCACTTCGCCCATGATGAAAATGCGCTTCGGTTGAAGACGGGCTATTGTCACATCGAGCCAGACCGATTGCGGAGCAGAGATAAGGCCTTTGTAAGACTGCGACATCAGTCTCGTAATACTTTTCTGAGCCTCTGCCAGGGTCAGCCCGGTCTAGAGCTCGGGGCCCACTGTCGGATTGAAGATGCGTCCTTCGTTGTCAACCTCCAGATCTTCACGTTGTTCAACCTGACCCCAGAGATTGATACGGACCACGTCCGCCACGCCGATGAGGTAGTCGGGGTCCACGGGACCCGCCGCCATCTGTTCGAACGCCGACGGCACATTGAGAAAAAGCTCGTAACCAAAATAGTGAAGGCCGCCCGGTCCGATGATGGTGGGATCGAACGCCGGTTTTGCCTGCGCGACGAAAACCGTTTCGGGAGCTGTCGCCCCTTCGGTGGTATCGACGGTCGTCGGTATTGTGGGCCCGGTCGACGGCGATTGGAGCGTATCCATCCCAAAAAGATGCTCCACGGTTCCGCCCCCGTTAAGGTAGGAGTTCAAATCCACGCCATACTGGGCGGCTTTGGCGGCCGCCTGATCGGCCGTGAAGCCGTATTGTGCAAGCTTGGCCTGAATTTGCTGAGGGCTCA
>CAYLMV010000381.1:0-1437 GCA_964384415.1 uncultured Chitinophagaceae bacterium | reverse complement strand
GATCTTGAATAAATCTCTTCGCGCCAGCTAACGGACCGGAGCTAAGCTGCGGCGGCGAACAGCCAGTTTCATGTAGTCCGTTGCGCGGACGTATCTGTTGAACATATCATTCTCGGCGTACTGTCGCGCGGCGAAATCGTCGACCGTACTTTCCGTCAGCTTGAATACTATGACATTGTCAAGCCGTTTTCAGAAGGAACGGCTGGACGGATCTGTGATTATGAATGTATGTAGACTCCGATCTCACAAGTGCACATACAACCTTTAGCAACTTGTTTGAGATATTGTTCAGCACGAGTCGCTTTGGCTTTCCTTCAGCTACTTTGCGCAGATAGTATCGTCGAAAAGTCGGATCATGCGTACTGACGGACATTGCCGCTAAGTATAAAAGCTTTCTCATCCGTGATGGACCATATCGCCGTGATCGTGGTCGCCGGTAGACTGATGTGCCGCTGCTGTGTTCGATCGGACTGATCCCCGTGTAGGAAGCGATCTTCTTATGATTCCTCGTCCGTGCAAATCCGCTGGTCATGACCACTAGGTTTGCCGCCAGAAGCATCCCGATTCCCGGTGTACTGGTGATCGCAGTAATCATACGGTTAAAACTGTCATCCTGCTTCACTAACCGTTTGATCTCCTGATCGATCTCCTTGATGTTC
Organism: uncultured Chitinophagaceae bacterium; assembly: GCA_964384415.1. Classification (GTDB taxonomy): domain Bacteria; phylum Bacteroidota; class Ignavibacteria; order UBA10030; family UBA8401; genus JAGVPT01. The sequence goes on along the minus strand of CAYLMV010000381.1, from coordinate 778 downwards.
TGTGTTAATCTCGCAATGGCCTGTTCATACGCCTGGATCGCGATCCGTGTCGTAATGGTCTTTCGTTCTAAGGCCTTGAGAGCATTCACATTGGCAATCTTCTGACCTGTGAACTGCTCACGGGCCGTCAGCAATACCCTCATCTGTTCCAAAACAGCTGCCGGTGGTGTCCACCACGACAGCTCATCGAAGAACCGGTGCCCATACTCGGCAATCTGCCTCGCATCGACGGTGTCGTTCTTATGTGCTGATTGCTGGAATGCCCGCTTGACCTTCAAAGGTGGTTCTACTGCTACACGGAAGCCTCGCGAACACAGATAATAGCACAGCGCCTCTCCATACACACCCGTTGCTTCCAGACAGAAAGCTGCGTTCTCTATTGTTAACCTCTGCTTTGTCAGCCAGCCTTTCAGCCCTTCGAACCCTTCTGGATCGTTCGTGACCGAGAGCTCCGCTAGGCCTGCTCCATCAGGTCCCTTCAACGCAGCGATCGAGATGCTCTCAGCGCCAATATCAACTCCTACAACATACTCCGTCTTCTTCATCCTTCCCTCCAGCAGAACAGAAGTGCACCCAATTGGTGGATTACGCTTGCTCTATTAAACTCGTCTCAAGGACGTCTATACTATGTAGCCTTCTCCACACGGAAGTCCGGGTCTTCTTCAAGCTTTAGGCTCAGTTGGCCTTGAGCGACGTTAGACTTAATCGGACTTCCTCAGGTGTACTATGAGTGTTTTCGTGATTTATCTTCCTCTAGTCTAATAGAGCGACTGGTTAG
>CAYLMV010000380.1:0-1457 GCA_964384415.1 uncultured Chitinophagaceae bacterium | reverse complement strand
AAAATAATCTTTGCGAACGGCCCTCATATCCGTGCAAATTCCTTCGCCGACTTTTATCCCAAACTGTTTGAGAGCGACGCGTTTCCACTTCGTCGCCGCTTGCACAACCTGGGCATCTACGGGATTCTTGTCGCGGTCGTTGGAGATGTGAAACTGAATCGGTGTGCGTGAACCGTCCCGGTCCAGAAGGTCGTTCACGCCGCTTTCAACATCGACGATCAGCGGAACCTGGACCATCATGAGATTGAGTTCCTTGCAGAGGTGGTCTTCGATGTATTCTTTCAGGTCGTACAATGCTTTCTGCGTTTGTTTCGGGTCAAGCAGTGAATGATAGTCTTGCGGCAGGATTGATTCCAGCTCTTCATAATTACCGATGCCCGGTCCTGCGAGATCTGCTCGTTTATCGGCCATGATGGAGATGCTCCTTTTCTGGATTGGGTGAGTTTTTATTTGGGCGGCAGCTCGTCCTGCGAGTGGGCATTGTTAACGAGGATGCCGGAGTTGCAGTTCGTTATTTCAGGCATGCTTGCCGGAGAGACGCGCGCTGTCTCAGGAAACAGGTTTCTTTCCGGACGCGCGGTCTTGTATCTGGATCTCGTTGAGAGCGAAAATGGATTTGTGACCGGACGCCGCGTACTCGACGGTAATGCCATGCCCGCCGACTTCAATCAATGTGATCTCTTCACCCCGGCACGATTTTGTAAAGTCGAGTAGATGAAGACGACGGTCTGTTTTTGAATCGATATCTACGAGACGTGCGGACTCTCCGAGATGTCGGCGTAACCGCGACATGTTTTCCACGGATCCTCCTTTAATATTTCGTAATTTCGGACGTGAGCAATTCATCGGACCGCTGCACTAAATACAAAAGCCTCGATCATCATCCGTCTGGCGGAAGAATCCTGAGGCTCTTCTCTTGCATACTTCAAAATCCTGGCGTACGCCGATCTGCAGCTACGATCGCCTACATTGCTGGTCAGCGTGCAGGGGTCTCCAGACCTGTCTCTTTTGCCGCCCGGACGACGGGAGGAGGGCGGAATGATATCGTTTACCCGATGTCCGGCTTGGCGACGGAATAGTAGGACTAAAGTCCATTAAAAGCAAGCGAGCGCAGTGATACAATTTGGATGCCCGCCTTGAAGCATGCGGTCTTGACGATCCGAAGGGCGGGTCATTCCCGAACGTTTTTATCGGGAATCTATCGCCCCGCAGTTTAGGGAAATCAAATTGTATCACTGCCAAAGCGAGCGTAGTCAAACAGTTGAAATGACGCGGGGGGATAGCTTGAAAACAGAATAATTGAAGGGAGCCCCGCACAACGGGGAATTGACTCTGCGATGAAAGTAGCTCCATTAAAACAAATGGATTGCGATGCCGAATGGAGCCCCTTCGGGATTTCTGTCATCCTTCGAACGGCCGGCGACGGATGATCTTTAGATTTAGTCTAAACGAGACAA
>CAYLMV010000379.1:0-1462 GCA_964384415.1 uncultured Chitinophagaceae bacterium | reverse complement strand
CTTCCGTCAGCTTGAGCGACTGGTTAGGGCGCAATTCTATTGATTCTCAGATCGATGATAAATACCCAAATTGTTGCTGGTGAGATTATAACGAGCGTCTTCGTTTTTCCATATTCCCGTTAGTGTAAGGCGATTGTCGGCTATGGAATATAAATACTTCTCGATATCGCTTTCGTCATCGAAACATACTATGACCGTATCACTGATGATTCTATATCGTCCGTTATGCGTAATTTGGTATGAGTTTCCAAATTCTGAAAGTCGCACTAGTGTTCCGCTTGCGTGGAAACTTAAGCTCTGGGTAAACTCAGCCTGAGTTTGCGGAGGGTGATCATGGTTTGAGGTTGAGGTAGCGTGAAAAGAACTTAGGTTGCCTCGCGGAAACCAGTTATCAACAAGGGCAGGATCAACCATGAGAGCCGAAGTGAAGTACTGTTGCTCGTGCTGCGCGCGCGAAACTGAGTGAGAAGATTTGAGAATTGTATAGCAATTGAATGCAAATAGTGCAAACAGGGCTGTTGTGATAAGTACGAGTGTTCGCATGGTAGTGATAGAATTGCGCCCTAACGGACCGGAGCTAAGCTGCGGCGGCGATCAGCCAATTCCATGTACTCAGTTGCGCGGACGCATTTGCTGATCATATCATTTCCGGCGTACTGTCGCGCGGCGAAATCGTCGACGGCCCCTTCCGTCAGCTTGAGCGACTGGTTAGCCCGCACCATCTGTTTGAATTGTCATAGGGCCATAACTTCAATGCAAATAGAATCTGCAAGATATGCCAACACCCGTTGAGATAACATTGTTTGTTATGTAGATCAAACCGTTCTTGTCTGGGATGAAATAATTCAACTGGCATTCTCCACTGACACTGAACTTATCTCCAATGAAGTATTCTCCACCGACTCCTAATCCGAAGACATAGTTGCTCACGTTAGTAGCAGTACTATTATCTTTTAGATGGCTTCCACTGTTTATCAAATATGCCTTGGCCCGGACTAGGACAAAAGGTTCAAGTTTCTCATTTCCAAAATGGTTCACAATTGTGATTCCCAACCGCCATTGTGTCTCATTAGTATAAGCCATCAAACCTACTGAAGGTTCTACGGCTATTTGATCTGTAATCCAAGTAGATAGGAGTATATCGGGTGGCATCTCCAGTGACCCTAGCGATGGGGTAGCTACATAAGGACCGAAATAGCCCATGGCTCCATAATTGGGATTGTACACAAACGGTGGTGGTGTCGAGAGTTGGATGCCAACTCCAATTAACCCTACTCGACCTTGGCAAATAGCCTGTTGAGAGGCATCAAAACAAAAAGCGAAAAGAAGTAATCCAGTAGAGAATAGTTTAGTTAAGGAATGCACTCTTAGTCTCCGATATGTTTGTGAGTGGCAATATGAATGTTGTGCGGGCTAACGGACCGGAGCTAAGCTGCGGCGGCGAACTGTTGGTTCCATGTAG
>CAYLMV010000378.1:0-1469 GCA_964384415.1 uncultured Chitinophagaceae bacterium | reverse complement strand
TAATATGTTGAGCGCTATGAACCAATTCATTCTCATAAAACTCTCCAGCGACCGACGTGACAAAGCTCAATCGTAATCCAAAAAAAGCGGAAATCATCAATAAGATAAAGATAGTAACATATTGGCCAATTACAAATATCTGCATAAGTTCCTCCCATTCAACAGCATGAATGGAGCTCCAAGCATGAAAGATCTCCAAAGCACAATATAAAAAGAGGAGAAACATGATCTTGTCGACATAAGCTCCCTGTGGTGGATCTTTCTTGTATTGATAACCGAAAAACAAAATAATGAAGAAACAAGCCACAACATCCATTTTGATGATATAGAAGTTGATGGGTTTATACAACAGAATCAAATAATTCTCACCGGCGAGATAAGGCAGAATTTCTTTTATCCGCAAAAGATTGTTTTCCGGATACAATTTACCAACCGCGTGATTTTCTCTCCAAGCTGGTAAGGTGATTGCACTAGCTAGTTCATCCGCACTTGGAATTCTTCCAGTTGCCTTCTGAAAATTAGAATATTCGTGGTCAACGGCTCTAAAATCCTGGACATCCGAAGTTGAATATCCAAACTTGGGGTTCACCAGAATGTCGCCGAAATATAACGTGAAAAAACCACTGACTATAAAAGCAACAAGGAAATATTTGATTCCAACACGTAGACCTCGGAAAAGGGAATCAACTACAAGGTATACTACAGCGAATGACAAGAAAAGGTAATGCGCCCCCTTGAGATAATGAACCATCACAAATGGAAGATACTGATCGATTCTCGCCAAGAAAGGAATAAGAAGATTTGAAACTAGTGCAAATATTCCTAACATGAAAAATATCGCGAAGTTGAGGAAGAGAAACTTGTTCTTTCGATTGGGCTCATAAACTACCAAGAATGCACAGATTATTCCGCCCAAAAACTCGATGGCCGTAACAAGAAAGGCAGAGTATTCCAAATGTTGCCCGCTCCGGCCGAAAACGCAAAGGGCCATTCCTAAAGTAACCACTGCCCAAAGAAGCAATATTTTTGATCCTTTATTCATCTAGATTTAAAGTAGTTCTTTTTAGCTTCCGTGTCAAGGAAATTGTCCGTGGTATTTGTCATGATCATAGTGAAATATGGCCATTTTGAGTCCAATTTGGCGTTCTTTTTCTTTTTTCTTGACATATTTCGATGTTTTCGCTATGTTTTTTCGCGAATAAGTAAGTGATCTATATCACCAGACTCTCGCTGTTCGCAAATAAAACACTGAGGACGCATGCCCTCAAAGTTGGCTATCATAACTTCCAGCCAAAAAAAAGGTGCAACCTTGGAACAGTCGCTGGCAGATTGGTATTGAGGTATCAAGTGAGCCCATCCAATGATCAGGTTCTAACGGTCCATAGAGTAATTGCCATCATCTGTATGATAAATCACTACAAATCAAACAAACTAAAATTCGTAAGGAGAAAATCCGTGGAAAACAAAGC
>CAYLMV010000377.1:0-1477 GCA_964384415.1 uncultured Chitinophagaceae bacterium | reverse complement strand
TTCTGCCGCGAATATGATCGTTGCAGGAAGTTCATCGCAATCAAACCCCTTGAGCATCTGGCAACTGACAACGGGAAATCCAATGACGAGTTTTACGCCCGGCGGAAGCATTCCGGGCGCCTATGCCGTAATATTCAGCGCGGACGGTACGACTCTGGCCTGCGGTTATGACGATTACTTCGTCCGAGTATGGAATGTAACGTTCCGGAGCCTCATTGCGGAACTCTCCGGCCACCATGCTCAGGTTCACTCCGTATCATTCAATTCGGGGGCAACGTTATTGGCGAGCGGCAGTTCGGATGGTGTTGTAAAAATCTGGAGGTGGAAGAAGTTGTGGCGATAAGAAAGCGTCCGTTCACACTTTTGCTCTTCTGACAGTGTGAAGTGTTTTGGCAAGTAATACGAGTCTATCATCCCCGGCGTAACGCTGCTAAATTCTCTTCGATTGCTTTTCTGGAACAATTGCCCGCACCAAGTTCCTCATCCGGTTTTTGTTTAAGCCTCTCACAGTACCGGACCCCTTCCTCAACAAAACTCGGCTCTTTCGTGATCACTTCGAAGAGTACGTCAGCGGCTTTTGCATAACAACGGGCAAGCTCATAAAAGCAAAAGAGTTTCTTTAATGTATGAACCGGGACGTCGCTCCCCTTCAATACCCCGGCGATATCATCGATGGCTTTGCCATGGGAAGGATCAAACGGTCCCTTGTTGCGGATTCCTGACTCTGTGAGAAGGCTTAACGCCTTCTTATAGATGTCGATACTTTCGCCCGGCGTTTTTGTTCCTGAGACGATTTCGGCCTCCTCTTTAAGAAGCATTCCGGCTGCAAAGCATTTTGGGATCCCCAGACCAGCGTCAAGCGACAAAAGGTCTATCATTTGGATATCTGAGAGTCTTCGAAGGACCTCAACTTCGATCCCCAGAATTTTCTTTGAAGCCTTCTGGATCTCGCCGATCGCTTCTGGATATTCTCTTTGATTCTTCAGGAAGAGAATCCTGCTGAGCGCTTGCGCAAGCATCTGGATCATTCTCATTATGTAGTCGCGCTCGATCATAAGATACAGGAGAATTAGGTTTCGTCAAGAAGGTAGCGAGAATTGGAAATGGAAGCAAAGATGGTGTGAGCTGCTTTGAATCAGGCAATTGCGATCACGCTCAACGTGCAGATGAAGTCCCTAAGGGATCCTATGCTGTGGAACAATCCCCTTGAAGAATTGGAGATTGCTTCGTCCCCCGACAAAAAACGTCGGGGTCCTAGCAATGACCCAGCTTTATTAGTGCCCCGCTACCCAAGAATGCATAATGCGCAGGCGAAGATCTCTACATAGTAAACCAATACGAGAACTTCACGAGAAAGATGTTATCTGCAACTGCGCTGAAGAGATGATTGAACGAGCTCCCGGGTTGGAAGTCGCCGTTCATGTTTGTCTGATCGTATCTGCTCTGTGTCCAGACAAAATATGCCACGGAGCCCGGC
>CAYLMV010000376.1:0-1493 GCA_964384415.1 uncultured Chitinophagaceae bacterium | reverse complement strand
GGGTCGATGAGCAGCATAGTCTATTCTCTCGCTGTGAGCGGAACATATCTCTTTGCCGGAACCCGTAGCGGGGTCTTTCTCTCGACCAACAACGGCACGAGTTGGACCGAGGCAAATACCGGACTACCGAGCACGAATGTCTGGTGTTTTGCCGTCAGCGGGACAAATCTCTTTGCCGGAACCGATAACGGGGTCTTTCTCTCGACCAACAACGGCACCAGTTGGACCGGGGTCAATGTCGGTTTGACAAATACAGGTGTTTGGGCTCTGGTCGTCGACGGCACAAATCTCATCGCAGGGACGATGGGCGGCATCTTTCTCTCCAGCGACAATGGCGCGAGGTGGATTGCGTCAAGTGGCGGCATAAATAGCAGCTATGTCTGGTCTCTTTTCGTGGCCGGCACAAGCCTACTTGCCGGGACTTCGGGGGGCGGAGTCTGCCTCTCCACCGACGATGGCACAAATTGGATTGCGGCGAGCACCGGCTTAAGCTGTCCCATTATCAGGGCTCTCGCTGTATGCGGCAGTAATTTTTTTGCCGGAACGGACAGCGGGGTCTTTCTTACCACCAACAACGGCACGAGCTGGATTGGGGCAAGCGAAGGTTTGCTGGGCAGCACGGTCCTATCTCTCGCCGTAAGCGGTACGCATCTCTTCGCCGGAACTGAGGGCAACGGGGTCTTTCTTTCCACCAACAGCGGCGCGACCTGGACAACGGTCAATAGCGGCCTGGGGGATGGTTATGTTTATGCGCTTGCCGTTAGCGGAACCAATCTCATTGCGGGGACAATCGGCGGTATCTTTCTATCCACCGACCTTGGGGCCAGCTGGACCAGGGCGAGTAACGGGCTTATCGATATCTGGTGTCTTGCCGTCGGAGATGGCATTGTATTTGCCGGATCCGGGGGGCTCGGAGTCGCTAGGTCCACCGACAACGGTTCGAGCTGGACTAGTGTGAACAACGGCATAACCGGAGTGGGGAGCAGTATGGTCTATTCGCTCACCGTAAGCGGCACTGATGTTTTTGCCGGAACAAATACCTCCGGGATCTTCTTTTCCACCAATAACGGTGCCAGCTGGACGGCGGTCAATACGGGCTTGACAAACATGGTCGTCTTATCTCTTGCGGTTATCGGCGGAAATGTTTTTGCCGGGACCCAGGGGAGCGGCGTGTGGCGAAGGCCGGTGTCGGAAATGATCACTTCCGTGGAGAGACCTTCCAGCGATTTGCCCAGGAAGTACAGTCTTGGCCAGAACTATCCGAATCCGTTCAATCCGACGACAACAATTTCGTTTGGTCTTCCGGCGCGCTCAACCATATCGTTGAAAGTGTTTGATATTTTAGGAAGAGAAGTATCAACGATCGTTTCAGAAGAATTGCCGGCGGGAAGTTATTCTCGACAATGGAACGCGGCGAACATGGTAAGCGGAGTGTATTTCTACAGGCTTAGTGCCGGGAGTTATGTCCAGACAAAGAAATTGATGTTGTTGAA
>CAYLMV010000375.1:0-1501 GCA_964384415.1 uncultured Chitinophagaceae bacterium | reverse complement strand
CCGCGCGGCGAAATCGTCGACGGCCCCTTCCGTCAGCTTGAGCGACTGGTTAGGGTGCAAGCACCTTAGTTATATTATGAGTTAGGATGATCAATCACCTGTTGAGATTTCGATAAAATGGCCAGCACTGTAAGTATATGATGAACTTCCTTTTTCATCAAAACCGACATTGATGGAATCATACTTGTAGAATATTGTTTTGCCGTACAGATCTCGTCCTTTTGTGCCTCGCTCGATTAAATCAATATTAATATCCAAGCCAGAATCAGTTTGTCCGGTCTCAAGTACATGTTTTTCAAATGTACTATCCTTCGTGAGGTAAACGAGGACAATTCCTTCTTGGTAGTTTTCTTTTTTGTTGTCGAAAGCCACATGTAGGCAAACATCGAGTTGTCCATTTCCATCAAAATCGCCTTCGATAAAGAATGGATTGAGACTTCTCGAATTGTACCATCTTGCGGTTTGCTCAGAAAATCTTGGGAACCGCCAATTCTCATAGTGTTCGTTTAAGTCTCGCATGATCTTGGGCGGTATTATGACTTTCTTATCGATTTGCGAAAACAGCCCCTTGTTCTTCGTAATTGAACTGACGACCTTCCATTGGCCGCCGATCAGTTCCTCACGCATGTGCGTGGTTGAAGCACCTTCAGGATCATCTCTGGTGGATTCTACCGCATACAGTTCGTATTGTTTACCGTTCCAACGATAGAAGTGAGAAGAATCGTTGGTTCCCATGGCGTTCCCGCCCGTGCAGATTTCTCTTTTCTGTCCGTCAATCACAATACAGTGATTGTGAAACATGTTGTTTAGGGCTGAATCCTCTTCGAAGGTCTCTGTGGGCGAGTTGTAAGTCCAGAACTGATAGAAGCCGCTATTTGCGATACTGCTTTGGTTGAACGAGATCAGCATATCCTTGAAGCCATCAAAATTAATGTCAACAAAACTAATCTTGGGGATGATTTGACCATGAGCGCCGAGTGGAACCTCTAATGAATCTTGTCGAATTCGGTTTATTGTTGACGTCATTATGGCACGTTCATACAAAACAACATAAGAACAAAGACAGGAATCATTCTTGTGTTGATAAACTGATATTACGGAACGGAAGTCGAATGGTACACGTTGAGGTGATATCGTTTCCTCTCCGAGGATCTCTTTAGGATTAGATCCAGTACTGGAAGGGTTTATATCGTGGTGAATGAACAACGAATCCTGTTTGTTTAGTCTAAGGTCAGCAAGAACAACGGTACTGTCAAAGCTTCGGGTGTCTATCGGGATGACTATGTCGGTTGGCTTTTGTTTCCGAGGATGGCCACAGGATGATATTGTCAGCGCCATCATTGAAAGACCGATGATAATCCGGATTAACATAGGATGTCCTCTTTCTTGCGCCCTAACGGACCGGAGCTAAGCTGCGGCGGCGAACAGCCAGTTCCATGTAGTTCATTGCGCGGACGTTCCGATCAGATGCGCTAAGTCCGTCCAACGTCGCGCGGCCAAA
>CAYLMV010000374.1:0-1516 GCA_964384415.1 uncultured Chitinophagaceae bacterium | reverse complement strand
TCCGATCAGATGCGCTAAGTCCGTCCAACAACGCGCGGCGAAATCGTCGACGGCTGGTTCCGTCAGCTTGAGCGACTGGTTAGGGCGCAATCTCATTTGGAAATGGCATAAGCGGCTAGTACGGACTTGTCAACTGACTGCGCCTGCGGACGTTCGGTGCATAGGATGCCAATCGAAGGGCGAAAATAGGTTACAATCCTATACCCATTAGCAGTGTCAGCGTAATCATACACGTAGACGCTGTCGAAGGCGCCGGCCGGTGTTGTGTAGGTGTGGCCGAGCGCATAGACCTTTGTTTTCGAATAGGGGTACGGGCCAGCTATCCAGACCGTATCCTCAATTGCTGCAGCGGGAAGAAACGCCATCCTCGGAATCAAGAATGCCCCGTTTCTTTTCGAATCGTCAACATAAACGATGCTGTTCTTGATTGTATAGTTAATGTCGTCGGCCTGATAGGATTCGGACAAAGCCCACGTGCCTTCGCTGTTGTGCTCAGCGTATCCGTCAATTGTCATGATTGTGAGCCGGACAATTGCTTGATTTTGCTGCTGCGAGCCATAGCTGGAATCAACGTACACCCATTGATTGCCAACGAACAACGGAAAAGTAGCGCTTTTGTAGGTTCCGGGGTCAAATGTCGGAGCGATAGCCTCAGTTGGTTCGTGGTCGCACGCCGAGAAAAGTGTGGAAAGCACGAGGGCCGTAAAGTAAACAACTGGCAGATACCAGGATCTGGTTAAGCTTTGAGTTTTCATATGGTAATTCATGACAATCCTCATATAAAATGATGGTGAATTGATTTAGTTAGGATTATCAATTCAAGAATGTTCCTCCTTCAATTGTGATACGTAGGTTGCCGGGATTGCGCCCTAACGGACCGCGGCTAAGCTGACGGCGGCGAACTGTCGGTTAATTGTTGCCCGTCGCGCGGACGTGACCGTTTGTCCCCTAAATTTGTACCGCTTCGCGCGTTAGATTTGTCGACGGCTGGTTCCGTCAGCTTGAGCCGCTGGTTAGGCAGCGCACTCTTATTTTTGAGTTTCTCTTATCTCCTCTAGTTCCATCATCGTTCGCCAAACAGCAAGCCACTTGCCAGAGATACGCTGGAAAACCCAAAGATCTCGCCCCTTTGATTGTTCTTGATATTTTGCTCGTTTGTACAACATCTCAAATTGAAAACTGGCAACAGCGCAATCTCCAATGACGCTTATTTGTTCGTTGTTCTCTCGATATTCAAGAACTCGAGCATTTGTACAGAATTCAACAAAGCTTGCGAGAAGTGCGTCGCGTCCTACCACTTCACCAGAGAATCCGGGGAATTTCATGACAACAGCTGGATGCAAATGTTGCGACATGATTAGTGGCGTATTTGCTCGCCAAGCTTCGTTTATTGCTGACAATACTTCATGAACTTCGACTTTAGAGTCTTTCATTTTGCTTGTGCTTGTTATGGCCATTTGCGCTGCCTAACGGACCGGAGCTAAGCTGCGGCGGCGAACTGTTAGTTCCATGTAGT
>CAYLMV010000373.1:0-1518 GCA_964384415.1 uncultured Chitinophagaceae bacterium | reverse complement strand
GGTCACTGGCTACATCCGGAGGTTATGTCCTCGCATCTACCGATTCCGGATTATTTGTCACAAGTAATAATGGCTTGAATTGGGTCCCCTCCCCTTTGAGCTTGTCGTCATATTCAGCCCCCGTGCTCGCTGCAAATAATTCTCGTATGTTCGCCGGTACAAACGAAGGTGTGTTCGCCTCGACAGATCGCGGAGAGAAATGGAGTGCCATCAATCACGGCTTTTCTCATCAACAGACCAAAACCTTGCTTAAAGTAGACAGCATTATTTTTGCCGGGACATATGACGGCGGCATTTTTGTTTCTGATAACAGTGGAATGGATTGGTCAAACGCGAACTCGGGGTTGACAAACGGACTTGTTCAAGCTCTTGCGTTCGACGGAAAAAAAGTCTACGCAGGAACCTATTCTGGAGCCTTTCGGTCAACCGACAGAGGAGAGAGTTGGGCATCCATTAATAACGGCTTGACCAGCGGTGACGTCTTTTCGCTTGGAACAAGTGCTAGTTCAGTAATGGCGGGGACATTTGCTGGTATTTATACCTCCACGGATAGCGGAATAACATGGTCACATACCTGGAGTGGCGTTGGCATTATCTCTGCAATAATCGCTGCTGGAGATATTGTTCTCGCTGGACCACCGTTACTCCGTTCAACAGATTTTGGGTTACATTGGGCCCAGTCAGGCCTCTCAAATAGCGATCCATGCTGCTTCACGTCTTGCGGGTCAAGAATCTTTGCAGGCTTTCAAGGGGCCGGCATTTATCTCACAACTGATACCGGCGCTACTTGGTCAGAAGCCAACACCGGTCTCACTGACCAGCACGTGACATCTATTGTAAATTGTGATTCTATTCTTTTCGCAGGAACAGACGGCTCAGGTGTATTTGCATCCACTAATTTTGGCATTTCTTGGATGCCGGTAAATCAGGGAATCGAATCTGCAGTTATTCTTTCTCTTTTAGTCAATAAGCAGGAATTATTGGCGGCAGTTGCCCCTTACGGGGGCGTATGGCACCGTCCCATCGCTGAAATGGTTACATCCGTTACGGAGCCCCATCACGGAATTCCCGATGATTTCAATCTTTCCCAAAATTTTCCTAATCCATTTAACCCAAGCACAATTATATCGTTCAGTATTCCTCGCTCATCATTTGTGACTCTTAAAGTGTTCGATGCATTGGGGAGAGAAATCATAACGTTGGTTAATGAGGAAATGAAGCCAGGTCTTTACCAAAGGGCATTTTCTGGAAGCCGATTAGCAAGCGGATTGTATTTGTGCCAGATGCGATCGGGTGCGTTCTGCGAAACCAGAAAACTCATTTTGCTGAAGTAGATGTCGCGCCCTAACCAGTCGCTCAAGCTGACGGAACCAGCTGTCGACGAATTCGCACGCGCGGCAGATAACCAATTAAAAACATTTGACCGGAACGTCCGCGCAATGAACTACAAATAAAATGCTGCACGTCGCCGCAGCTTAGCTCCGGTCCGTTAGGCCGCCGCCCATACAATTGGCACTC
>CAYLMV010000372.1:0-1526 GCA_964384415.1 uncultured Chitinophagaceae bacterium | reverse complement strand
CCATGACCATGATAGGATTGCCCGTCCGCACGAAAGGAGCAAAAAGATCCGTGAGCATCGTAATTGCTTTCCTGCTTCTTGAGCCGATCACAATGCGGTCGGGTTTCATCGAGTCAACAAGAGCGGTTCCTTCCTTGAGGAACTCAGGGTTCGAGACCACGTCGATGAGTTTCTTCCCTTTTTTGGTCATGATTTGACGAATACGGTCAACCGTGCCCACAGGGACGGTACTCTTGCTGACGATGATCTTGTATCCCTTTGCAAACGACGCGACCTGATCAGCGACAGAGAGGACGTGCTCGATGTTCGCCGATCCGTCGGCCAACTGCGGGGTCGGTAGACAGAGAAAGACCACGGTCCCGTGCTCAACAGCTGTCTTCAGCGACGTTGTGAATGCCAGCCTTTTTTCCTGGAGATTCCGACGGACGACCTCCTCCAGCCCCGATTCATAGATCGGAATGATCCCTTTTTTCAGAGCGGCGATTTTTTTGCCATCGGTGTCCATGCAAACGACGGAATTTCCCGTATCCGCGAGACAAGCCCCTTGGACCAGGCCTACATAACCTGTACCGATAATTGAGATATTCATAGAAAGGTTGACCTTTGATTGATGCCCCAATGCGTTATCAATGACTCACCGGGAGCCCGCGAACGCGCGGAATTTGGTCGCGGCGCGGGCCGGAGGAACCTACGCGATCTCTCGAAGAACCTCAAGGCAACCCGTCGGCCCCAACTCGTTGCACCGAGATGCGCCGCCTCCCCATGCAAGGCTCGATATCGCATTTGTTCGCCCGGTGAAATTCTTATGCGCGGCACGAGTGTCTTTTGCCGGAGAGTCACTCAGACAGACTCTGAGTGTAACGATTGCAGATGAAAGCCGCGCACTTATGCTGTTATTTCACAAAGAGTATCTTCTTGCTGCTAGAAAAATTGTCGGCTCTTAGCTTCACCAGATATACTCCAGAACTCAGCTGGTCCGTACTCCACTGAAAGGAAGAGAAGCCCAGACGGGATTTTCCGTGGTACACTCTCGATATGAGGCGGCCGAGTGCATCGTAAATGGAAAGATCAACATCCGACTCATTCGGCAGGTAGTAGCTGAAGACGGTGGCCGAATTAAAGGGATTGGGATAATTCTGAAAGAGCGTGGCGCCGCCCGGCTGAGCCACGCCCAGCGGTGAACGGGTCAACACCGTCTCTATCGGGAAATTATGGAACGAGAGCATCCCTATTCCTCTCGAGTTCTGGAAAAAGGGGCCCTGGTATGTTGTAGAGTCAAAACCTTCATAACTTCTTGCCGGGAGATACGAAATCTTTTTTGCATCGAGAGATTGATCGAACTCCAACCTGAGATTGTTCTGGCCGATGAGAATTGCCTTGGGTTTTATTTGTTTACCACTTAGATAAAATGCTTCAAGAATAGAATGTCCGTAAGAGTTCAACGGATACGTGATTCCCGTTCCATTTTTTAAAATCAAATCAATTTCATTCTGCATCGAATTTTGATAATACGCTCGGACGATGTC
>CAYLMV010000371.1:0-1527 GCA_964384415.1 uncultured Chitinophagaceae bacterium | reverse complement strand
TTTATATCGTAATGGTGTTAGTTGTTTGTTCATCTTTTGCATGGAGCTGGGGAGGACCGACACACATTTTCATCAACCAACATGCGGCGATACATCTGCCGCCAGGGTTTCCTTTCTTTGCAAATAACATTTCCTGGATCAGCACGCACGCAGTTGACGCTGACAATCGCAAGAATAGCGACCCAACCGAGGGAACAAAACATTATATCGACATAGAAGATTACCCAGAGTTCGCGACACGAACCCTTTCTCATAACTATGACACACTGGTGGCAAAACATAGTTTGTACACCGTAACAAACATCGGAGTGGTTCCGTGGGCAATTATCTGGTCGTTGGATTCTTTGACGAATTGTCTAAAGAGGGGAGACTCGCTGCGGGCGCTGCAGTTCGCGGCCGATCTGGGGCACTACGTTGGGGATGCTCATCAGCCGCTTCACGCAACAACGAACTATGATGGTCCAAATGGGACCAGCGATGGTATTCATAGCCGATATGAATCGACGATGTTGGCGACCTACAATTATTTGAACCAGGTAAACGTTGTCGCAAGATCGGTCCATTATATCCCTGTGCCAATCGATACAAACTTTGCGTTCATCATTCACGGGAATGGATTGATTGACTCAATTTTTAGGGCCGACACGTACGCAGTGTCAATCGACGCTTCGCACAAAGGTGCCTACTATGCAGCACTGTGGGCGAAAACAGGTGCCATGACCCAAAATCAAATTCAGGATGCTACCGTTGACCTGGCTAGTCTCTGGTACACTGCAGCGATTAATGCGGGAATTGTCTCCAATACCTTTACTCTTAATCCTATGGGCGCATCGCCCAAGACCATTGTGTGCGGCTCACTCAATCCGGGAACTTCCAAAGACATTCCGCTCACGCTTGTGAACAACGGAACAAATGCACTCAACATTTCGAGCATTATTTCCTTGGGAAATCCTTTTTCAGTCCAGGCAATATCCGCGAGTCTCATGCCGGGGCAATCACTTATTGATACGTTGCGATTTTCCCCGATGTCGTCGGGGCTTGCAAGCGGGAGAGTTGTTATTGCCAGCGATGGAGCATCATCCTCGGACACTTTACTGGTGAGCGGAATTGGGACCGGATATGCGGATTTGCATCTCCTTACTCATTCTATCTCTTTTGGAAATGCCAGAGTCGGGCAATCCAAGGACACTACCTTTACCATCACCAACACCGGGGACGATACGCTGAAATTTAGCAATGTAATGACCGATTCGACCGTGCTTAGTGTGAAACCTTCGGCCTCCAGTCTTCCGCCGGGCAAATCTTTCACCGACACACTAAGCTTCACGCCATCATCGGTCGGGCCATTTCAAGGAACCATCATCATTGTAAGCAACTCGGCTACGTCTCCGGATACGGTCAAGGTAGACGGTATCGGCCAGTCTGTAACAGGCATTCCGATCGCGTCGGCGGGCATCCCGGAACGATTCGAACTCAGCCAGAATTACCCAAATCCGTTTAATCCCTCAACGCTGATTCGATATGCGC
>CAYLMV010000370.1:0-1530 GCA_964384415.1 uncultured Chitinophagaceae bacterium | reverse complement strand
CTCTGCCTTGTGCGGCGACAGCGCAGAGCATCCTCGTTTCACAACAATCATTCCTGGCCTGCCCTTCGCCGGGTTCACCGTCTGCAGCCTACGACCCTCATTAATAAGCGTATTACTCTTCGACTGATAAAGCGGAAGTAAGTTGTTTCATCCGTATATGTTACCGAGATTATCGAGTTTGCGGACTGGATAATGGAGGTATCATGGCGAGAAGGTCGAGGAAGCGACACGTGAGATGCCCGAAGTGCAAGAGTCTACGGA
Organism: uncultured Chitinophagaceae bacterium; assembly: GCA_964384415.1. Classification (GTDB taxonomy): domain Bacteria; phylum Bacteroidota; class Ignavibacteria; order UBA10030; family UBA8401; genus JAGVPT01. The sequence goes on along the minus strand of CAYLMV010000370.1, from coordinate 1,269 downwards.
CGGTTCGTAACGGGAGCCGTTCTTTGACAACAGTAAGCCTTGATCGTCATGTAGGGCGAAGCGTGCAGTGCTACCGGTGTGGGGACTGTGGAGAGTATTTTAGTTGTCGGAAGGAGAAGCATAAGAAGTACAGCTTTGGGTTCAAGGCGGAGCTGGCGCGGATGCATGTGGAGGAGCGGATGAGTTATCGTGTGATGTCCAAGAGGATCCATGAGAAGACCGGTAAGCAGATAGGACCGAGTGTGTTATGTGGGATGGTCAATGAGGTAGCAGGTCAGAGTAAGAGTAGCTGGCATATCCAACACGAGTATCAGCCACAGTGGACGGGGTATCTGGTGGTGGACGATAAGTATCTGAACAAACGACGGAAGGCGTTGATGAGTCTTGTGGCACTGGATTCGACAGGAGACGCCATTCACAGTGAAGTACTCGAGGAGCCGACGCAAGAGAATGTCGAGAACTTCTTTCTCTACATTCGAGACCGATTGGCCTATCCGATCAAAGGGATCACGACAGATATGGATGATCGTCTGGGACGAGCGATTGAGCGTGTATTTACGGGACAAATTCCACATCAGGTCTGTGTTTGGCATGCACTGGAAAGCGTCAGAGGGATGTTAGGGTATGGACAGTTGGCCAGGCAAAAGGCGATCTTGGAACGACAAGACGTGCACCTCATGGAGAATGTTTTGCAGTGGAGAGTTGTCGAACAACGACAGCAACTTCGGGAGGAACTGGAGCGAGTACGATCGCGCTACGACGAACAACGTAGACTTCTGATGATCATTCGCCGGATGCTCTATGCCAAGAAGCACTCTGAGAGTCTCATACTGCTCAAGAGGCTAGAGAGCCGTGAAGGGAAACGTTATCCTCAGGTGATCGCTTTCTTGAAAGCACATCTTGATGGATTAACGATGCACCAGCAGGATCATCATCTCGAAAAGACATCCAATCGGGCAGAGAATTTTAACAAACAATTGCAGCGTCGCTTTAAAACGATCGAGTCATTCCAAAGCCCTGAAACGGCCTTTAACTACTTGAATCTGTTACGGAACTATCTTAGGTTTAAGCCCTTCACAGATTGCCGAGTCCAGCCACGGCAGAGAAATGGCAGATCTCCGATCGAGCTCTGCAACGTGAAGTTAGACCATCATAATTGGCTCAGACATGCTGTCGTCTGGGTCTAATTATCAGTCGAAAAGCGATACGCTTCCCCCTCATTATCCGTTGATTTTGTAGGCATTATTCCTTACTTTTACCAACTGAATA
>CAYLMV010000369.1:0-1571 GCA_964384415.1 uncultured Chitinophagaceae bacterium | reverse complement strand
AGGGGCCGTCGACGATTTCGCCGCGCGACAGTACGCCGAGAATGATATGATCAGCCGATACGTCCGCGCAATGAACTACAAGAAACTGACAGTTCGCCGCCGCAGCTTAGCTCCGGTCCGTTAGGCAGCGAAAGGAATCTCGCATGAGAACAACAATATTTTTCCTCCTGCTGGTATCAAGCTTAATTTGTCCGACCCAATTATTGGAGGCGCAGTGGGTAAGAACTAATACCCCTGAAACCGCCTCGCCACCTTGGTTTGAAGCATTGATCACCTCAGGGAATAACCTGTTCGCTGGAACGTGGTATTTCGGTTTCTTTCTCTCCACTGATCACGGATTGAGTTGGACCTCTAGAGATTCCGGCCTGACTGACCATTATGTTATGTCATTAGGCAAGAGCATCATCGATTCTGATACGACTATCTTCGCAGGAACTTATGGTACGGGTGTATTTCGTACGACGAACAATGGGATAACTTGGACTCCAGCGAATAGCGGCTTACCTGTTTATAATGATGGTTCCGGTCAATTCTTGACAGTTCAATCGATCTTATCATTTGGCAACAAGGTTTTCGCGGCAACCTATGGACAGGGGGTCTACTCTTCAACCGATGCCGGTGATCATTGGATAGCTTCAAATCATGGCATTGCGAACTCGAAAGTTTGGTCTCTTGCAATCAAAGACACGCTGATATTCGCCAATGCCGGAGGTCTCTTTCGAACAAATAACTATGGTCAATCATGGGATTCCGTTGCCCCCTGGTCCGGCGAATCTATCATTGTTGTCGGGAACAGAATCATTGCAGGTAGCGAGGCTGTCGTTTTCATCTCTACTGATGATGGGACAAGTTGGGTACCGAGCAACGGGACCGGTTGGTCTGTTAGAACCCTCTTTGCGATTCCGGACGGCAACCAGAATGCCAAACTTCTTGCTGGAGAACAAGAAGGACGGGTTTGGCTTTCAACTGATCTTGGCATGAACTGGATGCCGATGAGTAACGGTATGGATAACTACACTACGGTCAATTCCTTTGCGATCATAGGTGAACAACTCTATGCAGGTTGCAACGGAAGTATTTGGACTATTCCGCTCGCAGACATCACAACATCTGTCAATTTGCAGAAAAATCCGGCAGCAAGACATTTTTCATTGGGTCAAAATTACCCCAATCCATTCAATCCCACGACAACAATCTCTTTTTCTATTCCATCTCAGCAGTTCGTGTCCTTAAAGATATATGATATGCTTGGAAGAGAGGTCACTACCTTGGTATCGACCGAGTTGCCGCAAGGCTACCATTCGGTACAATGGAATGCTGAAAACATTCCTTCAGGTGCCTACTTCTATCGATTAGACGCAGGCACACTCAAGGAGGTTCGAAGCCTAGTCTTGCTGAAGTGAGATATTGTCGCTGCCTAACCAGTCGCTCAAGCTGACGGAAATAGCCGTCGACGATTTCGCCGCGCGACAGTACGCCGAAAATGATATGATCAGCAGATACGTCCGCGCAATGAACTACATGGAACAGGCTGTTCGCCGCCGCAGCTTAGCTCCGGTCCGTTAGGCCGC
>CAYLMV010000368.1:0-1574 GCA_964384415.1 uncultured Chitinophagaceae bacterium | reverse complement strand
AAACTTATGGTGTTTGACGTAAGCGGAGACAAAGCTACCTGCACCATGACCGACAATCCTAAATATAGAGGCAATGCATTCAACAAATAAGAATCCGGTAGTGTCCTAGTCTGCTTCCCAAGTCATGGTGAGTCCCGCTTGAAGGGGGACAAACTCCATCGAACCATGACAAACGGATGAAAAATCCTTCGAGGCGCTTACTCAGGATGCCTTATGGGTATTTTCTTTCAAAAATCAAATTAGGGCACTACTAGAAACCGATATATTGAACGTGCACATCATCATTGAATTTGTTTTATCAATTTCAACCGCCTGACCACTTGCTCTAGTGCCGTCTCCAGTAACAAATATTGTATTACGAGACTAGAGCCACACTGAGCAACGCCCTGACAGTCCTTCGACTCTCCCGTCCCACCTCAGGCGGGACAGGATCGCTCAGTATGACTGTCAGGGCGGAGTCGAAGTGTCCAGTGACAAAAAACACAGGAATGTTTTTGAGAATCGGCTCTAGCTGTCGGAAGTTGCCGTGCTTATTTATTATTGACTCTCCCTCCTCATCACCTTACCTTTCTTTAAAGAATTCAGACACAAATGTTCAGACAAGACCGAAACCGTCACCGAAGATGTGCCGTGTCTCCGAAATCATCTTTTCACAAACATTGACCCTCATTCCCAGTGTAAACCAGGAATTGACATGAAGAAGCGCGTTGCGAATCGGAAGTCTTCAATCGAACCAAAAGGCATTAGCCGGCGACACTTTGTGAAAATGGTTGGGATTTCTGCTATTGGAGTCTCCTCTTTGGGTTACGTGAAGTTCAAAACAAACAGAGTTTCTATTGTTCTAGACCCTGCCGACGTTACAGCTCAGTCCCGGCCGTCGCAATGGGCTTTACATGAGTTGGAGCAATCCCTGCTGTCCGAAGGAATAGATGTCCATAGATGCGATCTCCTTGCAGACGCCAATAGCGGCGATCTAATAATTGTTGTCGCCGACTCGAGTTCTCCCCTTGCCCGGCGACTGCTTCACGTTGAGGGGATCAACATCCCGGCGGTACCTGAAGCCCTTGGATTAGTGCCGGCTACATTGGACGACAAACAAGTCTTGCTTGCATGTGGATATGACGTGCGCGGTCTGGTGTACGCGCTGCTTGAGTTGGCAGATCGTGTCAGATATTCAGATCGACCGTTGGACTCGCTGAGTATTCAAGAATCCGTTGTTGATCGTCCTGCAAATGTCATTCGCAGCATTGGCAGGCTCTTTGTCAGCGATATCGAAGATAAGCCGTGGTATTACGATCGTGAAATGTGGAAAGAGTATCTTACGATGTTGACGACCCAACGGTTCAACCGCTTCAATTTGAGCTTTGGGCTTGGCTACGATTTTCTGGAAAATGTAACTGATGCATATTTTCTTTTTGCCTATCCATTCTTGGTATCTGTTCCAGGCTACAACGTACGGGCACCACAATTGCCCGATGCAGAACGTGATAAGAATCTCGATATGTTGAAATTTATCAGCGAGCAAACTGCAGCTCGAGGCATGCAATTTCAGCTGGGAATCTGGATGCACGGAT
>CAYLMV010000367.1:0-1592 GCA_964384415.1 uncultured Chitinophagaceae bacterium | reverse complement strand
TGATTTCCTTCTCGAAGCCCTCCGATTCATTTCGAAACCGTGTAAAGTCGTCATAACCGGCTTTGGCTCATCAGAAGCTGCAATCACAGACTTTGAAAACCATAATTCGAACATAGAGTTTTTGTTCGCGGGTTTTCTGGAGAAGGGCGAATATTTTGCATTGCTTGAACGTTCCAAGATTGGAATGAATCCGATCAGGAATTCGATCGCGTTCAGCGACGTCTCATTTCCTTCAAAGATTATGCAATACCTCGAATATGGAAACATCGTCGTCTCTTCGGATATACCGGCCATTCATCATCTCGGTTCGCTCAGGCGGTACATTCTCACCTATACTGTGGATTCGGCACAAGCGATGGCCGGCGTTGTCGATAAAGCCTTGGACCTAAATATTCCCCGGGCGGAAATCGCCGCCGAGACCCGGCGACATTTTGAATTGGAAAGCGCCAGATATCACGATTTCTTCAAAAACCTTGTTTAAGTAATCATGAAGGTCCTTATCGTCTGCAGCGGTAACATCCGGTCGGGCAGATTTCGCCTTGAAATCGACAAACCTTATGTCTATGAGCAAGTTGAAGCCATTAGGCGACAATTCGACGTCGAGTTTGATTTCTTTCTGATCAACGGGAGAGGAATCCGAGGCTATCTCTCAAATCTGACTGCATTGCGAGAGAAGGTTCAACACGATCGCTTCGACATCGTCCATGCGCATTATGGGAACAGCGGTTTCCTGTCTATTATGCAAAAATCCGTGCCGGTGGTCATTACATTCCACGGATCTGATATCGATCTTTTAAGCGGGAGGGTTCTCTCCAAAATTGCCATGAAGATGTCTGTCTTTAACATCTTCGTTACGCAACGCCTTGCTGAAAAGGCCCGGGCAAAGGGAAATTTTGCAGTCATTTCGTGCGGCGTAGACCTGGACAAGACATTTCCAGTCGACGTCGCGGAAGCGCGCCGCAGGACCGGGCTCGATCCTGGAAAGAAATATGCGCTCTTCAGCTCCTCGTTCGGCAATCCGGACAAGAATTATGAGTTGGCCCGCCGCGCCGCCGAGCTCGTCGGGAACATCGATCTTCTCGAATTAAGCGGATTTACGAGAGAGCAAGTAAATTTGCTGATGAACGCCGTTGATCTATTGATCGTGACATCGCTTCACGAATCAGGACCTCTTGTCGTGAAAGAAGCTGTCGCGTGCGGATGTCCAGTGGTCTCGGTGGACGTGGGGGACGTGCGGGAAATCATCGGCGGAATTCAAGGATGCTATCTTACAAGCTACGACCCCGCCGATATTGCCGCAAAAATGAGTGCGGTGCTTGGCTCCGGAGCAAGGACAAATGACCGGAATCGAATTTTGAGCTTTGACAACAAGGAGATTGCCAGGAAGGTCTACGACGTCTACGCAAGATATGCATCGTGATGGACCAGTCGTCAGAGATCCGGCGCACCATTGAAGCATCATGTCTGACATGCACGAGAATATAGGATCATTTGAAATCGAGTGCTCGCACGACGTCTACATTTATCGCGACGTATGGGATGATCTCCTAAAGGCGAGCGGCGCCGATACGATCTTCCTTAATTTTCAGTGG
>CAYLMV010000366.1:0-1597 GCA_964384415.1 uncultured Chitinophagaceae bacterium | reverse complement strand
ATTAAAGCATTGACTCATTCAGAAGGATAGATATGAAAATACTTTTGCGTCTCATCCTCGTATCAACGCTGATAAACTCGATGACGATTGCACAATCCGATATGTGGCAATCGACCGGTGACGGGATATCTTTAAACCCCATAACAGAGCTTAAAGCTGACCCATTTGGAAATGTTTTTGTTGTCGGACGCTTTCAGAATTTGTCCTTGAAATTATACAAGTCGTCTGACGACGGACTGACCTGGAATAGCCCAACGGACCGCGCCGCTTCTGGATTACAAAATTTCGACATCTCTCAAAATGGGTTTCTGTTTCTCGCGCAGGGCAGTTGGATCTATCGTTCCACTGATCATGATATGACCTGGAGCTTGGTCACAGATTTGGGAGGCTGGTCTGAGGCTCCCTGTCATTTTCTATCATTCGATAATCCTGATCTTTTGTTCGCCCAGAGATATTATCAATTTCGTACAAACGGTCCAGCCGGACTCTTCTATTCATCGGACAACGGCGTTTCATGGAATAATTGCTACTCGAGCGGCCAGTACGTGACTTTCTTGGATATTCCCCTCAACTCCGTTGGCATTCTATCAGACAGTGTTGTTCTTGCATCAACTACTTCCACGCTCTATGCCTCGGCCAACGGACCAACACATTTCCATCCTCTGCAGAATATCCCGAAAGTGTCTATACATTCCTTGTTTTGTAGTCAAAGTTCACATAGCGTCTACATGACAAGTGACAGTGGAATATTCTGCTCCAGCGATACAGGGCAAACGTGGAACGCAAGCAATACGGGTCTATCAACATCCAATGTGCTCGCATTGAAGGTAAATTCAAATGGTGAATATTTTGCGTGTACAGACAGCGGGCTCTTTGTCTCCAAGAATAGTGGAAAGTTGTGGAGCAATATTGGTCTACAACAAATGACTATATACTCGATTTTATTCAACGACAGTTCTACTATTATTGCAACAGGAAATCAAGGGATATTCTACAGTACCAACGAGGGCGGCCAATGGACCGACATGAATAGCGGGTTGCCTGGAGACTACAAGGCTTTGTTGACGATTAACTCGGATGGGTATGCGTTTGCCGTTTGTAACAACACAATTTATCGAACAGTGAGCAAAGTCTCTCAAATTACATCAGTCGCAAATCATGGAATTATTGAAGTGACATTTAGTCTCGAACAAAACTACCCTAACCCTTTTAATCCATCAACTACCATTGTTTATAATCTCGATCAGAATGAAGCGGTAAGACTAACTGTATACGACGTATTGGGCAACAAAGTCGAAACCTTAGTGGATCAAATGCAGCCAAAAGGAACTCATCAGGTGCTTTTCAACGGATCAAACCTAGGGTCGGGCGTTTATTTTTATCAATTTCAAGCAGGGCACTCTTTAATAAACAGGAAAATGGTATTGCTTAAATAAACTGCCTAACCAGTCGCTCAAGCTGACGGAACTTGCCGTCGACGAATTCGCCGCGCGACAGTTCGCTGAGAATGATATGATCAACAGATACGTCCGCGCAACAGAATACATGGAACTGGCTGTTCGCCGCCGCAGCTTAGCTCCGGTCCGTTAGGGCGCAC
>CAYLMV010000365.1:0-1597 GCA_964384415.1 uncultured Chitinophagaceae bacterium | reverse complement strand
CCTGAAAAGCCGTGCGTCGCCAGTTCTCCCGTTTCGGTCTTCGACCTCGCGGGAACTTCGTGATTCTGGCCCTGTCCACTTCCCCTTTGATCTGATGCGTGTGTCGCCAGTTCTCCCGTTTCGGTCTTCGACCTCGCGGGAACTTCGTGATTCTGGCCCTGTCCACTTCCCCGTGGATTCTCTTTGACTTCTAGCGGTTTCCTCTCTTCCAAAGAGAATCTGTCAAGCGTGACGGAGCTGCTCATGCACGTCAGGGCGTGCTGGAGTGAGGCTTATTAACCGGTTGATAACACAACAGAACATTTCCCGACCGAAACTTCTCTGTTCTCAATAATTTGAAGTCAATCCTTCCCGATCTCGCTGGAAATAAAGGATTTCCCTTCCCCAGAACAACGGGAGCGATGAACATCCGAACTTCGTCAATTAATCCAATTTCAAGAAGCGTTGCCGCCAGCCGTGAACTGCCAAAGATTCCAATATCTTTTCCGGGCTCTTGCTTTAGTTTTAGAATCTCATCGCCAATATTCTCTCTGATGACTCTCGTGTTACTCCACGAGGCTTCGGCGAGAGAGTTTGAGACGACAATCTTGGGAATTTCATTCATCATTCGTGCGACCATCGGGTCATCAGTCTTTGCCAACTCCGTCGGCCAATAGCTTGCCATGAGTTCATAGGCGACGCGGCCGAATACCAGCAGCCCTGTCCGATCCAATTGGTCGATTGCATATTCATTGAATTCTGCATCGACATTATGCCGGTCTATCTCCTTGTTCGGCCCTTCAAAAAAGCCGTCTATCGTAATCATCTCAGAGATATATAGTTTCCTCATCGAAACTTCCCCTCAACGTGTAGTTAAGACTTCTCTGCATATCCTTGCAATGATGTCCCTATGATGTAGGTCCATCCCTCCTCGAAACTTGTTCTGGCGAAATCGGGCTCATTCTTAGGAAACGTCTCCACGCCGCTATGGGTTAACCGAACTCTGGTCTTCCCCATCTCTTCAAACAACTCAAAAGTAACAATTGACATCCCCTCATAACCTTCATAACGCCAACTGTAGCTGAGCTTCTTTCGGACAATCACCTCAACGACTTTGCAGAGATGCAAATACTGTTTCTTTTCAGACCCTCCAAGAAACTGAAATTCAAATCCCACTTCGGGCTTGAACTCTTTGAGGTCGAAATACCATAGCTTCATCTCATTCTTGTCCGTGAGCGCCTTCCATATCACCTCGGCCGGAGCATCTAAGACTCGTTCAACGATAATCGGGTTCATCGGTGTGTTACCTCCTCCACAATTAGACCGACAGCATTGTTGCCAACATATTCTCTCTTACTTTTCCCCAACATGCTCTGCGATCTTGTCCATAGTCTGTTCTAATCGCTCGACAGGTCTATATTTTGACAAAGAGATCACGCTCTTCGGCTGTTTTGAAGACACGCCTTACGAATTTGCCATGGTGATCATCGGCATGCGGACGGAACATAGCCCCCTGTCAACTGCGATCACTTTTCAGCTAGATTCTTCAGGTTGATCAGCCCATGTTCGAAATCTTTTCCGATCATGCTGTCCATCGAAACGAAAATGCTGATTACCC
>CAYLMV010000364.1:0-1618 GCA_964384415.1 uncultured Chitinophagaceae bacterium | reverse complement strand
CGGTTTCTTTGGAGAGCTGGAGAAGCCCGTCGGCCTTGAGGGAATTATCATACTGGAACGATGTCGTGCTGAAGATCGGATTCAGGAGAGAATCCTTCTGTTTTGTATCGTAGCCAGCATAGGCGGTTCCGTACGTCAGCGTCGCAAAGCCATTTTCGAAGGTGTGCTTGAGAGTAACGCCTCCGACTGCCTGATTCTCATCGCTGAAAAGCACCTGAGAATTCTGATACCGCTCATCGGGAGTGGAGTTGGCCTGCGAGACGTAGTCAATCGCTCCGATGCCAAGAAACGACAATTGATCCCGGGGACTCAACCGGTAGTCTGCCTTCGCGTTGAAATCCCAATACTCGGGAATGAAATTTGCTCCGAGAGCTTTGAAAAGAAAATCGAGATAGCTTCTTCGCGCGGAGAAAAGAAACGACCCGTTATCGGCGCTGAGCGGCCCTTCCAGGTTCAGGCCGAATTGCGAAGCAGAAATTGTCGCCTTTCCCCCCAAGCGGTCAGTCCGGCCGTCTTTAAGAGCAATGGTAAGCACCGAAGAGAGCCTGTCTCCGTATCGTGCCCCAAAACCGCCGCTTGAAAAATCTGTATGGTCAACGAAGTCGAGGTTGATATAGCTGAGAGGGCCGCCGCTGGCCCCCTGAGTTCCAAAATGATTTATGTTTTCTACTTCGATATTGTCGACCACATACAGGTTTTCGGATGGAGCACCTCCCCGTACGATCAGATCATTGCGTCCGGCTTGCACCTGCGCGACGCCCGGGAGAATTGAGACCGCGCGAACAACGTCCTCGTAGCCGCCCGGCAAGCGCCTGATATCTTCCGCACCGAGAGTCTGAACGCTCACGGGATTGTCGACGTCTTTGGGGAAGTACTCGGTCGTAACGGTCACCCCTTCGAACTCGATCATCGCCTGCATTAATTCAAAAAGAAGGGGCGTGGGCTTTCCGGCATTGACGATGACATCGGTTTTGAGCATAGGTTGGAAGCCAACCCCGCTCACCCGCACCTGGCATCTCCCCACGGGAACTCCGGAAATTGTGAACTTCCCGACGACGTCCGTCGCCGCTCCAAGGGACGTTCCGACAATCGAAACCGACACACCAACGATCGGATCACGAGTGGCTGAATTGATAACGGTGCCCGTAATGCTGCTTGTCGAGGATTGGACCTGCGCGGGAATCGGAGAAAGGAGAATCGAATTAAGGATTGCAATAATGGGAATCGCACGCAACGATGTTCGCATCGAAAGTGACAAACGGTTGATCAACAAGCTTATCTCCGAATTATCAAACATGTGGAATTCCAGATAAGAACCGAGAAGAAAATGAAAGGGTTCCATTCTGCCATTTCTGGGAAAGCATTTTTTGCAGAGCGAGTTGATACTGCGGAATATTATCCGACAGCTCCCCGGCCCTGTGCGATCATCTCAATCGTGAACGTAGGAAACCATACGGGCCGGTGTGCAGATCAATAAAAGTTCATTCACAGCATGATACGAAAGCGGGATGAGTGCTCTCAACAATTCTCGTCTTCTATGGTATTCCCATGAATTCCCGAACGGCAGCTATTTCTGCGACGGCTCCATGCCGAGTACAGACAAAGCCCGCCAGCCTTG
>CAYLMV010000363.1:0-1621 GCA_964384415.1 uncultured Chitinophagaceae bacterium | reverse complement strand
CTGGGACTTCTCACCAGGGGAATTACAACCCTGGATGAAGTCGCTGCTGTCACCGCTGAGGATGATTGATCGAGTTATGCCATGACCGTTTCGACGACGTCAAGAATGAATTATTATTGGTTTGGAGTCATGGATCACGAGAGAGATGTCGTGACATGATAACTGCCCTTGTCCCATATATACCGTAATCCGCATTTTTGTGATTTATCTCACTGTATTTTTCGCCAAAATCCTCAGATTACTCCTGCCCGAAGGGGCCAGTGTGCCCGCTTTCATTTGTCGTGAGGAGTTCCGATGAGCCTCGGACAGACAATGATATCGACAGCGTTCTTTGCCTTATTGACCCTTGCTGTGTTGACTGCGAATAAGATGATCATCGAGAGAAGTAAATCAACGTTGCAGTTGGAGGCGGTGGAGGGGGCCACGAACCTGGCGAACTCTTTATTGACTGAGATTCTGAGTAAGAAATTTGATTCGCAAGTAACAACGGATGCATCAGGAAATGTTACGGGGCCATATACCCATTCTAACGTAAACGCGAGCCTCCGATGGCCTTGGCCCTCAACTCCTACGGCATTTGATGATCCATCAAGTATGGGAACAAATGCCACAGCGCTTGCCAACGTTATGCCCGGCGGAACTCCCGATAGCCTTACACCACTTAAGACTAACTATGGATCCGTGCGCGGGGATAACTCGAATTGGTTTGATGATGTAGATGATTATGTTGGAGTGGGCGCTGTTAAGTACATCCGAGCTGCAAGTTCCGGAAGTCTTACCGGGTATCGATTGACTGTGAACGTTTATTATGTTAGCAAAGCGAATCCTGGTACTGCATCCAGTTCGGAGACTTATTATAAGAGGATTGACGTCACTGTTACTAATTCGCTTTATCTTCCCAAGCCCCTTGTTTTCAGCGCGATTGCGACATACTAATGAGCGTAATGCTGGATTTGATAGGATCGATGATCGTTCGCGGGGCGATCATGCTCACGTTCCTCTATCTTACTGTCAATCTGCAGAATGCACTCTATGAGAAAACCATTTATGCTGCTGTGAAACAAAAAACCGTAATTCCGATGGAGATCTTGACTGACGATTTGCGGATGGCTGGCTATGGACCGACGACCTCAAAAGTGTTTCCGATCGCTCAGGCGCAAGCAGTAAAGTTCTACGGCGACTTCAACAGTGATAGCACTTCGGAGTCGATGTATTACTACCTCGGTTCCGCTTATGCGGGAACCGACCGCAAAAGCCTCTTCCGAGTGAGAAATGGAGGAACCCCTTTTGAGTTGGCTCGCGACGTGGATTCGCTGGCATTCACTTACTTTAACTTAACGGGAGCGGTTATCGCGCCGGCGCTGAATGTGAGCGGAATTAAATCGATCAAGGTCTGGATTTCATTTGAATCGAACGGCCAAACGACCGATATTATGACGTCGGGGCGTGCAGTAAAGGGGCTTTACGGAAGGAACAAGGGGATGGACACCACCGCCAGCGCATTTCAGACGCACTACGTGAAAGCCGTATGGGAACGGACTATCTTCCCGCAGAATCTGTGAAAGCAGGTTAGGTAGCACACCGTATACCCACCGTATTTATGAATATACGTCGCGCCCCG
>CAYLMV010000362.1:0-1623 GCA_964384415.1 uncultured Chitinophagaceae bacterium | reverse complement strand
TTACTCCCAATTTATAGTGGAATGTTTGCGTAGTGCGCCCTAACGGACCGGAGCTCCCGCTAAAAAGCAGCGGGATAAATAAGCTGCGGCGGCGAACAGCCAGTTCCATGTAGTCAGTTGCGCGGACGTATCTGTTGCTCATATCATTCTCGGCGTACTGCCGCGCGGCGAATTCGTCGACGGCTATTTCCGTCAGCTTGAGCGACTGGTTAGGGCGCAATTGCCAGATTATTTCAATAATAAAAGTTTCTTTGTCGCGCTAAAGCTACCTGCCTGCAATCGATAAAAATATAGGCCGCTCGACATGTGTTCGGCGTTCCATTGCTGCGTGTGAGGTCCTGCCATCAATTCTCCAGAGACCAGAGTTGATACCTCTCTCCCTAAGATATCAAAAACCTTTAATGATGTGAAAGATCGAATTGGAAGAAAAAATGAAATCATAGTTGTTGGATTGAACGGATTGGGATAATTCTGTGAAAGAGAGAAATGTGTCAACAAGTTAACTGGATGACTTGCCACGGACGTGATCATCTCCGACAGTGGCCTACGCCATACGTTGCTCCCCGAAGCCGCAAAGAGATTCGTGCCACAGACAACAATGGAACTTGCATAGTTATTCGTGAAGCCGTCATTGACTGCTTCCCAGCTTGTGCCCTTGTCGGTGGACAGAAAAACACCAGCTGTGGTGCCGGCAAAGAGATTTGTGTCCGAAAAGGAAAATGAAGTGACGGCGTAATAGGATTTCGGCATACCTGAATCAATTACAGACCAGCTCGTACCGTTGTTAGTTGATCGAAACATGCCGTTGCCATTGGTCCCGGCAAACACGGTTGAGCCATCGCGACTAACTACAATGGTATAGACCTGATTGTACGTCATCATTGAATCGCGAAAAGTCCAGCTTGCACCATTATTAGTGGAAAGATAAACCCCATCCTGCGTTGCGGCAAAGACATTTGTTCCTGAGGCAGCAAAATCATTAACAGGAGGAAAATAGCCGCCTTGATATGGTTCCGTGAGGCCCGGACTCCCTTGCGTCCAGTTTGTGCCATTGTTGGTAGAACGACAGACATCAAAGTCTGTTGCTGCTAGGAGGGTGGTCTTGCCTATTGAGTCTTGGGTCGCGGCAATAGCCCATACATTACCGCCCGAGAGTCCGGAATCGGAGATAGTCCAAGTCGTCCCCTTGTTACTCGATCGATAGAGACCGTGTCTGGCTCCAAGAGTTCCAAGAAAAAGAGTCGTTTCTGAAGCTGCCAGAGATAAAATATAGCGTCTTGTAATACCGGTATTGACTGATGTCCAGCTTGCGCCATTGTTGGTCGAAAGAAAGACGCCGCCCACCGAATCGGGTGACAGAGATCCACCACGAGTGCTGGCGAAAAGGTTTGTACCGCCGATCGCATTTGGGATCGCTAATAAATGGGTAATATAAGGTTCGTTGGGGCCATTGGTTTGAACCCATTGGGCGCGTATTGAACTTACTTGCGTGAACAGGAAAAGAAGCGTTAAAAGGGGAATGGTTTTCATTTGCACCTCATTTCGGAAACGGCAAATTGCAATTGCGCCCTAACGGACCGGAGCTAAGCTGCGGCGGCGAACAGCCAGTTCCATGTGGTTCAT
>CAYLMV010000361.1:0-1659 GCA_964384415.1 uncultured Chitinophagaceae bacterium | reverse complement strand
TCCTGAGCACCTCTTGACGCACAACGCCGTGTTCTTTGACGTAGTTTTCGATTGCGGTAATAATTCGCCTCCCAGCAGATGCGTTTCCGGCCATTGCAACAAATGCAAGATTTCCCTCATGGGCCGCAACAGCGGTGTGTGCATAGTCTAAACTCTTTCTCAGATCAGCAAATATGTCATTCCATGTTCGGCGCGGGCGGTGCTGATATACGATGACAACTGATGTTTTTGGTATCCGGGAAAGAATGCGTTTTACCTCAGTGTGGTGGATCCACTTCGTTCCGTGCTGTGTCTTTGTTTCAAAACCGGTGTCGGGGTCAAAGAATACAAGGGAGTTTTCATATTCTTCTGGCTCGAACCCTCCCCAATAGGCAACCCGCTTATTGCCTGACTCAACATATCTCGAGGGAGCGAAGAGCGAAACATAAAATGGCGGCGTGTTCTGTTTTGACGGATCCCAGTGCCGATATTCGTTCTAACGAGCGAGGTTCTTCTCTTAGTGAAACAACGAAAGGGCGAATGAAGGCTCGACAGTCAAACCAATCGTCCGGTGTTTTCCCTTCGTTCGTCTCTTTCTTGTCGGGGGTTAGCATTGGAACATAAACCAACTGGTCGAACCGAGGTGACGACTTCGTGCAGATCCAATGCATAAGATCCCATTTGAAAGCATCGCGTGCGTCACCAAGGTATTGTAGCTTCATAAGTGCCTATCGGACTTGAGCTGATTTCTTCTTCCTCAGCGTGTCTATCAATACCCATTGCCCGTTCGGATCCTGGAACTTCCAAAACGTCCAGCCATTCATAGCGCGGTTGGTTACAGAAGAAGCAGCCGTGGATGGAGAGTTGAAAGATTTTCCGTTCAGCATAATTCTCCCTTCAGCGTCGACCTCTCCCTCTGTCTGGCGACCTTTGTAGGTTGACTTGATGTGCGATCCTTCCGGCAACAGGCCTTTAAGCGGAGGCTCGATTGAAACCTGACCTTTTCGCGATGATGGCTTCTTTGTTTTAGACGGGCGGAGGGCTTTGCCGCTAAAGATTGTCTGAACGTCCTCATGCAGCAAGCGTTTTAGCCTAGGTTTAAGGTTAGCGGAGCGGGCAAATCTTCCCGCCTGCGTGTTCCCCTTCGGATGCGCAATGTGCAACACAAGAGTCTCCAGTTCTTTCAGATGTTCGACATCTCTAACCAGGAACAGGCTGAACATGTCCCACTTGCTCTTATGTTGGTCTTTGAGATGTTGTTGGATCCTCGACTTCAAATTCTTTGCGAGTCCCACGTAATACAATTTGTCTCCCTTGTAGAGAGCGTAAACTCCGTGCTGCTTACTGACAAGGCGTTTGATCGATTCCTGAAACTTTACAAAGACATTGCCAGGAATTCGTTCGAGATGAGCATCAACAAGATTTTTCATGTGATTCCAAGTTTACTATGTCTTGGTGAGGATCCGAGGTGAACGCGATGAACATTTGATCATTAGGTCTTACGCCTCTATTTCAAAGCTCCCCCTTAAAGGCTTTATCCAGAATTGATGGCAGCAGCGCATTCAATTGCTTTGATGTCTCTTGCTGCAATTGCTTCAGTGCATCAACCTCTCCCTGTAACCCGTCCAACTCTGCCACGATTCGGTTTTGCTCGTAGATTGCGGGAACAGGAACTTGAAT
>CAYLMV010000360.1:0-1664 GCA_964384415.1 uncultured Chitinophagaceae bacterium | reverse complement strand
TCCCGTCGCAGCGCCGAGAGTGGAGCCGGTAACAATGACGGTCGCTAAGGGGATAGAATCGTTTGTCGCAGCATCGAGCACTGTACCGACGATCGTTCCGTAGCGATCCTGGGCGCGGACTTCGGAGCATGAGAATGCGATGAGACAGATAACGGTGATCATGAACAAACTACACCGGCTCACGTCTGCGATTTTCGCCCGGACAGTATCAAATCTGGTTCTGCAGGGATGATTCTGCACTAATGGACTGGGTATATTCTAGGTATCAGAGGGAAAGATCGTTATGGCAAGATAGCCCAAACGCTGGGTGAAAAGCAAGCCACGGCATTCTCCGGTAGCGGGGCATCTTCAAAAAAAGTCATCGCGAGGACCCCGACGCTCTATGTCGGGGGACGAAGTGCCGCTTCACGGCATCCTGTACAACGGGACAATCTCCTTTTGAAACAAGAGGATTGCTTCGTCCCGATAAAAAGCATCGGGACTCGCAATGACCAGCATTTGTGAGTCATAGAAAGAACAGGTTCGCCATACGGGGGAAAGCAAAAGGGAAGCTACCTATTGGATCAATTGCGCAGAGTATCTGGGGGCAGTGAAGAACGACTAAGTGCGACTGTTCCTCTTTTTCTGTTCTTTTCTCTTTTCTCTTCTCTCTTATCTCTTAATCCTCGCCGGGATTCCCATAACGACCGAATTAGCCGGAACGTCCTTTGTCACAACGGATCCTGCGCCGACGATCGCTTTTTCGCCGATCGTCACGCCGCAGAGGATCGTAGAACCGGACCCGATGGAGGCCCCTTTTTTCACAAGCGTAGGAACCACTTTCCAATCACTCTCCGTCTGAAGTTCTCCGTCATCATTGGTAGCCCTGGGATATTTGTCGTTGATGAAGATAACGCCGTGGCCGACAAATACGTTGTCCTCTATCGTGACCCCCTCGCAGATAAACGTGTGCGTCGAGATCTTCACATTCTTCCCGATCTTCGCGTTCTTCTGGATCTCCACGAACGTCCCGATCTTCGAATTGTCGCCGATTTCACACCCGTACAGATTCGTGAAATCGAAAATCTTCACGTTCTTTCCGAGCTTGACATCGGGGGAGATTTTCTTCAGGTCCATTCGGGGGTTGGTTCGTAGTTCGTTGTTCGGGGTTTGTAGGTCTTGGTTCGTAGTGCTTGGTTAGCCGTCCTTAGTCCAAAGTCCGTGGTTCATGGTCCATAGTCCGTGGTCCATAGTCTCTGGTCAGATCACTCTGCCTATCTCATCTCTCTTGTTCCTTATTTCTTCACCCTTATCTTTTATTTCTCTTTTCTTATCTCTTATCTCTTATCTTTTACCCAATCGCCACCGACTCTCCCCGGTTCTTGATCGATCGCTGCGCGGCTTCGAGGATCCGGACGACGTTGTAACCGGCCACGCCGTCTGCCTCGGGATGACGGTCGCTGATGATGCTCGAGATATAGTCTTCACAAAGGAGCGTGAGGGCTTCCTTTTCATCTAATTGCGGAGCGTACATATCTCCCATCCGATACTGCACAAGGGCGCGGTGGACCATTTCTTCCGACTGGATGTCGACTCCCTTGTTGTAGACTTTCACCTTCTCGCTCGGTTCCATGTCGTCGTAAACGATCATCTTCTTGCTGCCGCCGATAAGAATCTTTCTCACC
>CAYLMV010000359.1:0-1675 GCA_964384415.1 uncultured Chitinophagaceae bacterium | reverse complement strand
GCCCACAGACCAAGTCCTGTTTGTGAAAGCCCGCGCGCCGAGAGACTTGGGTGATTTTCAATTTCGCCCATTCGTTATAGACGCGTCACTCAGGCCATCGACAAGCGCGAACGGCGACGTTGGTTCCTTTGTTGCCAGAAAATGAGCCTACTGCATATTCTCCAGAAGTTCATCCACGGAAACGCTTGCGATGCGAGTTGCACGATCGGACATCGCATACGGTATGATCAATGATCCGTTATGCGCAATCGCCCCGCAGGTATAGACAACATTCGGCACATAGCCCTCACGTTCAGTGCTATCGGGGGCTATGAGCGGAGTCTTGAGCCTCCCGATGACCTTCGCCGGGTTTTGAAGATCGAGAAGGACTGCTCCTATGGAATACTTCCTGACCGGGCCGACGCCATGCGTGAGCAAAAGCCATCCCTTTTCCGTTTCGATCGGGGAACCGCAGTTCCCTATCTGGGTGAATTCCCAGGAGGAAGCCGGCTGAATCAGCGGCGAAGGGTTCGCCCATTGATACATATTGTCCGAAAACGCGATGTACAGGTTCTCGGCGTCATGCCTTGACACCATCGCATACCTGCCTTTTATTTTCCGAGGGAAGAGCGCCATCCCTTTGTTCTTTGCCGCATCCCCGCTGAGTGAGTTGACGCGGAAAGAACAAAAATCGATTGTCTCCAGAAGCAACGGCATGATGGTTTTCCCGTTGTACGCCGTGTAAGTGGCATAATAGGTGGCGGCACCTCCATCGTCGGTGAACCGCACAAATCGAGCATCTTCAATTCCATTGACTTCGTACGAGGAAACGGGAAAAATCGCGCGCTCCGAAAGGGGCGACTGGTCCGAAAAATCCATTTCATAGTTAAGCTCGAGCAGCGATTCAAGCTGGTCGATAGAGCGTCGTTGGGCTGTCGAGGCTTTGGTGTTTGGTTTATTCCCGCCCGCCAGTTTTTTGGCCAGTTGAGACCGAGTGAATTTTGCCGGGAGGGATTTGACTATCGTTTTCGTGAAGGCGCTGCGGCGGTCTTCCTCCTGGAGCTTGGCGAAGAACGCCGATGCGGTGTAGAGCGGATCCGGATTTACTGTGGGAGTTGTAACAAATTTGCCCGCTGCATCGAACGAGACCACGCCCTTTTTGTCGATAATTCCCGTGCGAAATTCGATAGAGGAAATATGACCTTCTCCCGTCGCGCGCAAACTCATAATGAAACGGAGCGCGCCGGATTCGAGCCCGCGCTGGTCATAATGCGGAACAATGGAAGGATTGAAGAGAGCGGCAGCTTCCAGCGAGTATTCACAGGTAAAATACGAGCCGACAAGCAGACGTTTTGCTTTTGACAGTTCACGGCCCGCCGGCAGAAAACTTTTCACACGCTCGTAGCCAGACACGAATGCTCTTTCGAGATCACGGTGGCGATCCCGGAATTCAATAAAGACTTTGTCGAGAGTCTCCTGAGCTTCCTGATCGCTCAGTTTCACCACCCGTTGTACGAGCCGCTTCATTCTCGCCGTATAGCCGGGACTCAGCGGGGATGCAGGAATAAATGGTTTGATAATAACCCGCGATACATCCGGTTCAATCAGCACAGCTTGACGTCGTATTTCCATTGCTGTCCGCTTCATAGACCTTACCTTTTATCGAAATGTATAACCGCTCACCAGATCGTCAAAC
>CAYLMV010000358.1:0-1683 GCA_964384415.1 uncultured Chitinophagaceae bacterium | reverse complement strand
GAATTCTAACGGAGTAACGACGGGAAACGGCTTCAAATCTGAATTAACGCTCAGGGTTGATAAAGAATGCTGTTGTGCCGCCTAACGGACCGCGCTTCTCAGCGGCGATCGACTGGTCAGGCTGCAATTGCCTCACTTAAGCAAAACAAGTTTCTTTGTTTCTGTGAATGCGCCGGCTTGTAAACGGCAAAAATAAACCCCGCTCGACTGCTTTGATGCATCCCATTGCCGCGAGTATTGACCTGCCCGCATTTCTTCAGAGACAATGGTTGCAACTTCTCTTCCAACAATATCAAACACCATCACCGAAACGAAAACCTTTGATGAAAGATTGAAAGAAATAGTTGTAGCCGGATTGAAGGGATTGGGATAGTTCTGCAAAAGGGAAAATGTTGTTGGTATCTCAACGTGACTTGTCTTTACATTTGTCATTTCGCTGATCGGCCGCCTCCAGACACCCGCGCTTGTTGCGGCAAAGAGATCCGTTCCTGAACAGATAAGATCATTGAAGACAAGTTCTTCCTGCAAACCCGAATTAACTGCTCTCCAATTAGTGCCATGATTGGCCGAGATGTAAATACCTGCACCATCTGTCCCCGCAAAAATATTGTCCCCTGAAACAACAAAGGAATGAACAGAAACGCCGGCTAGTCCTGAATCGCTCACCGTCCAGCTTGCACCGTTGTCTGTTGAAAGATAGATGTGTGTACCCCCTGAGTGCGCGGTGCAGGCCGCGAAGATATCCGCACCCGACACGGTGAGAGCGTAAAACGCGCCGCCTGTTAGAACGACCCGCCAGCTTCCGCCATTGTCCGTAGACAGATAAACGTAGCCGCCATCCGTCCCGGCGTAAATGTTCTTTCCGGAAATCGCGAATGACCAGACGTCAAGCTCTGGCAGCAATGTTGAGCCTGAGTCATCGGCCGTCCAGCTAATGCCATTATCGGTTGATCGATAGATGCCGCTCAATGATCCTGCAAAAAGATCGGAACCTAAAACGGCAAGCCTGGCAATCGGAAATGACGTCGAACCGGGCTGTGTCCAGGTGAAACCGCTGTTTGTGGAAAGATAAAGTCCAAGACCGCCCGCAAACAAATTTCCGCCGGAGAGAGCAAATGAGGAGATGAATGCGTTGGTTGGCATCCCCGAATTGTTGAGTGTCCAGTTCTTGCCGCCATTTGTTGAAAGGAAAATACCTTTCTGGGTGCCGGCAAGAATGTAGGTCCCCGACACGGCAAGAGCATTGACATTGACATCAGTGTAATCGACTTCGCTCCAGCTTGTGCCGTCATTGGTCGACACAATAATTCCGGCGACCCAAGTCCCGGCGAAGATTTTCCCCCCTGAAACGAATAGGGAGTAAACTGATATGCCGGAATCAGCCACTGTCCAATTGACCCCATTGTCTGTTGAAAGACAAATGCCGTTAGTGCCGGCAAAAAGTTTAGTGCCTGAGAAAGTGAGGGAGATCACCTCAGGTATAGTCGATAAAGGTGTCACCATAGTCCAGTTTGTTCCACTGTCGGTTGACCGAAAAATGCCGTCACTTGTGCCAGCAAAGATGTTGGTGCCAGAGACTGCCAAACAGTTTGTGCGACTGCCCGACTTGTTCGGATTTGTCCAACTGGCGCCATTATTTGTCGAAAGGAAGACGCCTCCATCATTTGTGCCAGCAAGGAGATT
>CAYLMV010000357.1:0-1686 GCA_964384415.1 uncultured Chitinophagaceae bacterium | reverse complement strand
ACTTGTATGGGCGGCGGCCTAACGGACCGGAGCTAAGCTGCGGCGGCGAACAGCCGGTTCCATGTAGTTCATTGCGCGGACGTATCTGCTGATCATATCATTTTCGGCGTACTGTCGCGAGGCGAAATCGTCGACGGCTATTTCCGTCAGCTTGAGCGACTGGTTAGGTGGCGCGCAGATCCGTTCTACGGCTTAAATTGAAATTGCAACAAATGCTGCCAAGACACGGTTGAATGTGCGACGGTCTCTCTTTGGAACCTCTCTTACGCCTTGTTCGATACGCAGGTCAAGTGAAAGATTGATCGGTGAAGTGAAGAGAGTGATGCCGCAGCCAGCGACGATTCCCAAATCTATCGGTTTCGCTTGTTGGGTGAAGTCATAATCAGTGGAAGGGTCCCATCCGTCGATGTGTTGCGAGGCGGCCATCAGCCATGCGATTGAGGGACCAACGTACGCTTCCAAGGAGTGATCAGATACAGCAAATTGTAACTTCACTAGAATAGGAACTTCCAAGTAGTCCAACGTCTGTGTGATGGATGTACCATAGACAGATTTAACAATTAAGCCCTCGAGAAAGATGTGTGATCCCTTTCTGGTAAAGAGCAGTTCCGGCTCAACTGCGAGACAATTCGAGAGTTGGTACTCTGCAAAGAGGCCTCCAGTGAAGGAGGTAATTGGTGAAGCTGTAGAAAGAGTATTGAGCTCACCGGAAGAAGCTACATTCATCCCTGCCTTCACACCGTAAGTGCCATTTGTATCTGCCGGTGAAGCATTGTGAATTGTCAAGATCAAAGCTACTATTTGAAGAGTTGATTTCATCAATGGGCTTTCCCAAGATTGTCGTCGAATGCTGACCGCGCCACCTAACGGACCGCGGCTAAGCTGCGGCGGCGAACAGCAAGTCTTATGCAGTTCGCTGCGCGGACGCAATAATCAAATATTCTAAGATTGTCAAACATCGCGCGGCGAGATCGTCGACGGCTATTTCCGTCAGCTTGAGCGACTGGTTAGGCGGGCAAAAAAGAAAGGAATAGAATTACTGCAAAGCTTGGATGATTTCTTTATTTCCCCGCAACATTTTATTAACGACAGTTTGTGAATCTATCTTCTTCTGCTTTGCAACCTTCTGAACAAAATCAGCAATGTCCTTATCAAGGTATATAGGAAGATTCAAACGGACACCTTCGCGATAAAATTTTCCCCTCACCCCGTTCGAAAAATCATATTCCTTTTTCATTATTCACCTTAGATTGTACTGTTTATCTTCCGATTTAGTTGCTCGACGTGCCGAAATTATTCGAATTGAAGAGTTGTCTGAGTCTATTTCTCGAAAAGTGTGTACCACGACAATAGTAACATTATTACGATCTTTTCCAAGTGTTATCCATCTGTCTTCATCGGCACTATGAGGTTCGTCAAAAACAGATACCATAAGTGGATCGAGGAATATCTCTGATGCTCGTTCAAAGTTGATTTTGTGCTTGCGAACGTTGGATTTGGCCTTTGTTGGATCCCATTCAAAATTGTACTGCACTGCTTAATCCTATAGGCTTTATTTAAAGGTCTTGATTTTTCTAGACAAATGCCAATCTTGCCCGCCTAACGGACCGGAGCTCCCGCTAAAAAGCAGCGGGATAAATAAGCTGCGGCGGCGAAGAGCTACTTCCATGTAGTTCATTGCGCGGA
>CAYLMV010000356.1:0-1696 GCA_964384415.1 uncultured Chitinophagaceae bacterium | reverse complement strand
AAAGAAACTGGGGATCAATGGCCTGAAACAAAATTCAAATTTAATCGAATGCTGAGCAATCCGCCATTTGGCGTTACTTGGGGTGGTAAAGATGGATATGAAGCGGAAGCAAGAAAGTTTGAGACGACACGATATCAAGCTGGTATGCCTCGTTCTAATGACGGTGCGCTTCTATTTCTCCAAACGATGCTTGTAAAGATGATTCCCCCAAGTGACGGAGGTAGTCGCATTGCCATTATTTTCAACGGCTCACCACTATCCAATGGCGATTGTGGTTCAGGAGAAAGCGAAATCAGACGTTGGATTCTTGAGAACGATTGGCTTGATGCGATTATCATGCTTCCTGATCAGCTATTCTACAATACAGGGATCTTTACTTATATCTGGTTGCTACGAAATGATAAACCGGCTAGCCACAAAGGGCGCGTAATGCTTATTGATGCCCGCAAACAATTTGAGAAGGAACCAAAGTCGTTTGGGAATAAACGGAACCGGATCACTGATGCTCATCGGCAATGGATCGAAACTCATTACCAGAAGGGCTGGTCCAAAGATTATAACGATGAATGTGTGAAGATATTTCAAACACTTGACTTCGCCTTTCATAAGGTCAATGTCGTTTTCTGGCAGACAGATGAAAATGACAATCCGGCTGTTATCGCAGAGACCTACAAGAAGACTTTCTCAGCAGCCAATGTCGCCAAGGAATTGGATTACTATGAGAGTGATTTAGTGTTCAGTGCAAAAGTCAAAGTCGGCGAAGAAGTAAAGGTTATTGAATTAGCTCTGAAACCAAAGGATGATGCTTCAAAGAAATTCAAAACGACATTTGCGGATGTGGATGAAATTGTTTCTGTTGAATGGACGCATAGACATTATGTAGAAGACGACGAATACATTCCAAACGGAGAGAACATAGAAGAATTCTTGAAAAGAGAAATCGCAAAACCAATTATACGATGGAAGGACAGCCCACAACTCGGGTATGAAATATTGCCAAATAAATACTTTTATCGATACCAGGCTCCCACACCTGCGAAAGAACTGTTAGAGCAATTTTGGCAACTTGAAAAAGATGCGGAGGAAAAATTGAAAGGACTCGCTAGTAATTCATGAAGCCATTTCAACAACCGATAATTGAGTGGTTAGGAACAACACCCCAAGGTTGGACGCAAGCGCGGTTGAAATCGATCTTTCGAGACAACACCGGTTCAATTTCGATTGAACAGCTTGCCAGCTTGGAAGTGCAGCATTACTCCATCCCAAATTTCGACGAGAGTGGTGAGCCAGCCACTGAAGTGGGCGCAACTATCGCTAGTAACAAAACCTTGCTAAGGGGAGGCGAGATTCTTTATTCGAAACTCAATTGCCATAAGCCACGAGTCTGGCTCGTTCCTCATAATGACATGGTGAAGGTCGCATCCACCGAATTTATTCCACTGGTGGAGTGGCACTCCGGCAATGTGGATAAAGGATATATCGCTTATCTGATTGGTTCAACAGTATTTGCTGAATATATGACATGTTTTCAGACTTCCGTAACAAATTCACATCGACGGATCAATCCAAATGATCTCTGGCAAACGCGGATACCATTTCCACCATTAGTGGAACAGAGACAGATTGTTTCATATCTAGATGCGAGATGTGAAACGATAGATACAGCGTTGTTGGTTAAACGACAGCAACTCGAAAC
>CAYLMV010000355.1:0-1697 GCA_964384415.1 uncultured Chitinophagaceae bacterium | reverse complement strand
GAATCGGAAGTGAGGGAGATGCAGAACACAATCAGGGATGGTGAATCCTTGACATCGAAGTTCACCTCAAACGGGTTGTACGATAAGCGGGGCGAGTAGACAGTGGTCGTGCCCTCCTCCGAGGACATGCTGTCGCCTGGTTGCGCATTTTCATTCAGACACTTGGCAAGCAGAGAGGAAGAGATTGTCTCCGGCGCCGCCGGCTTCTAATCCCGGCAGACCCGTGGTTTGAGTTGATGTAAGTTTGCGTCTCACGCAGGAAGTCGGCATCCGGAGACTCGTTGCTGTTAGCGCCCTCGGCTCTCGTAAGTACCAGTCTCACCGACCAGATTTGTCTTTGAGAACTTGAGAAATTAAGCTAGTGTGAACGTGTTTCATTTCCTCAGCGCAGGAAACAAGACGACGAAAGTCTTATTTCCAATAGCTGATGCCTTGGATGGAGTTCAGAATGTCCCATTTTTGAAGGGCATGATTTTTGCATTATACGTAGCGTAACAACTTTTTCTCTCTTGGATCCGGCGTGTTCGTCAAGGCAGTCCGGAAATCAGGAGAGAAAAATATTTTGAAACCTCCTGATTCGAACCTTGATGATGGAGGTTTCAGTGTTTTACAAGGTCAGATGTCACACAGTGAACAAATGTGAATTGGACGGCGGATTGTGTGAAAATCTGGAACAGAGAATAAATGCATCCAGCCATAATCCCCCTTCCTCCCAAAAAGGAAAATGAATATGAAAACCCTCTCAATATGGATTCTGATTTTTGTTTTGGCTGCTTCCGTTTCTGGAGGAGCCAATGCAGCGACTCTGTCCGGAACTATTTCGTACACCGGTTCATCTTCCGGACAAATCTACGTGGTGGTATTTGCAGATTCCACCCTCCGCACAAGGATGTCACAGATGGGCCAGTTGTCATCTCCGGGGAGCTATGTAATTACAGGAATCCCCGATGGAACATATTATGTAATCTCGGTGATGATTACCGATTCCTCGGGCACGATTCAGCCGACTGACCCATGGGGTGCCTATGGAGCATTGGGAAGCCTTACACCCGTGTCAATTACAGCCGGGAACAACGTCTCCGGCATCGACATGACGTTGGTCGATGGCACTGTATCCAAGCCAAACCCGTTCTACAAAAAGCCTGTTGCCCCGGACCGAACGGTACAGCTCTCGGAGACGACCGGGAGTGCAAAGGATCCATGTATAGCTTATGATGGCAGTTCAATCTACCTGTTTAAGCAAGCCCAGAATGCTGGCACCGGAAATGCTTACAAGATCGACCCCGCTACAGGTACGGTCATAACAACCTACAATCTTACTTTCGCGTCATCGGCGAACGGAATTTGCTGGCTGGGGAAAATGACGTATTATAAAGGTGCATTCTGGTCAGCCGGCGGATACGGCGATCCTTTGGGAACGGATAAGGGGATCGTCGGTGTCTTCAAGATAGATATCGGGACGAGTACATCGTCAAACCAACTTCCGGCGGCAGCAGGTATTGACACAACAAATGAGTTCGCCGGTTTGGCGAGCGACGGAGTAAATCTTTATGTCGGCGTCGATATGCAGAACCTGACCCAGGATCACGGAGTCGTGAAGTTCGATCCAACCCTTGTTTCCAAGGTTCCTGCAACACCATTTTATAAACTCGATCTTAGGCCGAGCTACCTTTGCTATGCCAATAACTACCTTTGGG
>CAYLMV010000354.1:0-1707 GCA_964384415.1 uncultured Chitinophagaceae bacterium | reverse complement strand
GCGAAGAGAGTTGCTTTTCGTACGCCTGCTGCTTGTTTCTTTTTTGATTGGCGTCGTTGTCAAACTCCTGCTTCTTTTTGTACCATTCGTCCTTCACTTCCAGGAGCTTCTCCCGCATGACGGAATTGGCCTCCCGTTCGGAGTCCGCGATGATCTTCTTTGCCCTCTCTTCGGCGCTCATAATTCTGTTCTGACCAGACCGGGCGTTGAGGTACCATCCTGCATAAAATGCGATCCCGCACAACACCACAACCATGGGGATGATGAGTATGACTTGCATGCCTTGCAATCCTCTCAATAAAAAAAGAAATAAAAAATCCGCACTGCTACCGTAGGCAAGTGTGTTTAAAGAACCTCGTTCTCTTTACACGGTGGGTGTTCGCCTAACCGTTTCTTACTTCCACTGTTTGCTATCCCGCCGAAGCAGGAAATCCGAAGACGTATCGCAAAACTATCCCGCCCAAAGGCGGTTTAGTCGAGGCCTGTAATATGACGACTATGAGTCGAACTCCCTAGTCGTACAACTTGTCAGGTTCTTTAATTTATTTGACTATGGCTGACGGTGCGGACTTAAAAGTCCCAACAAAACAAATGCGGTAAGCGTCCTCCCTACTCTGGTTGCACAAAGAATTATCCATTCCCTTGAAGACCCGTATCCAAGTAATTCGAAATCTTGATGATCTCGCTTTCGAAATTACTGATCATCTCCCGATTCTTGTCTTTTTCTTTTAACAAATCCTCGGTGATGTTGAGCGCGGCTAAGACGGAAATTGTTAGTGGTGGCTGTTCAGGAATTTTGTCGTGAATGGAGTTGATCATCGTATCGACGTACCCGGCGACCTTCTTTGTAAACTCCTCGCTTTCCCCCCGCAGAGGATACTCAGATCCGAAAATTTTGACTTTCACGCTTTTCCTGTCCATTGTTAATTCCAATGTGCTAACGAGATGTAAGTTGGGAAATTTTGCCGAACGTCAGCGATACACTTACCTGCAATAGTTCATAAATGGGAATTTATTTTCTCCAATATCGATTTCACTTTTTCCTGCAGCCGTAACCTCTCTTCTTTGTCAAGAAGTCCGTTCGACGCGGAAGTGAGAAGCGCTTTGTCGAGTTCCCGGCGCAGCTGATCGATTTCGTTGTTGCGGGCGGACAACTCATTTTGCATCTGAAGCAATTTGGATTCCAGATCGTTGGCTCTCAGCTGGATCGCGTGTTTCTCTTCGCGAAGAGAAGCGATGGCGGCGGATGCCGCATAGGCTCGCTCCCAAAGCAGCTTCAATGCTCCTTCGAGAGAATTTTCAACACTGCTTATTTCCTGGGCTACCTCTTCCTGCAAGTTCGACCTGATAGCTTATTGAACATTCCTACGAACTGCGAAGTTCGGCGTTGAATTCTCTGCAAACATCCTTAACGACGGCATCGATAACCTGAGAAGCTTCCTCCTCCGTCAGTGTCTTCGCGCCGGAGTTTAAGTCCAGCGTGAACGCAAAACTCTTTTTCCCCTCCGGAAGCGGCTTTCCTTCAAAAATGTCAAAGAGAGTGACATCTCGCAAAAGCGCTCCGGAACTCTTCCTGATCTGCCTCTCAACAGCCTCCATCAAGACATCTTTTCCAAGTATGAACGCCAGATCTCGTTTGACTGATGGAAACTTGGACGGAGGAACAAATTTCTTGACGCCAGCCTCGCCCTGAATCAAATCTCTTAC
>CAYLMV010000353.1:0-1712 GCA_964384415.1 uncultured Chitinophagaceae bacterium | reverse complement strand
CCCTACCGAAGGAACGATAGCAATCGGAGATCCCGTAGATTCCATTGGATCGATGTGCAGCAACGGAGATCCCTGATCGAATGAGACAACTTTGTAAAAGTACGTCACATTATTCTTCAGTCCCCCTGCAAGGTCTTTCCCCTGGTCGTAGAGTTCATGCGCTAGAGTATCGCCTGAGGTTTCACTTAGGAGTTTGAATGGCCCTCCTTTTTTATCCGACCGGTATACCCTGTAACCATAGAAAGCTTTGCCGAGGCTATCCGGGATAATAGGATCTGTGCTTTTCTCCGCGGAACGATCCCAGGTTAGATAGATCCCTCTATTGAGTGCTTTCACCGTGACAATCGGTGGAGAAGGTGGGCTTGGACGTTTGAAGCCGAGATTGTACATCCGCTTCACAAGGTCGTCCATCAAAAGCAAGTGAACGGAATCATCGGCAAACATGAGAGAGGAAATAAAACGCGCCGTGTCACCGGGCAAGAGTTTGAATGGAGAGCTCAAAATAACAGGGGCTTGGAATGGCTCTTGGTCATTCAGTTGATATAAGCTGATTGCTTTGTTCTGAATTAGCCTCCTGTAAAAAATGGCGTCTGACATTACTGTGTCGTGGAAAATGTCAACCAAGTCACCACCAGTTTCGTACTGATCAACGAATCGTCCTACGGCTCCACCATCTCTCATTGCACCTGCATTTCCGTCATATCCTGCCGGAGAGAAAAGTGCCGAAGTTCCAAATGTTGGAGGAGACGGCGACCCTTTCCAATTGTAGGTGGCTCCTCCCTGCTGCGACGGGATCAACGGCCCCGGTGTTTGGCAGACAAGATTACGATTTTGGATAATGCTTGTCGTGTGAGGAATATATATCAACTGAGGACCGGGGATAGCATCTACCAAATATTCAATGCCGGGAGCCCAGAAAAAATAACAACTATCAAGTGTTGTACCACCTTTATTGATAAGATCATACCGGAAAATGACAATATCCTGCAGACCTTTCGATCCCCAGGTATAGACGTACTGCTGGATTTCAACACCTAGTGGTGACGCTTTTTGGAAGTCTCTGTATGAGCGTGTGTCGGTATCTTTATAGATAGTGAAAAAATCTTCGTCTGATACAAAGACCGGTTTGTATCGCGGTCGGTCAAGCACATCGGCCACATATTGGGCTGAACCGTTTACGTTTCGAACGGGCCAATCATTGTAATTATTGCCCGAGACATCGACCCCGTTTGAATCAAAGTCCATGCTCGAATAAACGATATAATCCCTGTCGTTGGAATATTTCCAGCCTACGCCGCCGAACCGTTCGTCAAACCCAGCTTTCGGGTCGCCGATTCTTCCCGGTACCATTCCCCAAAATGGCCCGTGTTCCTCGGAGGGGGCGAACTCTACGTTGTCTTCTAAAATAGATGTCGCTTCTCTGAAAAAGTATTCGTCCCCCTTTTTCGCTAAGAACATTAACCCCTTTAGCGGATTTGCAAAAAAACCAGTTGAACGCATCTGGTCTGTGCCGCGAGGATAATATACACGACACGGAGCGAACCCGAACTCGTTTAGAAAACCCAGTGGATTGACATGTACGTCACCGTACAGAAGCCCACTGTTATAAAGGGCAAAATCCAATCTGCTTACCCTGCTTATTTGCCTGTGGAGATACCCGTCGGGGATCTGAGAATACAAGGAGGAGGCAATAAGGAGACTGAGGAAGAGGA
>CAYLMV010000352.1:0-1723 GCA_964384415.1 uncultured Chitinophagaceae bacterium | reverse complement strand
CCCAATACCCTACAGCCCTCACCAAACCAATTTTACAGGTCCACTTAATACTGAAACGCTCGCCCTAAGAGGGGCGAGAGGTGCTAGAAACATGGTTGAAAAGCAGTCCGGCGTAGAACGTCATGTCCGCCATTGACGGACTTCTCTTAGACCCCGAATAAGAACGTTTCGGGTGACATCTTTCAGGGATTGACTTTTCGACCAGGATTCTAATGCCGCTTTCAATAATGAATATTCTATTCCGAGACCAGATTCACACTTAGACTCCGCCCTGACAGTCTTGCTGAGCGAAGCCCCGCCTTCGCGCCGCGTTAAAGCGGGACGAGTCGATGTGCCAGATGACAGTTGTACTCCAAGACCAGATTCACATTTCGACTCCGACGTGACGGTCATGCTGAGCGAAGCCCCGCTTTCGCGGCACGCGAAAGCGGGACGAGTCGATGTATCCGATAACAAAGTAAATCAAGAATATTCTTGAGAGACAGAAGGATTGAGAGAAAACCCTTCTGGATTTTTCGGAGAACCTTCAGACGCGGCAGGCCATATGGCACGCAAAAGAAAGCCTCATGTGAAGACAAAAGGTAAGATCGCAGAGAAGCTGCGGTTAGTCGCCTTGAAAAGAATTGACGTCCTCCCCAGAGCAAAGCCCGATACAGCCGGAGATGCCAATATTCGGGCAACGAAGACCTTCCCCATTGTCGGGATCGGTGCCTCGGCAGGCGGGCTCGAAGCTCTCGAACTCTTCTTGAAGAACATGCCCAAAGACAGCGGGATGGCCTTTGTCATTGTGCTTCACCTCGACCCAACGCATAAAGGGATGATCGTTGAAATTCTTCAGCGTGATACAGCGATGAAGGTCGTGCAAGTAGAAGATCGCATGCGGGTCCATCCAAATTGCGTCTACGTGATCCCGCCGAATAAGGACATGTCCATCCTCCATGGAGTATTGCATCTGCTCGATCCGGTCGCACCGCGGGGACTGAGGCTGCCGATTGATCTCTTTTTCCGTTCGCTTGCAGACGACCGGCTGGAACAATGTTTCGGAGTCATCTTGTCGGGCATGGGTTCTGACGGAACACTGGGCCTGAGAGCAATAAAGGAAAAAGCCGGCGTGGTCTTTGTGCAAGATCCGGCTTCCGCTAAATTCGATGGAATGCCGAGGAGTGCGATTGATGCCGGGTTAGCCGATGTCGTCGCTCCGGTACAAGAAGTCCCGGCAAAAATCATCGCTTACAAACAGCATGCACCCCTGGTGTCGAAATCGGGACCGGAAGAGGAGGATAATACCCGAAGCGCACTCGAAAAGATCATCATCTTGCTCCGATTGCAGACCGGACACGATTTTTCTCTTTATAAAAAGACGACCATCTATCGCCGCATCGAACGGCGAATGGGCATCCACCAGATCAACAAGATTGCCACGTATGTCCGCTTCCTTCAGGAAAATTCCCAGGAAGTGCAGCTTCTTTTTAACGAACTTCTGATAGGCGTTACAAGCTTTTTCCGCGATCCCGGCATGTGGGATTACCTGAAAACAAAAGTCCTCCCTGCGCTTCTCGCGGACCATCCGCAGGAACACACTCTGCGCGCCTGGGTTTGCGGTTGTTCCAGCGGTGAGGAGGCATATTCGCTGGCAATTGTCTTCAAGGAAGTTCTTGAAGGCTTGAAGCCGCCAAGACAATTCACCCTGCAGATATTCGCGACAGATTTGGACCGGTATGCC
>CAYLMV010000351.1:0-1739 GCA_964384415.1 uncultured Chitinophagaceae bacterium | reverse complement strand
GGAAAAAATCGTCCTTCCTCTCAAGGAGACGTTCGCGTATTTCGCAAAATTGATCTCCGGATCGGTTCCCACGGAATTCTTGTCTTCGCTGCAGGAACAGTCTGTGTTGGCGGAACGCATCGAGCGC
The DNA here is from genome assembly GCA_964384415.1 of uncultured Chitinophagaceae bacterium. Lineage (GTDB taxonomy): Bacteria > Bacteroidota > Ignavibacteria > UBA10030 > UBA8401 > JAGVPT01. The sequence continues at coordinate 1,612 of CAYLMV010000351.1, read as the reverse complement.
TGGTCATCCGAAGCGCCCCCCTCGATTGCAAAAGTCACGCTGGGTCTCTGGTTCTACGTCGACCGGAAACAACGAAGGTCTCCGTTGGCAGTCAAGCTCTTTAGGTTTTTGAAATACATTCAACTACGCTGGCGGGTACGCCAATTGTGGCATTTACCTTTCGTAGTCTTGAACAAAATATACAGAAAGAGACAAAAACTCCGCAATTATTCCAATCCGATGCTCTCCGCAAATTTCGAGAATTGAATTTCTGGCAACGCAAATCTGCCGAATTTCCCCGGGACCAGAAGCAAGAAGGTTAGCGAATTAAGAGGTAGGCATCTATTTCAGCAAGACCATTTTTTTAATCTGCGTGAAGACCGACCCAGATAATCCGGTCGGAATTGCCTCGATGCGGTAGGTATAGACTCCCGACCCAGCCGATGGAGACCATATTGTGTTATAATCTCCAGGGGCGAATACCCCATCAACCAAACTGGATACAACGCGGCCCAAGATGTCGTAAATCCGGATGTTCACTTTGCTTTGCACTGGTATTGTGAACTGTATATGAGTTGCGGGATTGAACGGGTTTGGAAAATTCTGACCGAGAGAAAATTCTATTGGATGAGTTCGAACCTGCAAAGGAATTGAGTCGGAGTATTATACTCTGCCGTCAATGGCGACTTGTTTCAACCTGTAATCATAATTCCCTCCTGGGACACCCTTGTCTTCAAAGGAGTACTTTTTCATCACGTTGAGAGTTCCACTTCCTTTAACAAAGCTCAGCTCGCTCCACGCCTCATGTCCATTCCCTGCTTTGGGAATTCTTTCGACGGTGAAGCCGAAATTATTAGTTTCAGTTAAGGTGGTCCATTCAAGCAAGACGTCATGATGATTGACGCTGGCCTTGAATGAAACGAGTTGAACCGCGAGGGTGGCGGTAGAGTTTGAATCAATGGTGAATGCCCATGTTCCGCTGGCGCTGTTGCGGGTCTCATACCAGTTATCCACCGCTTGCACGGACCACGAATATTCGGAGTTTGTTTTGAGGGGTGTCATGACCTGAAAACTTGTATCCCCGCCAACTAGCGATGTCCTTGAACTATCGCTGGAGCGCAAGGTGAAATAATATTGGACGATATCAGAAGGATCGACGCTACTAGCTCTGTTCCAAAAGAATTGAGGTGTTGAAGTATGAATTGTCGTTCCCGGAAGAGGAGCCTGATGGTTGAAAGAATCAATGATATGTTTGTCGATTCCCGAATGTGTGGTGACGAAGTCGTTGATCGGCACATTTCCCGCAACGATATTGACCCCTCCCAGTGAATGATCTTTGAAAGTTAATGGAACATCTGTTATAACATTGTCCGAATAGGAAATCGCATTGCTTCCTTCATCGGCGTAGATGCCGGCGATCAATGGGTTGGCGGGAACCTTCGGACTCGTGCTGGCGTACAAATCCCGGACCTCGTTCCCGATCACTTCACTGCCGGGCTGTGAAGACAACGTGTAAATGCCTCCGCCGTCATTGAGCATCTGCATGACATTATGCACTTTGTTGAGAACGATAAAATTGTTTTCCGATCCAGTGTTGCTCAGCGTCCAACCCCAACCGAAAGAGATCCCAGTG
>CAYLMV010000350.1:0-1744 GCA_964384415.1 uncultured Chitinophagaceae bacterium | reverse complement strand
GAGGGCGGAAGGGTACACGAACATTGTCGGAAGGACGCATGCTGAGCTGGAGTTGGAAAATCAGCATGCGGTGGAGTCGTTCTTTGAAAAGGAAAAGCCGGACTTTGTTTTTCTGGCCGCTGCCAGAGTCGGCGGAATTCATGCGAATAACACCTACCCGGCCGAGTTCATCTTCGATAATCTGCAGATACAAAACAACGTCATCCATTCATCATTCCTGCACAAGGTCAAGAAACTCTGTTTTCTTGGGAGCTCATGTATCTATCCCAAATTCGCTTCGCAGCCCATCAAAGAGGAATATTTTCTGGACGGGAAACTCGAGCCGACGAACGACGCCTATGCTGTGGCCAAAATTGCCGGCATCAAAATGTGCCAGGCCTACAACAAACAGTACGGGACGAACTTCATCTCTGTGATGCCGACAAACCTGTACGGGCCGAACGACAATTTTGACCTGCTGAATGCCCATGTCCTTCCCGCGTTAGTCCGCAAATTCTTTGAGGCGCGCAAAGCGAATTCCCCGTCGGTCACAATATGGGGAAGCGGGATGCCGAAGAGAGAATTCCTCCACGTCGACGACATGGCCAATGCCTGTCTCTTCCTTATGAAGAATTATGACAGCAGCGAGATCATCAATATCGGCACAGGCGAAGATGTCACGATACTGGAACTGGCGCATCTTGTCGCTGAGGCGGCCGGATTCAAAGGAAGAATTGAGTTCGATGCAACGAAGCCGGACGGAACGCCCCGCAAGCTGCTGGACGTCAGCAAAATCAACGCGCTCGGATGGAAGGCGAAGATACGGTTACGGGAAGGGCTTAAGAGTACGATAAGGTGGTACGAGGAAAAGAGCTGAGGTTGACATTGTGGTTAAGAATGCGATGACGTGGGGCATTCGACGATAATAAGGGGGTACATATATACAAATCGTTTAGGGGAATGCGTGCGTGGAACGAGGCGATCGAAGTAGCGGAAGAGGTTTTCACCGTCCCAGAAAAATGTCCGCGAACAGAAGACTACGGCTCGACGAGCCAGCTGCGAAGAGCAGCCGTCCGTATATCCGGAAACATCGCAGAAGCAATCGGGCGATGCCATGGTAAAGAAAAGATAAAATTCTAGTATTTTTCAAGGGGTTCAAATACGCAGACCCAGAGCCGCCTTGAATACGCAAAGGGACCGGGAGATCTTCCTTTGGATTTTTTCGCAGCGACAAACATTCGTCTGCATTCTCTAATTTGCGAACTAAACAAAAACATCGCGACTTCACGTAACCAATCTGCATCTCAATCTTAACCTAAACCTGAATTTTCCATGAGACCTACACTCCTTACCAAACTCGAAGATAAAACCTTCGTCGTCGGCGTCATCGGCCTCGGCTATGTTGGACTTCCCCTTCTCTACTGTTTCGTCGAGAAAGGCTATCACGCCATCGGTTTCGACATCGACAGAACAAAGATTGACGCTCTCTCCAGGGGAACGTCATACATAAAACACATTACGTCGAACAGGATCAAGAAAGGAATTGACTCCGGACGCCTTTCTGTGACCTCGAATTTCGAACGCTTGAAGGAATGCGACGCCATCCTCATCGCCGTGCCGACTCCCCTCAACAAGAACAGGGAGCCGGATATGTCGTTTATTGTGCTGACCTGCGAGGCGATAGCGCCGCACCTTCGAAAAGGACAGCTCGTTGTCCTCGAGTCAACCACCTATCCCGGGACGACCGAAGAGGTCATGGTGCCTA
>CAYLMV010000349.1:0-1749 GCA_964384415.1 uncultured Chitinophagaceae bacterium | reverse complement strand
CTGGGCAAAAAATACAAAGACAACATTGACAACAACGGCAATAGTCCGAACATCAGTTATAACAATCTCCCCATCGTTACACAGGCGATGATCGACGAGGCAGCTTCCGACGTCTACCACCGCTACAAGGTACCCGGTACGCGCGTGATTCTGTACAGTCTTGACCAGAGTTCACTGGGGAAACCGTACCTTAACAAAGATGGTTTGCGGGATGGCGGTGTTGACGAGAACATAGACGAAATGATTGATGAATCGCGGACAGACGGCGTTGACAATGATGGCGATTGGAATCCCGTCACGGATGACGTCGGCTTGGATGGAGTTCCCGGTACACACGATATTGGAGAGGGAGACGGCAAACCAACCTCAGGAGTCGGGACCGGGGAACCAGGCGAGCCGCATCTTGATCTTACCGACGTGAAAGAAACGGACCAGATTGGAATCACGAATGCGCAACGGGTTATCTCGAGCGGATTGAGTATCAACAGCGATGCGACAATGTGGTTCGATTTCATGATTCCCGGAAAATATTTTGATCCCGCCGAAGTGACTCAGGGCGACTGGGATCTCTTTGTTTCTTCAAGCCTCTTTCCAATGCCTGCGGGAGACGTCCAGCCTTTCTCGATGGCGGTGATTCTCGTCAATGGCCCGGTGAACGATCCGGGGTGGGCAATAAGAAAAAGCGAGATACTCACGAAGCGGGGAAGGGCGCAGCAGACATACCAGAACAACTACAGATTCGCAATTGCTCCTCCGGCTCCGATCGTGACTGCTGTCCCTGGGGATAATCGTGTCACTTTGTATTGGGACAATGCCGCTGAGAGTTCCTACGATGCATTTACTGCAAACATCGGTGGCGATGGTCATCATTTTGAAGGATACCGGATATACAGGTCCTCCGATCCGGCATTCAAAGATGCGCTTAACATCACGAATGGCCAAGGAAGCCTTCAGTTTATGTCGCCCCTTGTCATTTTCGATCTGGTAGATGGAATTAGCGGATACGATTCAGCGGGCATAGATGGCATCCACTACTATCTAGGAAACGACTCAGGGTTGAAACACACCTTCGTTGATTCAACTGCAAAGAACGGCTTTACTTACTACTATGCCGTTGTTTCGTACAGCAAAGGGTTTGCCTCAGGCGGAATACTTCCGGCGGAGAGCCCTATCCGTATTAACCTTGCGGCAGATGGGAGCGTAACATTAGGACAGAATGTTGCGAGGGTGATTCCAGAAGCTTCATCGGCGGGTTATGTCGCCTCGACCTTGGGCAATATCAAGCTTGTCCATGGTGCTACGACGAGCACAGTGAGTTATGAAGTAGTTGACCCCAAAGCAATTAAGAGCAGTCATACGTACTATCTGACGTTCCAGGATACGCTCGTGATAACGAAAGGCTTCCCGGATACGCTCAAGACAAAGAACTATACGCTAATCGATTCCACGGACGGGCGCACGATTACGATACAAAACCCATATTTCGCTGCCCTGTACGAACAGCCGGTTTTCGATGGGTTTAGACTGCACTTTAACAATGCAACAAGAGTCGAGTTGGATTCGACCACCTCCAAGTGGAACGATCGAAACGTTCCGCCATTCGTATTCGAGAAATATAAAGATCCGGGAGGAGTAGTCGGAGAACTTCGCCCAAATGACTATGAGATTATCTTTGGAAGTGTGGTAGGCAATTTGCCCGCCGACACCTCTATCAATTTTTTCTACGATGGGACGTTGATACCTCCCGAG
>CAYLMV010000348.1:1375-1754 GCA_964384415.1 uncultured Chitinophagaceae bacterium | reverse complement strand
ATTTCCGTCAGCTTGAGCGACTGGTTAGGGCGCAGCATCATAACAACATTATTTGACTTACCATATCTCTTCACTTGCCCGTCTTTTGGTTCTCGCTTAGCTCCCTGACTAGTCCTTTGATATAATACACCCATGGATCGTCAGATGAATGCAACTGCTCGTTTACGGGTGCAACGGGATCAATGTCGACAGTAAATACCGTCGTTGCACGCGGCCACTTGATATGACTCGCCTTTTTCAGAAAGAGAAGGTATTGTGCGCCTTGTTTGTAATTGAATGCATAACAGTTTCCATGGCGACCTCCTAAGCGCACTCCAGGATACGGTACTGATTGATCGTTGAAATCGTCTTTGTCGGTCAGGAAGCCGTTTAGAACTAT
>CAYLMV010000348.1:0-1365 GCA_964384415.1 uncultured Chitinophagaceae bacterium | reverse complement strand
CTGTCACCCTTCAGCACTTCCTCAATTTTGAACCTAACCTTGGACTCGGGAACACCTCTAGTTTGATGGAATGGAATTGGTGGACGTGCATATTCAACTGCGGTGGCTCTAACAATATACTCCGCAATATTACAGGTATGAGAAAGGTTCACCTTCCCGAGACGTGAACAAGCCTCCGACGTTCTTTGGAAGTTGAGTGAACAGATAATGATAAATAACATTCCGGACAAAACTACGATTGCTCTATTCATTTGTTCTCTGCTTGTCTTCAATCGAGTCGAACATGCGTTTTCACGAGATATGCTGCGCCCTAACGGACCGGAGCTAAGCTGCGGCGGCGAACAGCCAGTTCCAAGTAGTCAGTTGCGCGGACGTGCCCGCTGATCATATCATTTCCGGCGAACTCTCGCGCGGCGAAATCGTCGACGGCTGCTTCCGTCAGCTTGAGCGACTGGTTAGGCCGTAGCCCGAAGCCAAAAGTCTCAAGTTCAAAGATACTTTAGTTCCGAAAAAGAACTTAAAACACCAATTGAATCTCTTGATGCAATCTTGTACGAACCACTTCTTGTTACCCCCTCCACGACATGGTAAACGTTTCTATTGTAAGCAAAAATGAAACGGTCCACAGTGTAAGAACTATCTGAGGAGGAGGATACAATGGGATCGTGAAGGTTAAGACGAGTGAATTCTGTGGCCGGGATTCCAAAACCGATTCTCTCATTGTATATTGTTGGTTCCATATAAGAATCGCCTAGCTCGTTAAATTCAAACACGAGCCATCGAGTTGTCAGTAGTCTAACAAAATCAAGTGCCTGTTTAGATGTAGCGATGGTGACAAGTCCTTGAAATTGATTTAAAGATGAAATAAACCTCTTGGTTGAATCTTTGATGAATATTCGGAAATGAGGATTTGGTCCTGCATATTCCCAAAAATGTTGACCAAGAAAAAGGTTTGTGCTTTTGTTTGCAAACGAAAGAGTGAAGCGATCCTCACCGCGAATTTCATCCGTAAGTGCTTTCGCGACAATTGTTATTCGGATTGTAGAGTGTTTTCGAACCTCAACCGTCTGGCCTGAGGGAAACTGGTACTCGCCCTTTCTTAAAGTATCTTCAACTTGTAGCTTGTAGTTACCAACGGGAAGATTTCGAAATGTAAAAAACCCGTTGGAATCTGAAAGAGTTGATTGTTTGATATCGGGAATAGATACAACAACTCCTCGGATTGATCGAGAGAGGTAAGGTTCCTTGATAACGCCTGAAATTGTACCGCCGTTCTCATGGGTACAAGATACTATCAAGGTCAAGCTTACTATTAGAATATGAGCTGCTAGAGTTTTCATTTTCGGGCTACGGCCTAACGGACCG
>CAYLMV010000347.1:0-1764 GCA_964384415.1 uncultured Chitinophagaceae bacterium | reverse complement strand
CTCCCAAGTCCCGCCGACGGTCCGGACGGGGCGGAGTCGGTGCATCCACTTGCCACCAGTGCGCAGATGACGATCAGCGCTGCAAAGATGTGTGTAGTTACTTTCATTGTCGTAGCTCCATACTGGTTGAAAAATCTCTGACTCATGAGTTAAAACGTATATCCCAGGTCGATCCCGACAAGGTGCGCGCTGGCATTATACGTCCCGTCAAATACAATATTCGTGTTTTCAGCTTTGCGTTGATCGAACTTCAGGAACATGTACGATACATCGGCCCGGATGGATTTGCTGAATTGGTATCCGGCTCCGATGTTGACGCCATTCCGGCTTGCATCGGGAAGAAGCGGCTCGACATACGCGGCCGAAACCGGTGTGTGATCATACAGATATCCAGCGCGGAACTGCCACGCTTCCATCGTATACTCTCCGCCGACCCGAATCATGTACGTGTCGCTGTAATTCTTCGGTGAGACGATGTCTTTCGTCGGATCCTTCTTGAAGTCGATTGCAAGACTCTTGTAGGAGGACCATCCAATAAACTGGTAATCTGCCTCAAGCTCGAGTTGCGGCGATGCCTTGTATGAGATACCCGCAAACGCAGTCGCAGGAAGTTTCAGCGAAGAGGTGACGTCATCATTGACAACATTCAGAGCCGGAAGGGTAAATTGCGGGTTGAATGTCGCGGTGCCGGACGCGTCCATTTTCACTGCGGAGCGGTATGAGACTCCGATGCCCCACTTCGGATCGATCTTGTACTGTACGCCAACGTTGAATCCGTACGCCGTTTTTGTCGTCATGTCGATGACGACGCGCGTATCCGTGTTGATCACACTCTTTGCCTGCTGCAATTTCACTGTTCCTGTCACGATATCCAAACCGGCCCCGATCGAAAGCTTGTCGCTCAGGCGATATGCGACGGTCGGCGTATAATAAAAGGTCTGGAGGTCTACCTTGGTCGTAATGTACTTCCCGACCCAGTTCGGATCCCATTCGGTACCCAATCCGTACGGGTTCATGACGCCGAACCCTACATGCAAATCGCTGCTGACCGGATAGGTGATGTAGCCGTTGATGGGGGTGAAAGTCTGGCTGACCATCTTCGATTCATTTTTGATCGCCGGGTCATTGGCATCGGTGATTGGTCCGTAAAAAGCCACGCTTGGCATGATGAGTGTCGTCCCGAGGTAAATCTCTCCGTTTGGCTGGAAGGCAAGTCCGGCGGGGTTGAAATAGATTGCCGACGCGTCTGATGCGCGGGCGGCAAACGCTCCACCTTGTGCCATTGCCCTGGCGCCGTTCTCATTAATCTGGAACCCGCCTCCGAACGCGGCGACAGTTGCCAGCATCACCACGATGCCCAGGCAAGCTGTATGAAGGATCAATCTTTTCAAGGTAACCTCCTTCTGAAGTGATGTGTCGATAGGTTTGTTATCACACTGCATAAGTTGAAGCAGCGTTGATTTGTAGCGGTGTCGACAAAGGTGGCTCAAGTATAGCACTCTCGGGTTTTAAAAGCAAGCCATGATAGACCTGCAGGGTGCAGATTTGGATTACAAGATTGCAATCTTGTAATCCTTCAATCCCGCGCCCTTCCGCCTACTTCTCCTTAATCTTCTCCAGCAACTCTTTCGCTTCCTTCCGGAACTGGTTGTCGTCTTCGTCTTCGGTTGGAAGCGCCGCGATCCGCGTCAATTGCTCCTTCGCCTTATCATATTCATCCAGCTCGACGTAGGTGCGCGCGGCATCGAGCCGGTACATGATGAA
>CAYLMV010000346.1:0-1775 GCA_964384415.1 uncultured Chitinophagaceae bacterium | reverse complement strand
CGGCATTCGAACCACTGGCAGAATTTCCGCAGAGAATTCCGGGAACTGAAAGAGTTCTACCTCGACGAAGAGAAAAAGAAGCGTCTCGCCGGCATGTCGCCGATTCAGCGCGGACTTCATCTCTGCGGCTGGCTCCTCAAGAGCATGCTCATGAGACTGACACCGTTGCGCCGCGTTTTGTTGATCATCGGGATCATTTTGGTTGTGTTTGGTGGTCCCACGTTTACGATCGATCGTCATCGTGTGGAGTTCACCAACCTTAATCTACCCGGCGGTGCCTTGATCCTGCTTGTCCTTATGCTCGAATTGAAGGACAAACTGCTTGCCCGGGATGAACTTGTCGCCGGCCAGAAGGTCCAGCGCGCGCTTATGCCGGACACGAGCCCTTCAGTCCCGGGCTGGCTGCTCTGGATTTATTCGAGGCCTGCGAACGAAGTGGGAGGCGATCTTATCGACTTTCTTCCCCTGAGTGAGGTCCGCTTCGGATTGGCTCTGGCCGATGTTTCCGGGAAGGGACTTCAAGCCGCATTGATCATGGCAAAGCTTCAGGCAACGCTCAAAGCCCTGGCTCCCGACTATGATTCGATCGACCGCCTCATCACAAAGCTCAATGGAATCTTTCACCGCGACGGATTGGCGAACAGTTTTGCATCTCTTGTCTATGCGGAAATTTCTCCGGGGAGCGGCACGCTGCGTTTTGTGAACGCAGGGCACCTTCCGCCGGTCTTGCTGAGTTCGAGCGGATTGACCGAGATGCAAAAAGGCGAGCCTGCGCTGGGACTCATGCCGTCGACCGAGTATGAGCGGCATGAGATCGAGCTCCAAAAGGGGGATGTCTTTTGTGTGTACTCCGATGGACTTACCGAGGCGTGCAATGAACGGGGAGAATTTTTTGGATCCGAAAGGCTTCTGAGGCGCCTTCCTTCGCTAAGGGATCGCTCGCCGGAGGAGATCGGAAAGACGCTCCTGGGAGAAATAGACTATTTTGTGAAAGATGCGCCCCCCAACGATGACCTCTCGCTTGTCATACTTCAGCGTCAGTGACCCGCCGCACGGCCAGTAAGACGAGGATGACGATTGCAACCGCAGAAGATGATTGGTCAAGAATGGACTCTGCCGATCACGCGCGGAGCAAAGATACGGGTAGACTACTCCTCGTCCGATCTCATCCGATAACCTATTCCCGACTCTGTCAGCAGTATTTTCGGTTCTGACGGATTGTCCTCAATCTTCTTCCGCAGTTGTGCGACATAGATGCGCGTGTACTGCGCTTCTTCCACGTGTGCCGGTCCCCAGACCTGTTCCAGAATGAACCGGTGGGTCAGCACCCTTCCCGCATTCTTTACAAACAGTGCAAGCAACGCGTACTCCGTCGCCGTCAATTTCAATATCTCATTCCCCTTCTTTGCAATGCGTGCCGAAAGATCGACCGACACGTCGTGAATCTTGAAAATTTCTTTGTCGGGCAGAGCGGTCCTGTGGCGCAAAGCGGCTCTCACCCGGGCAAGTAACTCTCCAGTGCGGAACGGCTTCACGAGGTAGTCGTCTGCCCCTGCATCGAGGCATCCGACGATGTCGGTTTCTGAACTGCGGACAGAAAGGATGATCACCGGGATCGTGGCCCATTTCCTGATCTTCTTCAGAACCTCGAGGCCGTCGGTGTCGGGCAAGCCGAGGTCAAGGATGACGAGGTCGGGCCGGTCGGATGAGGCCATCCGGATACCTTCGCTCCCGGTGGGCGCGGCACGGATCGTATAGCCCGATGATTCGAGAGT
>CAYLMV010000345.1:0-1781 GCA_964384415.1 uncultured Chitinophagaceae bacterium | reverse complement strand
ACGATGTCATTGCGGGAGTGGTCATTACGTATTCCGATATCACGATTTCAAAGAAGCTGGAATCGGAGAATATGCGAGTTAAAGAAGCACTGGAAAGCCGGTTGGCTTCCCAGGCCAGTGAATTAGTGAAGGCCAAAGAGGACATCCAGGCAGACACCGGGATTCGCAGCATAAAACGAGATCCATAACGCGAGATACACTGATACGCTGCGCAATAATTCCTGGATATCGATCGATTGCGCCGGATCAGAGAGGAAAAGAGAGATGAAAAAACACGTACCTCTCGGTGCTGCGGAACTCTGGAGTCGCGCAGAAAAGCGTCTCAATGAGTCCTCAAAAAAGAAGGGTCTTCCACGCACCAATGAAGAACTGCGCCACCTTGTCCAGGAATTAGAGATTCATCAGATTGAGCTGGAGATTGTCAACGAGGAGCTTGAGCTCTCAAGAGCCGAAGTCGAGAAGGGTCTCGATGAGTTCTCTAACCTTTACGATTTTGCTCCCGTTGTCTACCTTAACGTCACAAGAGACGGCAAGATTTGCAGGATTAACCTTACCGGCGCCCTCCTGCTCGGAATCGAACGGTCCGAGCTCATCAACAGCCGATTCGAATTCTTCATCGCCGAAGCTTCCCGCAAGCAATTTCGCGCTCTCGTCCAATCCGTATTTGACAATAAGGCGCAAGCGAACTGCGAAATACAAATTCGGAAGAACGGCAAGGAATCGCTCAGCATGCACTTGGATGCAACTCCGAGCAGGGATGGGAAGGAATGCAGTATCGCAATGGTCGATATCACCGTGCGTAAGCGGTCGGAGGAAGTGGTACAGGAAAGCGAAGCCCGATTCCGGCAGCTTGCAGAAGCGGCTTTGGAAGGAATTGCAATCTCGGAGGATGGAATCCTCATCGATGGAAATGGCCGGCTTGCGGCAATATTGGGTTACGACTTTTCAGAAATGATCGGAAAACCGATCTCAATGTTTATTGCACCCGAATCCCTCCCGGTTGTACTCGATCATCTCCGCGATAACTACGAAGGGCGTCACGAACATTTCATCATCCGAAAGGATCGGTCCATAGCCCCGGTGGAGTCGAATGCTCGGACCATAAGCTGGAAAGGAAAGACGGTCCGGGTGACTGCGATCATCGACCTTACCGAGAGAAAGCGAACGGAACTTGAGTTGGTGAACCTGCGCAAAGCAGTCGATGCCTCGAGTGAAATCATTTTCATGACCGACAGGGATGGACTCATAACATTTATAAATCCTGAATTCCCCCGAGTGTACGGATACACATCCGAGGAAGTAATCAATAAAACGACTCCCCGGATCATCCATGGCGGAAGAACAAGCAGCGAAGAGTACGAATTGCTCTGGAAGGAGATTCTTTCCAAACGTGTCGTGAAGAAAGAAATCCTGAACAAGACAAAAGATGCCCGGTTGTTGGAAGTCGAGTCATCAATCAATCCGGTGTTGGATGACAATGGAAACATCATGGGGTTCCTCGCTATTCAGCGCGATATCACAGAACGTAAACGCTCGGAGGAGGTCTTGCGGCGGGCGCAGAAAATGGAGAGCGTCGGCACCTTGGCAGGGGGCATTGCACATGACTTCAACAACCTTTTGCATGTCGTGCTTGGCCAGATTGCTCTGGCCGTTGGAAAGCTCGCTCCCGAAAACATCGCAATCATTCATCTGGCAAAAGCAGCCAACGCCGCTGAACATGCCACCGACCTTACACGGCAGCTCCTGGCGTATTCGGGCAAATCAATTATCCTTGATTCGGT
>CAYLMV010000344.1:0-1790 GCA_964384415.1 uncultured Chitinophagaceae bacterium | reverse complement strand
CTCAACGGCGGGTTTGAGTCGTGGACAAACGGAAATCCGGATAATTGGTTTACGAACAATGCTCCGCCCGCCTACACGACAGTTACCAAGTCCACGGATGCTCATTCCGGTTCGGCCGCGTTAATGGGAGCCACGGTGAATTACTCCTCCATCATTCTTGCTCCGACGGTTGCCGCCGGAACCGCGGATGTAGGTTTCACCGTAAATACCCGAAATAATTCAATCACAGGCTATTATAAATTTACACCTGTCGGAGGGGATTCTCTTTACATAACTGCAGTCCTTGACAAATCGAGCGTTGGTATTGGAGGCGGGCTTATTGCGATAGGAGCAACGGTCGCTACCTACACCCAGTTCGTTCTCCCGATTGTCTATACTTCAGGCGATACTCCTGATAAACTATCTCTGCAATTCGCCCTCAAACCTGGCGGGACGGCATATCATATTGGAACGACCTTCAAGATTGACGATGTTGTGTACGGTGCTGCTTCCTCGGTTGGCGAATATGCGCCGCAGGCGCCGGCAGTATTCACTCTTGCACAAAACTATCCGAATCCCTTCAACCCATCAACAAGCATCCGGTTCACCGTGCCGACGAACGGACGGGCAACGTTGAGGGTCTTCAACACACTCGGACAGGAAGTGGCGAGGATTTTCGACGGCGAAGCAACGGCCGGGACATACCATCAAGTGGAATTCGACGCTTCTGCTCTTGCAAGCGGTACATATTTCTCTCGTTTGGATTTTGGTGGAAAAGTGCAGATGAAGAAAATGCTGCTGCTCAAATAGGACTTCCATCTTCATCGATAATTAAAAGCCGTTCTCCAGAACGGCTTTTTTTGTCGGACGCGCCATTTTCTCCGATTCCATCCTCCAATTTGAAACCATTAGCCCATAAGTGTTGTTATTTCATTGTAGTTTTTGCATCTTGATATAATAAGGGCCAAAAATGGATGCAATTCGCCCTTCCTCCCTGCAGAAGAAGCATTGCCAAGCTGCCAAAACCGAATAAAGTCCAAACGGAAGAACCGGAATCCGTCGTTGGGATGAGTCGTCCTTTGCGGCAACAATGTTGTCCCGGGCGGTAGAGAAGTACAAATCCGCCATGTAAGCCCGAAAACAAATCCAGGATGAACGTGTTTAGTGAAGTACCAAAAATGGTGACAAAAAGGAGCGGCCGGAGGAGTGTTGCCTTGAGTTTTGCATTGCTGCTATTCGCCCGGCTTGCATTTTCTCAGAACGATTCTCAGAAGGATTCACTGACAGGAAATGTCTCACTCCAAAACTGCGTTCGTTATGCTCTCACCCACCAGCCCTCCGTTAAGAAATCTCTTCTTGAAGAAGAGATTGTTGACCGGGCTATCAGCAGCCGGATTGCGGATTGGTACCCCCAATTGAACTTCAATTACTATGTTCAGCATGCCCCCCAGCTGCCGGTTTCGGTTGCAGGGGGAACGGTGGTACCGATTGGTTTGACCAATAGTTCGGCGGGGCAGTTTTCGCTTTCCCAGACTCTCTTTAATAGAGATGTCTTGCTGGCAAGCAGCAGCGCCAGCGATGTCCGGAGGCGTATGTCCCAGCAAACGGCCGAAGATAAAATTGATGTTGCGATTGGAGTAAGCAAGGCATTCTACGCAGTGTTGGTGATTCAAAAGCAAATCGAGGTTTTGGATGAAGATATCGTCCGGCTGGAACGAAGTTTGCAGGACGCTTTTGATCAATACAAAGGGGGCATCACCGACAAGACTGACTACAAGAGGGCGACGATCTCGCTGAACAATGCACGGGCC
>CAYLMV010000343.1:0-1790 GCA_964384415.1 uncultured Chitinophagaceae bacterium | reverse complement strand
TAGCCGTCGACGATTTCGCCGCGCGGCAGTACGCCAGAATTGACATGATCAACAGATACATCCGCGCAATGAACTACATGGAACTAACAGTTCGCCGCCACAGATCATTTATCCCGATGCTTTTTTTAGCGGGAGCTCCGGTCCGTTAGGACGCCGAGAGGAATTGTGATGAAATATTTGTCGCTGCTCGTCTTTGTTCTGTTATCTGCTTGTAATAGAACCTCCCCTAGCGAGAGGTCCAAAGATAGAACTGTACAAGTTCATTTGCATTATGGTAAGTACAGTGATGTAAATACATTTGATAGCACGCTCGTGAAAGATCTTATTCCCGGCACGGTCAAAATTCCATTCTCGTTCACAAACCAAGAACAGGAAATGATTCTGGCGAAAGCCGAAAGTTTAGACTTTTTTTCATATCCAGACACTCTTCGGCGCAAACCTAATGTATTTGTTTACCCAGATTTAGGCCCCGAAACAATCCGGCTGAAGAATGGCAACAGGGAGGTAACTGTTGTAAGTTTCTGGTCAGTTGACGATTATTACCTAAAGTACTTTGACGGATTCCAACAACTGGAGAAAATAATTAACGACATTGTGATGGCAAAGCCGGAGTATAAGGCTTTGCCGCCACAGAAAGGCGTTTATCTGTAAGTCCGTCGGCGCCTAACCAGTCGCTTCGCGCCGGGAAGCACGGGATCTTGCAAAGAACGCTCGACGAGTCCCGAAGGGATCCTCCAAAGGAGTCCATCGGACCTTTGGGACTGATCCCGACAATCACGAAGTGATGCCTTTGGCAATAGCGTCGGGACAACCTGGAAAGAGCCGTCGACGACTTCGGTCGCGCGAAGATAGGGGTTACAATCGGACAGGATATACCACACGCGGACTTGATTCCGCTGCTTTTTAGCGGGAGCTGCGGTCCGTTAAGTTGCACACATCTATATAAAGGAGGACACTTTGGCTAAACTTGTCGTTCGTGCATTCACCATGTCTTTGGACGGATTTACTTCGGCCCCTCATCAAAGTCGTGAGAATCCCTTTGGTGAGGGGGGCAGGGTAATCATGGATTGGGCACTTGCAACTCGAACGTTTAGAACAATGTTCGGCAACGAAGGTGGATCCACCGGCATCGATGATACTTTTGCCGCCAAGGCAGATGAAGGGGTCGGTGCGACGATAATGGGGCGCAATATGTTTAGTCCAATTCGAGGGCCGTGGCTCAATGAGGATTGGAAAGGATGGTGGGGACCCAATCCACCGTATCACCATCCTGTTTTCGTGCTCACGAAATATCCGAGACAATCACTTCCAATGGAAGGCGGAACATCCTTTCATTTTGTGACAGATGGAATTGAGATTGCATTGAAGAATGCATTTGACGCTGCAAAGGGAAAGGATGTGCGGATAGGCGGTGGTGCAACCGTCGTGAGGCAATATTTGCGGGCTGGACTCATTGACGAGCTACACCTCGTCATAACCCCAAAGTTGCTCGGAGCAGGCGAACGCCTTTTTGACGGAACTGATGAAGTGGGCAAAAGATATGAATATACAGACTTCATAGCTTCTGAGGCAGCAGCACATGTCCGATTGGTCAAGCGCAAATAGTTTTCAATCGCGCGCGTGTGCGACCTAGCCAGTCGCTCCTTGCTAATGAGTGCGGGATCTCGCAAGGAACGCTCCACAACTCCCGAAGGAATCCTCCACAGGAGTCCATCGGACCTTTGGGACTGATCCCGACAATCACGAAGTGATGCCTTTGGCAAAAGCGTCGGGACAGGCCCCGACAGAAA
>CAYLMV010000342.1:0-1797 GCA_964384415.1 uncultured Chitinophagaceae bacterium | reverse complement strand
CAAAAAGAATGACAATCCAATTTCGGGAGAACAACCTTCCCAATTCTTTTATGGTCAGGTCGCTGATTCACAAGGCAATCCTCTTGAAGGATGCGGAGTTCATTATATATATACGTTAACAACGTCGCCATTAGAGAAAGCTGGAACGACATCTTCATCTGATTCAATTAAGTTCACACTTCCCACACGATCAAAGATTACAATCAAGATATTACGGTGGTTTACGAGAGACACTATTGTAACACTTGTTGATGATTCCCTTGATGCTGGTTATCATGCTATCGCAGTCGATTATACAAAATTCACCAATGGAATCTATATTTATCAGTTGACAACTGATACCTCGCTCGTAGAAGCACGTGTTAATATTATTGGTACTGATATTTCGTTATTGGTAAATACGACTCCTTTGGTTACCACAAACTCTTCCGGGTCATTCAAGCTTCCTTATGGTATCTTTGGATTCGGTCTTCCGTGGGATCAATATGGGGATGGACCAGTACATTCTGT
Organism: uncultured Chitinophagaceae bacterium; assembly: GCA_964384415.1. Classification (GTDB taxonomy): domain Bacteria; phylum Bacteroidota; class Ignavibacteria; order UBA10030; family UBA8401; genus JAGVPT01. Next base: position 1,287 of record CAYLMV010000342.1, on the reverse strand, counting down.
GTATATTTCGCATACAATTCAAATAGTTCTCTATAAGTCTGGCTATCTGACTACAACGAAGACAATTACTATTGATGAAACCAATAGCGCGGTTCAAATTTTTACACTTAGTAAACAGTGAGTGCGCCCTAACCAGTCGCTCAAGCTGACGGAAGTAGCCGTCGACGATTTCGCCGCGCGACAGTATGCCGGAATTGATATGATCAGCAGATACGTCCGCGCAATGAACTACATCGAACTAACAGTTCGCCGCCGCAGCTTAGCTCCGGTCCGTTAGGCGGCAGGAACTACCGCAGACAAATTAAATAGGAGTACGCAATGTTGTTCCAAGTAAAAGTCAGAGTAAGTCTCACGAAGATGGCAGAGTTTGGCCAGAAATTACAAAGAGGTGAATTAGACAGAAGTTATATCCGAGGAGAAACTCATTGCCTTAAGAACGATCCTGCCGTTGGATTCAGTATTTGGGAAGCTGATAGCAAGAATGAATTTGATTCGAAATTTGCTCCGTGGCGTTATTATTATGACGAAGTAGAAGTCAACGAGGTTATTACTCCATTTGAAGCGATGGCTAGGCTTTTTAAACAAACAATGCCTGCCGCCTAACCAGTCGCTCAAGCTGACGGGACTAGCCGTCGACGATTTCGCCGCGCGTTGTTGGACGTATTTAGCACATCTGATCGGAACGTCCGCGCAACGAGCTACCTTCCGGCGGCTGTCCGCCGCCGCAGCTTAGCTCCGGTCCGTTAGGCGGCAGAGACCACCAGGAACAAATCAAACATGTCGATCGTTAGCTGAGTAGAAATCGAATTGTTCCAAAGTATCTCCCAATACGAAGTCCTAGGAGAGATTCAGTGCTTATAGCTGTTCCGAAAATGGCTCCAATCCTTCAAAGTTTTCAGCAATATCTTGACCATAACATCACAATTAAAGACTTACAAAGGAATCTCGCGGGCAATATCGCGGTATTAGAAACTGATGTTCCCTTCGAAATTAGAGTAGAACTCATTAAGATCAATAGCACAATTGCTTCAATTCGTTTTACAATGAGTTACGACAAACAGAAATCGGCGGTAAAACAAATGCTGGCTAATTTAGAAAAAACAATCCAGTCTGCCGCCTAACCAGTCGCTCAAGCTGACGGAAGTAGCCGTCGACGATTTTGCACGCGCGAAACATCCAGCTACAATCGGACGGGACATACCACGCGCGGACTGGATTCCGTTCCTGCGGCGCTTCGCCGCCGCAGCTTAGCTCCGGTCCGTTAGGGCGCAAGTCAAAGGAAGGAGT
>CAYLMV010000341.1:0-1802 GCA_964384415.1 uncultured Chitinophagaceae bacterium | reverse complement strand
ACGAACTACCTTGCGGCGGCTGTTCGCCGCCGCAGCTTAGCTCCGGTCCGTTAGGGCGCAAGCACAACACAAACTGCCATCACGTTATGTCGGAACTCGAAAAACATCTATCAAAGAAACCGCCAGAAGTCCTCTTTCACTACACCAATCAAAGTGGCCTCCTCGGAATCATCGACACCTTTGAAATATGGGCAACTAAGATTCTATATCTTAACGACACAACCGAATTGTTATTAGCTTTTGAGATGGCGAAGGAAGAATTGGATAAGAGGCGACTTGATTCAGGCGATCCAGATAAATATCGTAAAGTTGAGATCCTCCAACATAAGATCGACTCATGGAAATCAATCAATCTATTCGTTTGTTCATTTTCTGAAGATGGCGATTCCCTCAGTCAGTGGCGCGCCTATGGAAATTCCACTTCAAGTTTCTCAATCGGGTTTTCATCAGCTCATCTCAAACAGATGGCTCTAAATAATGAGTTTGTTCTAGCTAAATGCATCTATGACGAGAAATCACAACGAGACTTGATTACAGATCTCGTCGTGCGCGCATTACGGAAAGATTTTGCATTAAATCCCAATCGTCTTTTTGATCTCGTTGATCCCGAGCCGGACAAGATTGCAGAAGAATGTGTTGCGGAGTTGGCCCGCCTTGCTCCTATCCTAAAACACAAATCTTTTTCAGAAGAAAAAGAATGGCGCTTGATATCTGGCCTAACCTCTCATGAACATCCGCTCTTCTCATTTCGGCAAGGGGCTTCAATGATCGCACCTTACTTTCGGTTTCCTCTTAGAGAAGGCAACGACTTACCTAAAATCGTTAAGCTCGTCGTCGGCCCTACTCCCCATGAAATCTTGGCCGCAGAATCTGCGGATATGTTACTTCGAAAGAAAGGATTAGATATTGAAGTTGTTGTTTCTACAATTCCTTTGAGAAACTATTAATCATTTGCTTGCGCCCTAACCAGTCGCTCAAGCTGACGGAAATAGCCGTCGACGATTTCGCCGCGCGACAGTACGCCGGAGACAATATGATCAGCAGATACGTCCGCGCAATGAACTACATGGAACAAACCGTTCGCCGCCGCAGCTTAGCTCCGGTCCGTTAGGCTGGCAGCCTCAAGAGTGAAAATGCATTCTACGAAACTAACATTATATACTATCGCCTTTCTTACATCTGTCTTGTATGGATGCACTGCTTCCCTGTCCAATCTCCAAAACCCAAAAGTCCTTGATCCTGGACAGGTCAGCACCAGAGTCGGCGCCACTTTTCTGGGAAGCCTTCCACCAAGCAACGATTTGGCCCTGAATATTGGCATCTTGAGAAGAGTTGAATTCGAAGCCAAAACTGACGTCCAATCCTACACGCTTTCGCTTAGATATCAACTCATCGATTCACCCTATGTGACAATTGCTTTCAGTAAGCTAGGTATTCAATCCAAGCTGATCCAAAACGAATATGAATCTAATCCGACTGGCGCTCTTTGGCTGCCCTCGATCTTGGTTGGGCGCGACCACTGGTACATTGGAGCAAAAGCTGCTTATTCAACTTTTGCAGGACATATCCAAGGTGCTTCTCGTCCGATCATTTTCCAAAATCAAAAATGGAATTCCTACACTATCACAGGTGGGGCGATCATTACGACAAGTGACGTAAACATCCTGCTTGAAATTGACGACTACATTTCTCCTTTTGGGAGCCCCATACTGATTCCGGCGATTGGCTTCTCAAGAGTTCTCTAGGCTGCCAGCCTAACCAGTCGCTCAAGCTGACGGAACCAGCCGTCGACGATTTCGCCG
>CAYLMV010000340.1:0-1819 GCA_964384415.1 uncultured Chitinophagaceae bacterium | reverse complement strand
TATCGAGAATGTCGCCGCATCGGATCATTGAATTAATGCCGTTGAAGCTGTACGCTCTGTTCGCTACTCCAAATCTGTCGGACGTCAGCGCAGCTCCGGCAACGGTAGCATTGAATCCGCTTCCGCTCAGATCATTGGCGTTGCCGTCAAGGGGATAATATGCAACAAGACCCTGTCCCGATGTTCCCTACCATCCTCCTTCATGATAAAGAGAATCGATCTTACTCAATGGAATAACCCTATTGTAAATCCGAATATCGTCTATTAACCCGTTGTAGGCATTGTTCGGAATTGACGGATTGTACTTCACATGTCCGGCGCCAATTGTCAACTCCTGGCTTGTATTTTGAGTGGACGTCCCAAGCGATCCGGCTTGTCCGTAGATTCCCATATTGCTCGAACCGTTTACATAGATCTTTATCCGTGCGTTCTGCTCAAGAGATCCGTCAAAAATAAAGACAAAATGGTACCATTGGTTGACCGGGGCCGGATTTGTCATATCGATCGAGTTCAAAGCCGCGCTGTCCGAATTGACCCAGCAGAAGAGTCTCGTATCGAGATGTGCGACATTCCATTGATGTCCTCCTGACAGGGCTCCTCCGCATTCTTTGCCGATAATGAATCCGCCGCCTACGTACGTTGTCCCCGGCACGTTCGTTTTTGCCCATCCTGAAACGGAGAACTGTGCGACCGGTTTGCAGAAGACTGAATCCAAGATATCCCCTAACCTGATGTAGTTGGTTGTGCCATTGAAACTGTAGGCACTGTTGAGATTGCCGAACCGGTCGGGGACAGGGGTTGCTCCAATCACCGTTCCATTGAAGCCGTTTCCGCTCATATCATTCGCATTCCCGCTGAAAGGATAATAGGCGACAAGTCCCGGCTCCAATGACACTGGCCATCCGCCATCGTGATACATGGACTGGATTTCTGACTCGGTGAGCACTCTATCATAGATTGAGATCTCGTCGATTCTTCCATCGTAAAAATTGTTCGGGGTCAAAGGAGCATTGGCGTTGTGGCTCGCCCCTATGGTCAATTGCTGCAGGCTGTTTGTCGTCGTCGTTCCCAGTGTTCCCATTTGCTGATAGACGTACACGCCTGACGTTTGGCCGTTGACATGAAGTTGAATTCTCTGTCCTACCGGCTGGCTGCCATCGAAGGTAAGCACGAAGTGAAACCACTGATTCAGCCCCATCGGGCACCCGAGTTCGACATAATTAGCCTGGGCCGTATCGCTGAAAACGCTGGCAATGATAAGACCGCCAACGTGGCTGACGCCCCATTGGTACGGACCATAGTTTCCGCCTGCATTTTTTCCGACAAGAAATCCTCCTCCGCTTTCGAAACCTCCGTAGGTTCGTGTGTTCGCCCATCCCGAGACGCTGAATTTTGCAATCGGCGCGGAAAAGACATTGTCGAGGATATCGCCGCATCGGATGGTTGATGAGTAGCCGTTAAAGCTGTAGGCTTCGCTTGCATTCCCGAACCGATCTGCAGCCAGAACTGCTCCGGCAACCGTTCCATTGAATCCGTTTCCGCTGGAGTCAGCCGCATTGCCGGCAAAACGATAATAGGCGACGAGTCCCTGCATGGGAACGGTGGAGAAAGTCGCTGAATGGGAAAGAATCGTGGTCAGAGAGATGATGAGAAGAAGAGAAGACTTTTTCATTTTGAGTCCTCGAGGTTTGATCAGAAGGTTTGAAACGCTCGAAGCGGTCCGGGAAGGTGAGCAGGAGGGAAACTGAGTCGTAACCAGAAAGCTTGCTACCGGGCCCCTGTCGAATAGCACTACAATTCTACAAAAACATCATCATCA
>CAYLMV010000339.1:0-1821 GCA_964384415.1 uncultured Chitinophagaceae bacterium | reverse complement strand
TCTCAAACAGTTTGGGATGAAAGTCGGCGAAGGAATTTGCACGGATATGAGGGCCGTTCGCAAAGATTATTTTCTCGATCACGATCACAGTGTCTACGTGGATCAATGGGACTGGGAGAAGGTCATCACGGCCAAACAAAGAAACCTGACGTACTTAAAAGGAGTGGTCGGAAAGATCTGGAAGGTTCTTACGGGAGCCGAACGGTATATCCCGCGACGGTATCCCAAATTGCGCTCCAAGAAATATTCCAACCTCCCCGAGGAATTGACGTTCCTCCACGCAGAGGATATCCTTGAGATGTACCCTGAGCTGCCGAGAAAGGCGCGCGAAACGGCCGGTCTCCAAAAGTATCCGGCAATATTCATCGTCGGGATCGGCTGGCCGTTGAAGGACGGCTTCCCTCATGAAAACCGCGCAGCCGACTACGATGATTGGGTAACGGAGATTCATTCCGCCCACGACAAAGTGACGCACGGACTCAATGGCGATATCCTCGTCTGGAATTCTGTGACGAAGAGGCGTCATGAACTCACATCCATGGGAGTAAGAGTGAACGCCGAGACCCTCAAAACGCAGCTTGAGATGTCTGGCCAACTCGACTTTCTTAAGCAGGCGTACCATCAGGGTATCGTCTCTCATGAACTCCCGCTGAGCATCGGCGGCGGCATCGGTCAATCGCGCACATACATGCTTCTGCTGAAGAAGGCCCACCTCGGCGAAGTGAGCGTCACCGTCTGGCCAAAAATCCTTAGAGAGATGTGCACCAGGAAGAATATTCACGTCCTGTAGTTGTTTCAGACTACCCCCTCCGCTTGACAGATGCCCGACTTGATCCAAGCCGGGCATTTTTATTCTTGATTTTCCGTCCGATTACTTCTACCTTTTTCGCATACGGACCGTCCGGAATTGTCGGAACGCCGGAGATGGCTCGAACTCCCGCTCACCGCGTTTCTTGCTTTGGCAGTATTCGCGGACACGACACATGAAACACTTGTCTCTTTCAGGCGCAAATTATCAAGCCAATCCCCCCAAAAAAAATGTTTCATCAAGAAATCACCCCCCCTGCCTGATCGATGGAATGACCCACCGCTTCTGAAGGCGAGCTTAAGGATGCTGGATTCCTTTGCCCGATCCAACATCGGGAAGGCTCAATTCACGGCACGCGTCGTGGTCGGGATACTCTAATTTCTCCCACGATTCTTTTTTGTATGAATTCAATATTGTATATTGGGCTCTCGCGGGGCGAATTGGATGGAGACATGCAAGAAGTAATCAAGAAGAGGAAATACTAATGACTCTAACCTAATACACAAACGGAGCAACGTCTGAAGAATTTTTTTCCACTCATCCGCTGGGGCGGCGTACTATCAATAGCCTTTTGCATATTCATCAATACGAATCCTTTACATGCCCAATGGATTCGGACCAATGGCCCCTACGGCGGCAACGTCACCTGTTTTTCCGTCTCGGGCACAAATCTCTTCGCCGGAACTCTTGGCTACGGCGTCTATCTTTCCACCAACAATGGCGCGAATTGGTCTCCAGTGAACTCTGGGTTGACCGGCACTAATGTCTATACTCTCGTCATCTCCGGCACAAATCTTTTTGCCGGCACGGATGGCGGCCACCTATTTCTCTCTACAGACAGCGGCGCAAGTTGGACCGACGTGGATACCGGTTTGACCAGTACGTATGTTCGTTCACTTGCGGTTCGCGGAACAAATCTCTTTGCCGGTACTGAAGGCGGCGTTTTTCTTTCCACCAACAACGGCACAACGTGGACTGCGATTAATACTGGCCTGACGTACTTTGATGTCTAC
>CAYLMV010000338.1:0-1830 GCA_964384415.1 uncultured Chitinophagaceae bacterium | reverse complement strand
ACTCTCCCCGGTTCTTGATCGATCGCTGCGCGGCTTCGAGGATCCGGACGACGTTATAACCGGCCACGCCGTCGGCTTCGGGATGATGGTCGCCGATAATGCTCGAGATATAGTCTTCACAAAGGAGAGTGAGGGCTTCCTTTTCATCTAATTGAGGAGCGTACATATCTCCCATCCGGTACTGCACAAGCGCGCGGTGGACCATTTCTTCCGATTGGATGTCGACTCCCTTGTTGTAGACTTTCACTTTCTCGCTCGGTTCCATGTCGTCGTACACAATCATCTTTTTGCTGCCGCCGATGAGAATCTTTCTCACTTTCACCGGCGAGAGCCAATTCACGTGAAAGTGCGCGATGAGGTTCTTCTCAAAGAGGACCGTGACGTAAGCCATGTCTTCGATGCTGTTAAAATGACTCACTCCCACCGCCGATACGGAGACCGGCTTCTGTCCGACGATGTAATCCATCACCGAGATGTCATGGGGAGCGAGATCCCACAACACGTTGACATCGTGCTGAAAGAGACCGAGGTTGACGCGGACCGAATCGAAGTAAAAAAGATCCCCGAGCTCGCCGATTTGCACAATTTCCTTTATCTTTCTCACTGCCGATGTGTATATGAACGTGTGGTCGACCATGAGAGTGAGATTCTTCTGAGCAGCGAGGTCGATAAGAGTCTGAGCATTTTTCACCGAATCGGTCATCGGCTTTTCCACGAGGACGTGTTTCCCGGCCTCGAGAGCTTCCATTGCGAGTCTAAAATGGGTTGACACCGGAGTAACGATCGCGACCGCGACAACCGAGGGATTCTTGAGAATGGCCTTGTAGTCTGTCACCGTCTCGACCGCAGGAAACCTCTGCTTGATCATCTCAAGTCTCTTGGCGCTGAGGTCACAACAGACTACCGAGGCAACGTTGTGGTTCGCGAGGAAATTTCTAACAATATTCGGGCCCCAATAGCCGAGGCCGATGATGCCGATTTTCATAATTGCACGATCCTTAAGAAAACACTCTGCGGATTTATGGCCAAGAGAAAAGAGAGAAGAGATAAGAAAAGACCTTTTACGCCGATTGCACATCTGCTAAGATCGAGGAGGTCTTTCTCAGAATAGTCTTGAGGATCTTGACAATTTCTTCATTCTCTCTCGTCAATCTATCGATCTCGGCCTTGTTGTCAACTTCGAGCCCTCGCATTACTCGAAGCCAGTACGATGATTCGAGTCCTTCCCTTACACAAATTCGAATCTTCGTTGGGAATTCTCTTCTCGTCGTGCTTTGGGACTCCTCGTAGTTCGCTCCAATTGACGTGGCCGATTTGGTCAATTGATATCTGACGACTTCGAGTTCCTTCCCTCCCTGAACACTCCCCATCAGTTTCATCACATCAACTGAAAATCTTAATAGTCTTTCCGACAAATCCAAGGCATAAGCTTTCCCCATATTTTCCCCCTTTCGAAATTAAGAGAGAAGAGATAAGAGAAAAGAGATAAGATATTTAAACAGGCATCTTCTTTCAGCGCTGGCTTCTCTCTTAGCTCTTCCTTCTCTCCTGGTTCTTGCTACTCTCTTAGATCTTTCTTTTACTTGGTTCTTTCTCCTCTTTTAGCTCTTTCTTGTTACTTGGTTCTTTCTCCTCTTTTAGCTCTTTCTTGTTACTTGGTTCTTTCTTCTCTCTTTTCTCTTATCTCTTCTCTCTTACTTTCCACCCCTGCCAAATATCATAACCGGAATTGTCTTCAAAATCAATTGAAAGTCGAGCCAGGGTGAGAGATTGTCAATATAATAGAGATCCAGCATCACCATATCGTCAAAACCTACCTCCGACCGGCTG
>CAYLMV010000337.1:0-1862 GCA_964384415.1 uncultured Chitinophagaceae bacterium | reverse complement strand
AGCGGAATTGTGCGTTGTCTCGCAGTCTCCGCCAACGGGTTGGGCGACACGGTTCTTTTTGCCGGCACGGGGGGAGGCGGAATGTTTCGATCCACGAACAACGGCGCGAGCTGGTCTGCGGCAAATTCCGGTTTGCCCGCCACGTATATTTATTCGCTTGCTGTCAGCCCCGACGGATCGAATGTATATGCCGGGACATGGGGAGGCGGAGTGTTTCGTTCCACGGACAACGGTGCAAGCTGGACTCCCGTCAATACCGGATTGACAAACTTGACGATTCCCTCCCTCGCTGTTTCAGATACGAATATTTTTGCCGGAACGGATGGAGGACCGGTGTTTCGCTCGACGAACCACGGCGCAAGCTGGAGTGCGACCGGCCTGACAGCAGCAGTGTACTCTCTTGCGGCTGCACCGAACGGCGTAGGAGGAACAAATCTCTTTGCCGGGAGCCTCGGTGTTTTTCTTTCCACCGACAATGGCGGCGGTTGGGCAAGCGCTGGCGCAAGCAGCGATTATGTGAACGCCCTCGCTGCTGCTCCCAATGGTGGGGGCGGCACAAATCTCTTTGCCGGTACGGGAGGTGCAGGCGTCTTCATATCAACCAACAATGGTGCCGCCTGGACTCAGGTTAATACTGGTCTGACGAACGCTACTATACAGACGCTTGCCGTGTCCCCCAATGGGGCGGGAGGCGTGTCTCTCTTTGCGGGAACTGCAAGTGGTCTCTTTGTATCTTCGAACAATGGGACAAGTTGGACCACCAGTTTCGGGAACACAAATGTTGCAGCTTTCGCAGTGAGTCCTGTAAACGGCGGGTCGGGCGCTACAATTTACGCAGGGTTAGCTCGCGGCGGAGTTATTCGATCCACAGACAACGGAGCGAATTGGAGCGCTGCGAATAGCGGCTTTACCGCTGATCAGGTTCAAGCGCTTGCCACAATGCCGGACGGAGCAGGCGGGATGGATCTCGTTGCCGGAACTGCCTTGAGCGGCGTCTTTCTCTCATCTGACAATGGTACAAGTTGGGCGGACATCAATGCAGGGTTGACGATCAACTATGTGAATACTTTTCTTGTCTGTTCTACTGCGGCCGGAGGAAGTGCTCTTTTTGCCGGAACCGAAGGGGGCGGGGTCTCCCTCTTGACTCATTTCGGTTGGACTCCGATGAACACCGGCTTGACGAATCATGACGTTATTTCCCTCGCGGTTTCATACACAAATGCGGGCGACACAATTCTCTTTGCGGGGACAGATGGCAGCGGTATCTTTCGCTCGACCAACAACGGCCTCAATTGGGCTCTCGCCGACACCGGTTTGATCAATCCCACTGTCCTCTCACTCGCCGTCTCTCCCAATGGGGCCGGCGGAAATTATGTCTTTGCCGGAACTGGTGGCAACGGTCTCTTTCGTTCCACGAACGGCGGCGCAAGTTGGGATTCCGTTAACACCGGCCTGACTAATACTTTTGCTCGTTATGTTCTCGCTCTTGCCGTTGCTCCCGACTCGTCGGGGAATATTTACGCAGGGACGTTAAACGGCGTTTATCGTTCGGCCGACAACGGAACGAACTGGGTTCCTATGAGCATTGGTTTGACCAATCTGCTTGTACGTGCCCTCGCCATCACGCCGGATGGCGAAGGCGGGATAAATATTTTCGCCGGAACCTTAGGGGGAGGAGTTTTTCTCTCCACACACTACGGAACAACAAGCTGGGTATCCAGAAATATTGGCCTGACGAGCAAACAGGTAACGTCCCTTGCATCGACTCCCTTCTCTGTCGGGGCGGGCACCGTTAATCTTTTTGCTGGTACGTCCCTTGGGGGTGTGTTCGTCGCTGATGCGACACCGTTGCCGGTGGAGCT
>CAYLMV010000336.1:0-1870 GCA_964384415.1 uncultured Chitinophagaceae bacterium | reverse complement strand
TGCACGCGCGCAATTGGGAGCTACAATCGGACGGGACATGCCACGCGCGGAATGGATTCCGTTGCGGCGGCCGTTCGTCGCCGCAGCTTAGCTCCGGTCCGTTAGGCGGCCAGACAAGATCCTACGATTTGACCTTTATGAAACCTGAAATAGCGGCTCCAGAGCCCGAACTTACCACTTGCCCAGATTGCAAACTCGAGTTGGAGCTCGATCAATCCGAGACTCTGGCAAGAAGATTCACTTGTCCTGAATGTGGAACTGAGTTCGGACTTGATGCAGATTCCATTGACAAACGTACGCCCTCAATGATAGAACGCGGTCAGGTACCGCTTCGCCATATCCACAAATTGGATTTTTGGTACAGCCCTTTGAGTTTATACTTCTTCGCCATATTAATCCTCAATCCATTTTCCAAACAACAGATGCCAATAACAATGGGATTTATTTTCTTGATTCTTGGCATTGTTAATACTTATCGTGCAATTGTCAGCTTAAGGCTGACTTGTCTCCCGAGTTCCGACAGTCTTTCAAGAAAGATAGCCATTGTCCGATCCCTCCAGGAGAAATTCGAATGGACTCTCACGAACGGCAGGAACGGATCCTTCGAATTCTATGATAAGCGAGGATTGAATCCAAGAGTAATCACATTCATCTGCAAAGAGGACGCGTACTACTACAATTGCATGGTACACGCGTTCAGAGCTGGTTCGGGGGTAAGCATTACACAAACGCTTCAGGTTGCAAAAGCTATTAAGGCACTAACGGCTAAGTCAGGTAATATTCAAATCAGTGGCCGCCTAACCAGTCGCTCAAGCTGACGGAAATAGCCGTCGACGAATTCGCCGCGCGACACTACGCCCGGAATGATATGATCAGCAGATACGTCCGCGCAACGAACTACATGGAAGTGGCTGTTCGCCGCCGCAGCTTAGCTCCGGTCCGTTAGGCGGCGAATTGAGCAGACGTTTTCAGATAATCATAGACATGGCTAATTTCAAGTTCGCACCGTTTATTGTAAGCATCCTTTCGCTAGTCTTTTTGATAGTCTTGAGATTACAATTTCTTGTTCCATCACGCGGATTCATTTTAAACCTACGGATAGCTGCCTGTGAAGTGAGTTGGATTGTTCTTTTGCTTTTTATCATCACAGGAATGTGTGCTCTAATCTTTAAACGAAAAGTCGCTTTTAGAATTCTAACAATAACAATATCAATCGTAGGTTTCGTTGCTTATTTCATTCTGTTTCGTGACATAGGTGTTGAACCCTAGAAAAGTAAATGGCCGCCTAACCAGTTACTAAAACGATCCATCAAGCGCATATCAAATGAAGCATTCTCATTGGTTTCTACCCCTTTTGATCATTGCACAACTAGCTTGCGTTGACATTAATTTTACCCAACGTACTCTTAAAGAAGCGATGAACCAAAGGGATTTTCGGTTGGTCAGCAATATCAAGGAAATGCCCGCCAAACTTAGTGTAAGTTTCTTCTCAATCACGGGCATCCGAAAACACGACATGGCAAACCCCGGTGAAACATGGAACGGGGGCGATGTCTACTTCGATTCCATACCGTCCTGTGCTCTTCTTCTGGCAGGTAGTTCACCTAATTATAGTTTCGTGGCATACCAAACTGGCGGCCTTATGAGCAAAACCAATCTTGTTATCTTCAGAAATCATGATGACTCCCTAATTACGGCGTGGCGAGGATATTCACCCGGTAATTTTGTTCACTATAATGCAGCGGACAGCACATTGATCGCTTTGAGAAATACCGCGTTGAGGGGAGAGTTTATCAATGAATCAACAAATTAGTCGCCGCCTAACCAGTCGCTCAAGCTGACGGAACTAGCCGTCGACGATTTCGCCGCG
>CAYLMV010000335.1:0-1921 GCA_964384415.1 uncultured Chitinophagaceae bacterium | reverse complement strand
GTACCTATGTCGGCTGGTTTCTAACAACGAAACTCAGGTCAGACGCATGTTGCTCCTTAAATAGCATTTCACAAGAAAAAGCGCCGCTTAGTTCACGTGTCACGCGGTTCGAGTTTCAGACGGGGCTCGCCGCCTGATTCCTCGTATTTTATTCATCGTCGTACTCAACGGAGGCGTAGTCGCATCCGTGTAATTCGTTCAACAGCGCGATCCCATCCCACTATGATGATTGAAGAACAACCGGAATTTGTTCCTCATTGGCCGCGGGAGGCTGTCTTTTACCAGATCTTCCCGGAGCGATTTGCGAACGGAGATCCCTCCAATGATCCTCCCGGAGTAGAACCCTGGGGAGCTCAGCCGAAGGTCAATAATTACTTTGGCGGAGATCTCAGAGGCATCATAGACCATCTTGACTATATTGCCGGCCTCGGCGCAACTGCAATCTATCTCAATCCCGTCTTCGCCTCGGCGAGCAATCATAAATATTATACTTCGGATTATCTCAAGATTGATCCGGCATTCGGGACGAATGAACTGTTCAGAGAATTTGTAGCTGCGGGTCATGGGAAAGGCATTCGACTTGTCATCGACGGTGTGTTCAATCACACCGGCACCGACCATTGGGCGTTTCAGGACATCGTGAAGAATGGCGAAAAATCGAAGTATCTCGGGTGGTATAATATCTACTCATTGCCCGTGGTCGTGCTCCAGACAAACCCGAACTACGAGGCCTGGTGGGGATACGGCAGGTTGCCCAAGCTTATGGTTGAGAATCCCGAAGTGAAGTCGCATCTCTTCGAGGTAACGAAGTACTGGACTGAAATGGGAATAGACGGATGGCGTCTGGATGTGCCGAATGAGCTTCCGCATGAATTCTGGATTGAATGGCGTTCCCTGGTGAAGGAAATCAATCCCGAATGCTACATTGTCGGCGAAATTTGGGATGATGCGAGCGACTGGTTAAAGGGGGATCAATTCGACGCGGTGATGAACTACGAGTTCAGGAAAGCCTGTCTGGATTTCTTCTGTCAGGGGTCAAGTTTGCCAACCGAGTTCAACGCACGGTTGGCCGCGACGCGGTCTCATTATCCGGCCGAGGTGAGTTATGTTCTTCAAAATCTGCTGGGAAGTCACGATACAGAGCGTTTTCTAACGCTCTGCAATCGGGAGATCTGGAGGGCGAAGCTAGCCGTGCTTTTTCAGATGACCTATGTGGGCGCACCGATGGTGTACTACGGGGATGAAATTGGGATGGAAGGAGGGAAGGATCCTGATTGCCGGCGAACAATGATCTGGGACGAAACCAGGTGGAACACCGACCTTCTTGAATACTTTCAGAAGCTCATGAAATTCCGTGCAAAGAGCAACGCCCTCCGTCACGGAGAATTTACCACGCTTGTTGCCGACGACGCTAGAAACATCTTAATCTTCAGCCGTCAACTTGAAGCTGAAAATGTGTATGTTATTCTAAACCTTGGCTCAGAGGCGCAAAGCGTGAGTTTCCCTGTCGCCAGCAATCTCCAAGAACCGGAGGAGATTCTGTTTCATGCCAGGCTTCAAGTGGGCGGCGGTACAATGCTATGTCGAGTACCTGCTCGCTCAGGATATCTTATAGTTTCTCACAGTTGACCGTTTGATGAGGGCCTGAAGTGACTAGGAAGACCTTTACCCATTATGTGCCTGAAACAGAAGCGGCGCTCTGGGCATTCAACCATCAACCGCCCCAATGAATTTTTACATTTTTCTGGCATGGACATCCCTGGGAGTCGCTGGAGTTTATTCGCCCGCGTTGTCGCAAATGAAGCCAGAATCCCGTCCAACAGCTCCATTGAAAGAAGATTATCCAACTACTTACGATGCACACCCTCCAACTGAAAGCAAGAAAATGAACGACACCTACCCTCAATCCGGCGCGACTCTC
>CAYLMV010000334.1:0-1921 GCA_964384415.1 uncultured Chitinophagaceae bacterium | reverse complement strand
AATGTATAATACTTAGGTGCCGCAGCTTACCGCGTGCCGCTGTTCCTTAGCGGGAGCTCCGGTCCGCTAGAGCGCTGCGCATTTATCATAAGAAGACGTTTGTAGTAATTTCCATTTGCAGAGCATAGAGAAGGGAAACAAATGAAAAATACTCTCCGAATCATCTTCCTTATGATTTGTTTATTGTCCAGTGGAAGTCAAGTGCTTGCGCAATGGCTCCAAACGAACGGTCCTACAGGGGGCGAAATAACTTGTTTTGCCTGGAGCGACACTTGCTTGTTTGCCGGCAGCTTATACGACGGCGTATTTCTATCCACAAACAATGGGAAGAACTGGACTCCAGTCAACGATGGCTTGACAAACCTAAACGTGCTAAGTCTAACCTTCTCTAGCTCGAATTTGTTTGCCGCTACTGAAGGAGGCATTTTCCGAACTTCCAACAATGGCGCAAGTTGGCGTGGGGCTAATGGTGGCATATCGCCCCACACAGCGTTTACATTCGCTCGTAGCGCAAACGATCATGGCAATAATCTCTTTGTTGGAACAGATGGGGGCGTCTTTCTTTCCACCAACAACGGAGCAAGCTGGAAAGCCGCGAGCACGGGATTGAATAGTGAGGTCAAGTCACTTGCCTTTGTCGACACAACTCTCTTTGCGGGCACACCCAGTGCCGGCATGTTTCGATCCACAGACAACGGAACGGACTGGGAACCAGTTGATAACGGACTGCCTGCGAACGATCAGGCATTTCAGGTCTTTGCTCAGGCCGTCTCCGGAATGAATCTCTTTATCGCAACAAGCCGGGGTGTCTTCCTTTCTACGGACAAAGGTGCAGATTGGACTTCAGTGAGTTCATGGATAACCGATCAGTTTGTCTACTCTATCGCCGCAAACGGGACAGATCTCTTTGCAGGATTTAATCGCGGAGTTTACCTGTCGACGGACAACGGTGCCAATTGGAGTCCTGCTTCCGATGGCTTAACCAGTACCGATGTTGCTATTCTTGCGGTTCATGGAACTAATATAATGGCAGGGACAGGAACCGGTGGCATCTTTCAATCCACCAACAATGGCACAAATTGGTCGCCAACCAATACGGGTTTAATGCGTTCTAATGTTAGTGCACTCGTCACCTCCGGCACAACGCTATTTGCCGGTACAGCCGGGGGTGTTTTCCTTTCAACTGATGATGGAGCAAACTGGGCTGGTGCGAATGCTGGGTTAACAGATTACCTTGTCTACGCATTCGCCGTTTCCGGCACAAACCTTTTTATAGGTGGACCCTACAATAGAGGCGTCCTTCTGTCTTCCAACAACGGTGCGAACTGGATTCCAGTCAATGCTGGACTACCAACCGACGCTGACGTCTTTGAAGTCTACGCTTTTGCCGTCTCCGGATTGAAGATATTTGCTGGGACCAATGGCGGCGTGTTCCTTTCCACCGACAACGGCACGCTATGGAACGCTGTCAACGCAAACTTAGCATACCCCGATGTCCTGGCTCTCGCGATAAGTGGAACGGATCTCTTTGCGGCCCTCTACGCTAACGGCGTCATTCATTCGACCGACGACGGAACAAACTGGTCACAGGTCAACTCCGGCCTGACGTACAAGGATGTCCGGTCGTTCGCCTTCAGTGGAACAAACTTATTCGCCGGTACTGCCGGTGGAGGTGTTTTCGTCTCTACGAATGAGGGGACAAATTGGACTGCAGTCAACAATGGCTTTACCAATAAGTATGTTTGGTCTCTAGCCATTTCTGGCCCTAAACTATTTGCAGGAACTGACAAAGGCGTCTTTCTATCCTCTAACAACGGTGCAAGTTGGATTGACATGAGTTCCGGCTTGACTAACCGTATTAATAATCTTGCCGTCTCCGAGACA
Organism: uncultured Chitinophagaceae bacterium; assembly: GCA_964384415.1. Taxonomy (GTDB): domain Bacteria; phylum Bacteroidota; class Ignavibacteria; order UBA10030; family UBA8401; genus JAGVPT01. Next base: position 37 of record CAYLMV010000334.1, on the reverse strand, counting down.
AACCTCTTTGCCGGGACTAATAGCGGGGTCTGGAAAC
>CAYLMV010000333.1:0-1933 GCA_964384415.1 uncultured Chitinophagaceae bacterium | reverse complement strand
CAGAGCGGGCAGGAATATACGCGAACGGCTATCATGAACGGCAACCAGGTCTTTTGCGTCTTCGGAAATTGGGGCGTCTTAGGCCAGCCTGCCGACCAGGCAAATCGAGGTGCCTGGAAAAATCCCAACGATGGCTACCTCGGGGATGTTAGCCCTCTCGTCGGCGTCGAGGCCAATTACAAAGGCACGACGTTCCACTCCGTCGTGACGTGTCCCTTTTATCCCACTCAGCGTCCTGCTGCGAGCCAGGATCGAGACCCCATTTCAAACAAGTGGTGGACCTGGGAACCTGTGGCGGGATATTTCAACGCTAATCAGCAAAGCGTTGCGCTCAGCACGATTCCGAATTCCTGGCCGCAGTCATGGCCGGACAAACTCAGCGATCCCAAGGACCCGGGCTGGCGAACGAATCCGGACCCGTCCCTCTCCAAGTACGCTGCCTGGAATGGATACTTCGGCAAGAAGATCAACGCCGACCTGGAATCGTATTTCGTCATGGATGACAATAACGATTTGCGTTTTAACATATCGACGAACAACACCCTCGGCGTAGCATTCAAACCGGACGCATCAGATCCGAGCCGCAACGGTCTCGGATTGGTGATGAAGGTTCGTGGAATGCAGTGGTCGCAATTCCTGGCGAAAGATAATATTTTCTGGCTCTACGAGATCACCAATACCGGAACAACGACGTACGACAGAGTTGTCTTCGGCATGCTCGTGGGAACATATGTCGGTGTCACTTCGACCGAGGACTACCGAGAATATGCGGACGATTGGTCCTTCTACGATGCAACACAGAATATTACCTATACCGGCGATTTTGGAAGCCAGATCAGCGATCCGCTTTGGGTAGGAACCGTAGGAATGGTCGGTTACGCGTTCCTCGAGAGTCCCGGCAATCCTTATGACGGCATCGACAATGACGGCGATGCAGACTCCTCCGCGATTGGAAAGCTTGCTCCGAAGTTCACGGCCGCAGATTTCGATACGACCGTCATCACTGCCGGAAGCAACATCGTTCTTATCAACAGCGACTTCAGCCGCAAGATATTTACCGTGCCGAATGTCGATTCCGTCGAAGTGTGGACTCTTGGGATGTCGGATTCGATGTGGATTCATCCGGGGATAACGAAGGTGGTCGAGGGAAATATTATCAAGGATCAGGCCGGTAACGATATCATCAACCCCAACGCCTACGACGGCATCGACAACAATTTCAACGGTCTGATCGACGAGAATTATTATATCCATTTCCATCAAATCAAAAAGACGAGAACGACACCGCCGGTAACATTGATCGATATACCGCGCGCGGTTCGCCACATCGACTATCTCGCAGGCGTCGGCACGAGTCCGTATAGCATGATCGATGAGCGGCGTGACGACCGGATCGACAACAACCTCAATTGGAATGTTCTTTTCGACGATGTCGGCAGAGACGGTGTGAAGGGGACCGGTGACGTTGGAGAAGGAGACGGGCTGCCCACATCGGGATATGACAATCAGGGAAATGACACCGGCCTGCCCGGCGAACCGCACGTAGATAAAACGGATGTGCGCGAGTCTGACCAGATCGGGTTGACCAGCTTCTATTATTTTGCTCCTTCAAATCAAGTCGCCCTCGGCAATGACGAAGCGCTTTGGAAAGACTTGGCGCCGGGATATTTTGATGTGCCGGCTTCCATTATCAACAACCGGCCGGTAGCGGGTGAGGACGGCGATTTCATTTACGGCTCTGGATATTTTCCGCTGCTGTCAAAGGCTACCGAGCGATTCTCCCTCGCGTTGGTCTACGGCGGCGGCAACGGCGGTGGGCTCGACGCCGACCTGGCGGACCTGTTAAAACACAAGAAGACCGTGCAGGAGATCTATGATGCGAATTATCAATTGGAGATGGGTAGTGAGTAGTGTAGGGTAAGAGTTTTTGATG
>CAYLMV010000332.1:0-1955 GCA_964384415.1 uncultured Chitinophagaceae bacterium | reverse complement strand
TCCATAGGCTACCCTCGTTAGTACTATAAAATATACCTTGATTTCCGGTCACAATAATAGCAGAACTATCATTGAACAAGATGGAGTTTATGGTCATTTGCTGTAATCCAATATTGCTCCAGAACTGTCCACTATTCTTGGAGACAAAGAGCCCTTTGTCTGTACAAGCAAAGTATTCACCTTTTGAATTTGCTTTCAATGCGAGCACATTGGATGTTGATAGACCCGAATCGCTTGCGTTCCAGGTCTGTCCTGTATCGCTGGAGCAAAATAGCACGCTATCGCTTAGCATGTAGACATTGTGTGAGCTTTGACTACAATACAGTGAATGTATGTTCACCTTCGGGAATTGTTGGAGAAGATGGAATTGAGCAGGCCCCTGGAAAGTGACGAAAATAGCTGAGGCAGTTGATGCAAAAATAATGCTATCTGACAGAATGCCAACAGAATTGATTGGGATATCGACGAAAGATCCGTACTTACCGTTAGAGGAAAAATGCCATTATTCGCCATTGTATGATGAATAGGATAATTCGGATGGACTAGATGTTCGGCTTCCTTCGTATTCTTGAAAAAACAACAAATTGGGGTAGTCGAAAGAGAGAAACTTGGAAGGGTACAGAGAGCTAGTTCCTAAGCCCGCAACCAAGTTCCAAGTCGTGCCATTATCAGTTGAACGATAGACCCATTCTCCGCCCCCAAGGAACAAATATCCATTTTGAGAGATATCGAAGTTTTGAAGTGGAAATGTAGTCTTTGAGTTATTCCAGGTCAGTCCATCATCGGAGGACTTGTATAGTGCGTGGGCTTGAGCCTGAAAGACTCCGAGGACGAAAACGTTTCCAAATGGATCACTTCTGAGAGCCGATATAGAGTTTACAGCTAAGCCATTACTGGTCGGTCGCCACACTTCTGATTGTGCAACTGTCAACGAATGTATGAAGGCTGAGGTGATGATTGTGAACAAACGCATTTTCATTTTGATCCCCTTGAATAGGAGAAGCCCTTAATAAACTGCCTAACGGACCGGAGCTAAGCTGCGGCGGCGAACAGCCAGTTCCATGTAGTGAGTTGCGCGGACGTATCTGTTGATCACATCATTCTCGGCGTACTGTCGCGCGGCGAAATCGTCGACGGCCCCTTCCGTCAGCTTGAGCGACTGGTTAGAACGCAAACGGTAGAAATGTTGATTAACATGCGCGAAATGGTATTTGACAATGTCTATAATATGTGATATCTTTATTTATGAAGGTTATTTGGGATAATCAAAAGGCAGAGAAGCTTCTGCGCGAGCGTGATATTTCTGTCGAAGCAATCGCAGACATGCTCATGAGAAATGAATTCCTTGAGATTCTTGAAAATCCAAGACACCCTGATCAGATGATGTTCATTATTTCCTATAAGGAATATACTCACGCAGTGCCTTTTATCATCGATGCGGAAGACAGAGTCGTGTTGAAGACAGTGTATCCAAGCCGAAAACACCACAAACACTTTGGAGGTAAGAGCCATGAAAGTTAAACTCGACAAATACGAACGCAGCCTTGAAGATCAGGCCGATTCTTTCCGACCCGTTTCAAAGAAGAAGCGTCGTCAGATTGAAAAGATCCTCGAAAGTGCCAGAAAGACAAAGAACATAAACATTCGGATTTCAGAATCTGACCTTGCGAGACTCAAACAGCGATCGCTAGAAGAAGGCCTTCCGTATCAAACTCTGATTTCGAGTGTATTGCATCGCTTCGTCACCGACAGATTAGTGGATGAGGGCGCAATCCGCAAATATGCCTCTATAGCACAATCAAGATAACACTTCTGCAATCTCCATTCTCTGATCGTCCCTTCACGACCTATCGATGCCGTGTGCCCGATTTGAATAAAAACGCAATGTATGTTCTGCGTTCTAACGGACCGGAGCTAAGCTGCGGCGGCGAACTGTTAGTTCCATGAAGTTCATT
>CAYLMV010000331.1:0-1971 GCA_964384415.1 uncultured Chitinophagaceae bacterium | reverse complement strand
CCCTGAAAGAGGTGCTGCATAACAAGCTCCGCGCCGGCCTTGTTATCCATTATAATGCTTGAAACGCGCGGTGAGACGAAATCTATAAGGATCAGCGGGATATGCTTGTTGACGATGTAATCTATCCAGGATGATCCGATTTTACCCGCAATGATGATTCCATCAACATTATTGTCGAAGAGAAACCGGGGCATTTCCTCTGTTTGTTTGACAGTTTTGGAGACAGTGGTCAGAAGGATGTAATAGCTGTGCCTTCGTGCCTCGAGTTCGGTACCAAGAAATATCCTTGTATAGAAGGGTTCCGACTGGGAGAAGTGCTCATCGGTGAGGATGAAACCGATATTCCCGCTTAGATTTGACGCCAGGCCGCGCGCGCTTGGCTGCGGGTGAAAATCAAGTTCCTTGATGATGCTGAGAACTTTTTGTTTTGTGGCTTCGCTGACGTACCCCTTTTTGTTCAGGACCAGTGACACGGTCGAAAGGGACAAACCGGCTTTCTTTGCAACATCTCGGATAGTCGGTTTTCGTCTCATATTAGTAAAGCGTTTAGAATTGAATTGTGGCTAATTTGATGTGGAATGGGCTTTTTTGTACACGAAGGCAGATATAATATCGAACCGTTTCGATATTAGAGAAAAGGCTCTCCAATGTCAAGTGTTATTCTTCAAATAATTGAGCCTCTAAAAAGAGTCTCTGAATAACGGCTATCGAAGTTATATGAATCCCATCGCATGTTGGAATGTTGTTCGGGGCTAGACGGTCTTTTGATAGGTCTGAACTGATCAATGCGGAATATATCGAACCGATTTGAGAATATTATGAAGCGGACTTCCGCGGGGTGGACACTGCTTGTTTTTTCAGCTGCTCGTGGATTGTGCCTTATCGAAAGAACTGTTTCATCACATCGCCAACCAGGGGCGTTTTGGGTATCATCAAATGCGTAGAGATGTATCTTTTCATTCGAATCACGACGAGGATCCTACATTTCATGCAGAACAAAAACAACCTGGTTTGACGGGCCGCTGCATCTCACTAGAACTCGCACGAGGAACGAATCATGCCTTGTTGGAGCCATCTCAAGTGATTGATGTCGGAGGATCAGCGGTGAAGTGGCTTAAATTGAGGTGTCGGATATAACGGAGGGCGATCTCGACAGAAATTGTCAGGACAGGACGGAATATTTCCTTGTCGGTTACAAAATTAAATTGCCCCAGAGCCTGGGGCAATTTAATTTTCGCAGTCAAATAACGTCGGGGCGACATCCTGCGAATCAGTCGATCTTAATCCGTATGATTCGTCGCCTGCAGCACTTTCAGGAAGGAAATCTTCTAAGAACATTTCCCGCGGTCACCGAAATCGTAACCATCGCCTTATTGAAACAAACCGCGTATTGTAAATCAACGCAAGTCAAAAGGGGTTTGGACTCAATCGAACGGAATTGTCTTGATTGTGCGAATCACGCTACTTCAACAGCAGCATCCGTTTCGTTTCGCGATACTCCCCTGCCTGCAGTGTATAAAAGTAGACGCCGCTTGGTTTCGCCGCCGCATCCCACCTAATCGTATACCGTCCTGCGTTTTGCCTCTCAGATACCAGTGTGGCAATAGCTCTGCCAAGATTATCGTACACCTTTAGCGTCACAAAACTGCTCGCGGGCAACTGATAACTGATCACCGACGCGGGGTTAAACGGGTTTGGATAGTTTTGGAGGAGAGAATAATTTGATGGAATTCGAAGATCAACCTGTTTCGAAACACCTGTTAACTGCGGAGTATACGCCTTGAGCGTGTTGTCGCTTTGATCGTACATCCAGAACATCCCGTCGAGATAAACCTGCGCGGAACCGGCCGGCATGTTGTAACCCGCGAGGACAGAACCATCTGATGGATTCATTTTCAATACGCTATCGGCGCCCGCCCAAAGGTAGTTATTGGCATAGCAAAGGTAGCTCGGCCTAAGATCGAGTTTATA
>CAYLMV010000330.1:0-1992 GCA_964384415.1 uncultured Chitinophagaceae bacterium | reverse complement strand
TTTGTGCATTCACGGGCGATTCTTCGGCCTTCGACATCCCATTTCAGAAGCGCCCGGCAGTCGGCGGAACACAGCAATGAGCATTTTCATAAGTTTCGATTTTTACGGGGCGGGAAATGTGGGAGACGATCTGATGCTGGCGGGCTTCCTGTCTGCATACGGCGGGAAAAAGCCGTTGAGTTGTTTGATCAGTCGGAACGTCGCGTCGCAGAGAATTCGTTTTCCCCAGGTTACGTGGAGGGAAGATACGAATCACCGCACAGAGATTATTCAAGAGTCCGAATGCCTTCTGGGAATCGGCGATACGCCGTTCCAGATGTCCAGCGGCGAATGGCTCCTCAAAAAATTGCTGGCCGATGCTCAGGTCGCTGCAGGCAAGAAGATTCCATGCCTCATGATCGGTGTGGGGGCGGAGAGCGAAGTGAGGACCCGGCCAGACTTGATGAAAAAGATCCTGGGGCAAATAGATCGCATCTGGACTCGGGACGAATTTACTTCCGAGATCCTCGTGAAGGATTGCGGCTTCCCTGCCGAGCGTCTTTCGACAGGGGGCGACCTTGCGAATATCGTCCTCTCAACACTGTTCGCATCGGATGCTCCAACGCCGGCAAAGGATATTGACCTCGGACTTTGCTATTATGATGAGCGCATCAATAGAGGCGATATTGTTGTCTTGAGAAATTTTGTGAGGGAGTACAGCCGCGATAATTCGATCCAGTTTTTTGCCAATGAAACGAGAGAAGAAAAGGATTTCGAACCTCAGACGTACAGAAAGATTACGGGGGGATTCCGACGCTTGATCGGAAAGCAGAAGATGACTTTCTTTGCTCCCGATTATCAAAAGGGAACGCTTCCGGATTTGGTGAATCATTACGCCGGTTACCGCACTGTCTTGTCTTCCCGCTACCACGCGCTGTTGACGGCCGCATGGGCAGGTTGCAGAGTTGTAGGACACGGAAGGAGTTCAAAGTTGTCCGCGCTGACGCATGAGCTTGGTATCCCCCTCGTCGAAAACCCAATCACCGTTTCTAAGCTCAACGAAGCCGTGGACAAAGCTTGTGTTGTTGATAGGGGTAAATTGGAAGAAATGAGCAGGCGGGCAGGAAAAGCGGTTGCAGAATTGCAGGCGACGATGGACGAAGGTCTGCAGTGAAGCTACGTGCCTTCGTTTATCTAACGATGTTTTCAAGTGCGTGCATATGCACGGGGTGCCTTATGTTGGTCAAGTTAACCTCGTGGCCGCGAATGCGAGCGTCCAACTCGATGTAAAACGGAATTATATGCTTTCCCGCTTCCGCGGGAATGATGAATTGGCCAACTTTCTGCCACTCAGTTGCTTGCATCAAAGCCATAGATGAAGGGTAACGCGCTTGCGGCGTGCATTGTACCAAATATTCGTCTACTTTGAGAGTATTGTTAATCGGCTTCTCATGTTAGCGGCCGGTGCGTTCATTGTGCCTGCCGGGGAAGAGAATCGGCCAAATGATAAAATTCTGCTGCTCCGCACTGATGCTTCGATCGGCGACTTTGTCTTATTCTCTGCAAGGCTTCGCGAATACCGGCAGCTGTTTGCGGGGAAGAAGATTACTCTTCTGGTCGCCACCCAGGTGCGTGAATTGGCGGAGCATTGCCCGTACATAGATGAATTGTGGAGCATCGATGTCAAAAAGTTTCGGTCAAGCCCGGCCGAACACCTCCGCTGGTTCAAGAGACTGAGAAACGCGAGGTTCGGCATGGCCATCTACACACCCTACTCGACCTCTGGGGGCTATGTCGAATGTCTTGCCGGATGGACTAGTGCACCAAGACGAATCGCGTTTCAATGCCTGGATCGCATTCGCTTCCGGCTCTCCCCTGAGCCGTATTTTACTGAGCTGGTACCGACCGTCACGGAATGGAAATTTGAAGGAGAGAGAAACCGAGACATGCTTCGATATCTAGGGTATGAGAAGTTTGACTCAGACTCAAAAGGCGAAATCTGGCTCGATCCAC
>CAYLMV010000329.1:0-2002 GCA_964384415.1 uncultured Chitinophagaceae bacterium | reverse complement strand
AGAGCGCAATGGTTGCACTGGAGGGCGCCCCGTTGAAGTTCATCATCGCCACTCCATTGGCATTTGTGTAGGGCCGAGTGAAAGCATAGACGATTCCATTTCCCGTCGAGAGCCTGATGAACGACTGCGTGGCGAACGCCGGAAACATCCCCCGGATCCACGCAAGGCGCTCATAATGCGGCGTCAACAAATTCTTCCCCTGAAAATCCCAGTTGATCGTGCTCCTGTTGCGAGCTTCCTTCGCGCCTGATATTCCATATCCCCAGCCCACTTCCTGGCCGTTCCACATCATCGGAAAGCCCGGGACGGTGAAGATGGTGGTGGCCATCGGCATCGTCCGCATGAAGGTCGTTGTCGGATCTCCTGTCGAATAGAAGTAGGTGATACGATCCTCGTCTTGCGATTCCATGAACCTCATATAGAGAGCGTCCGGTCCCGGATAATATCCTCCGTTGTTGATTTCGTTATGCAGGTTATCAACTGCCGTACTCGTGAAGCCAAAATTCTCTATCTGATTGAAGTAGAGTTTGAAATCGTACGCGGCATCAACTCCCCCGTTGATGTTGTTGTTGACGTAGTCGGCGTAGATCGTCTCAGTCCCCGTGCCTGTCCCATCGTCCTCGGCAAGTAGCAAAATGTCCGGTCTGATATGTTTGAGCGCCGCCCTCACGGGCTGGCCCATATTTTGTTCGCCGTAGCGGCGATGCGGACCCCAATAAACGTCGAAGCGAAAACCGTCAATGCCAAACTGCGTTATCCAATATTTGTAAACGTTGATCATCTCCGAGCGCATATCGACGTCCGACCAATTGAGATTGAGCAACTGATCGCTGAATCCCGAATAATAATTGAATCCATCGGCGTCGAGCGAAGATCCGAGCCCGTTCGTTTGGCCATCGGGCTGGTTGTTGTGTTCATACCAATTCCAATACGGAGAATGCAGTTTGTTGGCGTGAGCGTCCGCAGACCATGGATGGAAGCGGCTCGAATGATTCGGCGTGACATCAAGAATGACCCTGATGCCGAGCGAATGAGCTTGCGTTACAAAATTCTTGAAGTCCTGGTTGGAACCATACTCGGGAGCAACGTTATAGAAATCGACGATATTGTATCCCGGCCCGCTCTGCTGATTGATCGGAGAAGCATTCACCATTACCGGCATCATCCATATGACGTTGAACCCCATATCCTTGACATACTGAAGGCGAGACGCAGCCGCGCTGATCGTGCCGGTCTGCGTGAATGCTTTCGGAAAAAGAAAATAGACGCGCGCTCGCCTGGCCCATTCGGGATTGTTCGCGATGACCGGATTCTGAAGTGAAGCGTCGGGTTTGATGATAAAATACGAGCGTGTTGTATCGGCATGCCCGTCAGGATCTGTCGCGATCAATCCATAATAGTATTCTCCCGGCTTCGACGGTTTCGAGACGGTGGCGGTAACTCCTGTTTGACCGTTAAGGCCCAGAGGAAAAACCGCATCGTCCATCCACTTGAAATTGCTCACGGTCTGGCTGTCCGGGTCTGTGGTGCCGGAGGCGTTTAAGATCACGGAACTGCCGGAGATCTGTGCAGAACCCTGTGCACTAGGGGCATGATTGACAAGCCGGGTCACAACAATACTGTCTGCCCCATTGACAGTCACAATCCTGATCAGGTTTGGACCTTCGACCAGCGAAGTGTTGTCGAGGAAGTTGCCTAGCGATGCCGGAATCGTTCTCTGAACTCCATTCACGAAAATTGAGACTGAAGAAAGAGTACTGTCAATCCCTGTTCCATCCGCCTTGAGGAGGATCCCCGCTGTGACATACACCGACTTGTGTGTCGTGAAAGAAGGGGTCTGAATCTGAACGGGCCGGGCCCGGACCACGAATTGAACGGAATCTGTCCTGATCTGACTTCCGGCATTCGCTACGACCTTAAACGTGTGAGTCCCGTCGAGTATTGTGCTAGTTGGCACGTATGTCAATATTCCGCTCGCGGTATCGAAATACGAGGCTGCATT
>CAYLMV010000328.1:0-2006 GCA_964384415.1 uncultured Chitinophagaceae bacterium | reverse complement strand
AGCAATCGTTGTGAAAGTAGTTCCATCGGTGCTCTGCTCAATGATGAACCCGGTACTGAATGAAGCGTTATCCTGCCAGGACAACTGCACCTGAGTATCGGTGAGAGAGAGAAGGAGAAGGTTGCTGGGTGCGGGGAAGGCGATTGAAACGCTGGCAGTGTTCGAAAAGTTGCTCGCGAGGGTATCCTTCATTGCGCGAATGCGAAACGCGAGGCTGTCGCCGATTGAATATTTGCCGGAGATGGAAGCCGACGTCGTGTTCGCCGGAAGCTGCTGGAGAGATGCAAAGGGACTCCCATTGATGCTCTCTTGCAGATTGAAGGAGGTTTCCTTGGAGGAATTATCCTTCCACACCAAAGTGACCAGAGTATCGTTGACCATCTGTGCCAAGAGGTTCGAGGGAGTAAAATGGTAGACCGTTACATGACGCACGCCGGAAGAGAATGCTCTCCCATCCTGTAAATAGACGATCGCACTGAGCTCGTGGGTGCTCCCCTCGATGAGCGTGTCTGTATGCCAATCGTATTTGTAGGGAGCTGCAGTAAATGTGCGGGTGGTATCGACGACTCCGTCGATGCTCAGCGTAACGCGGCTTATTGGTGTTCCGCCGGCAACCTGAATCTCAATAGTTGTCTCTTCGAGAATCACAGCCCCTTCGGAGGGTGAGACGAAGGTGACCGAGGGTACCGGCAACACAACTTCAGCCGGCGCTGTGGGAGATTCTTTTTTACAGGCGACGACGGAGCAAAGAAGCCACACGCCGAAGAGAAATAGGAGAGGTTTCATGGATATTATTCTATTCGTGAATAAGAGACGAGATACAAAATCTCAATTGCCAAGCCACTCTTTAAAAGCCTTGTAGATGCGAATGTGATAATCGTAGCCGCCGCTCGCAAAATATTTCCCATTGGGACTGAACCTGCAAACCGTTGTGCCTCCGGTGTGACCCGGCAGCGTGCGCAAAAGTACACCGTCCGAAATACCCCAGATTCTGATGTACGGATCGTATCCCCCCGAGGCAATCATGGTACCGGCCGGATTTAAGGCAACCGACCTGACATAGTCTGTGTTTCCGGCGTATGAAGCAATGAGAGTTCCGTTGAGATCCCATAGCTTCACAGAGTGATCATCGCTGCCGGTGGCAAATAATGTGCCTGCGGAATTAAATGAAACCGAGTTTACAAAAAAATTGAAACCAGCCAGCGTGTGCAAAATGGTTCCATCGGAAACTCGGATCATTTGCACTGTGGATTGACTCGTTCCGGCGACGAGAAGGTCCCCGGCAGGATTGAAGACGAGACAATTGGTCGAGTTCGTTCCCGGAATCTCCCGAATGAGCGCACCGGTCGATATCGACCGGAACCCGATGAGGCGATCGACACCGCAGATTGCAAAAAATGCAGCGTCAGCGCTGATATCCATATCGTTGAGCATCCATGTCTCTTCCTTGCAGCTCATTATTTGAGTTCCACTGGAGACGTTCCATGCTGTCACCGTGCTATCGTTGACCCCAAAGGCCATCACTATCGAGCCGTCGCGCGAAAGCGCAAGCCCGGCGGCTGCGCTCGCAAATCTTCCGTATGTATGAAGCAATGCGCCGGTTGAGAGACTATACAAATTCGTCTGAAGTCCTGTGGCGCACATGAGGGCCGTCCCATCGGGCGAGAAGAGAAACTTCCAGATCATGTTATTCCCTCCCGCGTTGTTTGGGTTGATGGAGAGAATCGCATTATTGTCAAAGCCAAAATGCGCGGCACAATTTTGAGAGTAAGAGGAGTAATGAATGGAAGTAAATGCACGGATGCGATATGAAAACACGGAAGCGGTATCGACCGAGGGATCCATCCACAAACTCACCGCAGCGCCAACCCGTTGGACTTCCTTCCATTGGCCTCCTGAAATCTGGCGTTCGATCGCATACCCTTTCGTATAATCTGTATTGCCCGTCCAATGGAGGATGAGTGAATCGCTGCTGAGGCCTGTAATGGAAAGACCGGCCGGCATAT
>CAYLMV010000327.1:0-2020 GCA_964384415.1 uncultured Chitinophagaceae bacterium | reverse complement strand
CGGCTGGCCATGTTGACCGATTTTATGGAGCCGAAGGGGAGTCTGTAGTCAAGAATAATATTCCCTCCGTACCGTTGCCTGGTTTCAAGATGACGATTCAGGGTCACGTTGTTCACCCAAACCGGCCTGTATCCGCTTGGGTCAGGAATAGAGTTCGCCGTGGCATACGATGCGTTCATATTGTCGGCACTGCGGTCGTATTGCTCTGCATTCCCAAGGACGTAGATGCCAAGCTGGTCGTCGAAAAATCTGTCGCTGCCGGAAACAACCGCCCGGTAGTTTCCGTAGTTGTTGGTTTTTTGCGTATAGCCGGATTGCCATAGCGCGTCCCCATGAAATCCTGAGGGAGCTTCCCGCAATTCCATATTGACATAGCCGCCGATAGCGTTCGCCTCCATATCCGGAGTGAGCGATTTATATACCTCGATCGACTTGATCATATACGGCGTGATCATCGTGAGGTCGACGCTTCGGTCGTTACTGGGAGCATTCGCCCCAGAACTGCCAATGGAGGTTGCGCCGATCTGCGAGTTTCCCGTGCTGGAGAGCGTTATCCCTCCGATCGCGACTTCGTTATATTGGGGAGCCAGACCTCGGACAACAATCTTATTGTCCTCACCTGAGCTTTTCTGGGTTGATACACCGGGCAAACGTCCAATTGCCTGAGCTGCATTGAAATCCGGCAGTTCCTGGATCTTCGCTTCGGAGACAACGTTGACGATCTTGTTCGACGAAAGCTGCTGGTTGATCGCCTGCATCTGACCCTGGGCCTGAGCAGTGATGACAACCGTTTCTCCCTTCACAATCGTGGCCCCGAGGCGGAATTCTTGCACGACCGTTCCTCCCTCGGGAATTTTTACTACCATGGTTGCCGAAATATATCCTATGTATGACACAACAACTGTCTGGTCGCCGGCAGGCGCGTTGGGGATGGAAAACCCTCCGTCCAGGTCGGCAGCCGTCCCAATGCTCGTTCCTTTGATGACAACGTTCGCGCCCGGCAAAGCGTCCTTCGAGTCCTTATCAAGAACCCTTCCCTTGAGCGTTCCCCCCGCAATGAGCGATTGAGCCGCAACAAACAACAGAATTCCCACTGTTAAAAGAGCCCTTCCACCTGCATTCCGAAGAGTGCGATCCACAAAACACATTATCGCCGATGATCTGGAACCGAATGAGGGTTTCACAAGAAATTCTCCTTATGATTTGTATACCGGTTTATCCTGTCGAACATTGCAATGAGCGAACTGGGCAAAAAAAATCGGGTGATCGTCCTTTTCAGTGAGTTGTCTCTTGCTCACCTTGGAGCGATCACCCGTTGGCGATACACCCGAGCATGCGTCTGCTGCTGGTTCTGTGAACCCCAGGTCGACGTCGAAATCGAAGAAAGCTGCTGCTCGATCGGTTGTATCAAAGCAATCATCGTGGAAGCACGTAGTGATTGGGTAACTGCCGGTTCAACGTAAAATGTATGAATTGAGAATATTCTCAAGCATTTCCTGTCTGGCGCTCTCCGGTTCCGGCTTTCCCTCTTTGATGATCCACTTTTCGAGGTCTTCCAGACCGACTTTGTCTGCCATGATCTTCGCGCCAATCCCGGAATCGAAGCTGCCGTAACGTTCAGCAATGAACTTTGAAAAGACTTTGTCTTCGATGATCTTGTGGGCGATCAGGAGCCCTCGGGCGAACGTATCCATGCCTCCGATGTGTGCGTGGAACAGGTCGAGAGGATCGGTAGAACTCCGCCGTACCTTTGCATCGAAATTAAGTCCCCCCTTGCCCAAACCGCCTTGGTTGAGGATCACCATCATCGCGAGGGTCGTCGAGTAAATGTCGGTCGGGAATTGATCGGTATCCCAGCCCAGCAAGTAGTCTCCACGATTTGCATCAACGCTTCCCAGCTTTCCCGCCGCAGAAGCGACGGCCAGCTCATGCTCGAACGTATGCCCGGCAAGCGTTGCATGGTTTGCTTCTATATTAAGCTTGAAGTGGTCGATGAGGTCGTATTCCTTCAGGAAGTACA
>CAYLMV010000326.1:0-2029 GCA_964384415.1 uncultured Chitinophagaceae bacterium | reverse complement strand
GCACGCTCGGCAACGGGCCGTTGGGCGCGCGGATCGAGAAATTCGTACCGCTCCCCAAGATTCAACAGCATTCCGTCTTTACTCAATTCAATCTTGTCCTGCACGTATGCACTTCCCATCCTGGGGAAATACCGGAAGTCGGTGCTGTAGTTCAGCATCGGTTTATCGACGAATGGTTTGCCATAGACGTTCAGCTGTGGTTCATACCGCAAGACGTCCGAATAGATTTCCTGGAAGTTCACCTCCGCCCCGAACTTCAGCATATGATGCATATCGATTCTCCAGGTGAAGTCGGATTTTGCGAGGTTATGAATCTGCTGGCGTTCAGCCCACCACGCACGGTCCCCGCTGACGATGTAGCGCAGGAAGAAATCCCATTGATAGATTGTCGTATCGACGGAACTTTTCGGGCCTTCGTTGATATGGCTGTTGACCGTATACCGACTTATGCTCGCAGTGTAATAAAAATTGTCCGACGGCGTATGAGAGAGGATCGCGGCAAAACGGTAACTTTCTTCTTTCTGGATCGGCAAACCGGCCAGGTTAAATCTCCACGTGTATTCGTAATCCCTGTAATCTTTGAATGAATAGAGGGCTTGCGTCGAAAGCCGCAGCGAAGGAGAGGTAAGGTAATCGACTTTTCCGAAAGCGCTGTATGCGCGCGAGTACGGGGATGTGAAAAAATTCTTTAGATCCTGCCACCACCGGGTGTCGGACTGTTGAAGATTCACGCTCGCAAAATAGTAAAACGGGCTAGCGATCGGTCCGCTGCCGAACATATCGAGTTCGTTGCGGTGATCGACCTGCTTGCCTCCAAAGAGATCGTCCTTGTCCGCCCGCACGGCAAATTTGTGGTTCTCCTCTCCCCTTTTTGTAACGATGTTGATGACTCCCGAAAGTGCGTTGCCGAACTCGGGGTCGAACCCTCCCGTTTGCACGGAAAGTTCGGCAATGGAACTTTGCGGCAGCTCCGCACCGGCCCCTCCTTCAATCAAGTTCTGCACCGGCAAGCCGTCGACCAGATAGACAACCTCCGTCGTCTTCCCGCCGCGGATATTATTTTCCAGCGTCACTCCGGGCTGTAACCCGACGATATCGGCGACAGAACTCACCGGCAGTATCTTGAATGCATCATCGCTGCTGATATACATCGTCCCGGTGACGTCTTTTTGTATGGGAGGATGATCGGCGGTAATTTCCATCGTCTTTAACTCGACGGTGCTGGAGTTGAGTTGAAAATCAATTTTTGTTTTCAGGTCGGACTTAATGATGACATCTTTCATCACTACAGTCTGGTATCCGATATACGAAACGGTGACATCGTACGACCCTGCAGGAATGTTATTGACGGCATAATACCCGTCGGCGTTGGTGACACCCCCCGTATTGAGCGGCTTGATGAGGACCGTTGCGCCAATGAGAGCTTCTTTTGAACTCTTGTCGGTGACGAACCCCTCCAATGTACCGGTCGTGCCGGCATGAAGTGCACTCCAGGCGGCAATGAGTAATAGAAGAAGTTGTTTTCGCATTGCAGGGCTTAGCATGAAAGATAAGGGATCAATTCGAAAGTATCGCAACGCCTACGCGGTATGAAAGGCCGAACCTGCCAAGAGACGACGCGGCCACATCGAACTGCACGTCGGTTCCAGAAACTGTGACCAACGTCCCGATTCCCCCCGTTAACCCCAACTCGTCTGCATTGAAGACATATCCCCCGCGCAAAAAGAGCGTCTTGTTCCATCCATATTCCATCCCCACTAAGACCCTCTCCGGCGTATCGGCATTCTGAACGAAATCGATCGATGTCAGAAGCTGATGGTCGGTGAGTTTCTCGCCAAACATTTCGAAAAGATCGAATGACCCCGACGCACGGAACATCAGCGGCAGGCTGAAGCCTAAAGTTTGCAGTTCGGCGTTTGAAGGGGGTTCGGATGGAGCGGGAGCGGCATATTGCACCTCCAGTTGTCGCCCGGTAAAATTCTGGTCGAACCCGAGATTACAAATCGAAAAACCAAGGTTTAGACTATTG
>CAYLMV010000325.1:0-2071 GCA_964384415.1 uncultured Chitinophagaceae bacterium | reverse complement strand
CCGAACTACATCGCGCCAACAGTTCGCCGCCGTCAGCTTAGCGCCGGTCCGTTAGCCGGCACACAGAAAGCACTCAAATGACAAAACGTTATTTTTGTATTCTCCTTCTCTGGATATCTTTTTACGGATCGGTGTTTTCTCAAAAGGCTCTGATTCATGTTAAGACCAAGTTTTTGGAAACATCCGATATTCACTTTATTAAAGTCGCTGTAATCCATGCGATAGATTCTTCAAATTGGGCTAAAACCGTTGAAGTTGACGAGGATGTCTCTCTTTGGCTCACAAGACTTAAACGAACAATTCGCAACGATACAACATTTACCTCTCTCGATTTAGAGTTACGAACCCCTGCGAATCTCACACAAGGCAAACTTCTCTCACAAAGGCGCGTCTCCGTCATTGTCCCTCCACTTCCCCCTAAGGACATTGGAGCGGACTCTAACTCACAAGTCAATAAATTTCTTGTCAATCAATTGCGTAATTCCAAGTTATTACCAACTCTACTCAAAATGTACAACATCCCGCCACTCGGAGCTAAGGACACAGGTTTCGTAAATATTCTCATTCTGCCAATTGCCCTCGAGATCGTTCAGAAACATGGACGAATCCTTTCGCCCCAAGAAAGGCTAGAAAGCACTTTGCTTGCGACAACTATTCTCGTTAAGACTTGGGATATGACCAAACAATTTCGAAAAGCAAAAGTAAAAGGAGAGCATTAACTTTGTGTGCCGGCTAACCAGTCGCTCAAGCTGACGGAAGTAGCCGTCGACGATTTCGCCGCGCGTTGTTGGACGGACTTAGGAGCAGCCGACTGGAACGTCCGCGCAACGAACTACCGTGCGGCGGCTATTCGCCGCCGCAGCTTAGCTCCGGTCCGTTAGGCCGCACGATTTTTCACCAAAGAGGCTTGTTACCATGAGAACACTTCAAAACATTGTTGCGATAACATCCTTGATCTTGGTCCTTGCCAATACTTCCTTTCCGCAAATCATCTATGAAGACTCCGTTGTCTCGATTATTAAGAAAGCTTATGGAGCTCAATACGATATCTATCTCACCGATCTTAATCTCATCCTCAATAAAAAGCCTGAAATTGGGCACAGGATGAAAGACCTTTTTAAGAAATTGTCTAACTGCCAGATATTTATAGCTGATGCGCCCCGCAATGCAAAGTTCCAAAAACCGAAAACGATCGTCGGGATAGTTCGAGGCGGACAGATACTTTGGAGATCTGAAGATTTAGCTGGGAGTTTTTCAGGTCTCAGTTCTTCAATCTCAACAATTGACGATATCAACAAAGATGGAATGGTTGACGTAGTCATTTCTGAAGAAACAGACCACGGGGATGTAGTAAGGTTATGGATATTCAGCTGGGACGGAGAGAAAGGTCGGAATATTACTCAGTGTGACGAAAGCTCATGTTCTCTCTTGCTCACCGAGAGCGACTATAAACTTGTCGATGTGAACAACGATGGCATCACAGAAATACAAGCCTCTTGGTATGAAAACACAAACTCGAAGAAGACTAGCAAAGTGATCTATAGTTGGAATGGCAACCTATACGGCAAATGGCAAACCTCAAAGGAATTAAGAAACCACAAATCAAAGTAAATATCCCGACTGTAATCGTGCGCCCTAACCAGTCGCTCAAGCTGACGGAAGTAGCCGTCGACGATTTCGCCGCGCGGCTGTACGCCGAGAACGATATGATCAGCAGATACATCCGCGCAATGAACTACATGGAATTGGCTGTTCGCAGCCGCAGCTTAGCTCCGGTCCGTTAGGCCGCCGCCCATACTACTGGCACTCAGCCGCGGGTCAAAAGTAGTGTCGAGTACAAAAAACTTTTTTTTAGGGGTTGGTTTAAGTGGGGATCTTCAAGCGAATACCGCAATTCCGGCGCGAAGTTACTTCCTCACATAGACAAGGCATTAAGTCGCGCCGAAATTGAAATTCTAGTCAAATAGGTTAACTTACGTGCGGGGCGGGCGGGAAACTTTTCCTTATCTACTAACTTCTTCAGTTTTTCGCTCTATAATAATTACAGTTACAGAGGCTCCGACGTGCGGCG
>CAYLMV010000324.1:0-2078 GCA_964384415.1 uncultured Chitinophagaceae bacterium | reverse complement strand
GAACAGCCGATCCGTATCGCCCTGGGGTTATTCATCACATCGCTTGCCTTTTGGGGACCGGCCACGCCATGGGCGTATGTAGGATTGATTTTGGTAGTCACGGGCGGTGTGAGATATTGCCCGATCTGGCACATGACCGGAATTAACACGAACAAGAAAGTTGAAGTAGAAAAGCTGAAATAATATACTTCTCTATAAAGAAACAAGGCGCTGCTATGTCCGAAGCACTTTCAAAAGAGACCTTCATGAGCAAGGTCTTTGATTACGAGAAGAACAAGGAATGGAAATTCAGCGGCGAACTGCCGGCCGTGGTGGATTTTTGGGCCCCCTGGTGCGGACCGTGCAAGATGGTCGGTCCGATCATCGAAGAATTGTCCGAGGAGATGAAAGGGGTAGTCAATTTCTATAAGGTGAACACGGACGTGGAACAGGAATTGGCAGGCGTCTTCGGCATCCGGTCGATACCTTCGCTCTTGTTCATCCCGAAAGAGGGAAAACCGATAATGGCAGCAGGTGCGCTTCCAAAAAAGGAACTGAAGCGGGTCATAGAAGAACAGCTGTTGAACAAGAAGGCTCTCTCGGAATCTTGATTTTGCAAACCGCCGCGCTGCTATTGAGCCGGGAAGCATGGAAGGCATCGAGAACGCAAAAAGTATACGTCAACAGAATTCATAACATCATCAACGATTGAAGCGCTTCGATGGCACCAGAACAAATTCTCTTCTACACCATAATCGGTATTGTGTTGTTTGTATACGTCCGGAGACGCTTGCGCGCCCGCTCTTTGGCCAATTATTCAGGTGAAGAGGCGAAGCAAAGGGCTGCAACCGGGAGCGTATTGCTCGATGTTCGCACTGCAAGTGAGCGCAAATCGAATGCAATTCCGCGATCTCTCCACATCCCTTTACATGAATTATCAGCCCGCATCAACGAGCTGGAGAAATACCGCGGGAAAGAGATCATTTGCTATTGCGCCAGCGGAAACCGAAGCGTCAGTGCGGCGTTGAGGCTCAAAAAGGCTGGATTCAAAACCGGGAACCTAAAGGGAGGGATTGGGGCTTGGAGCTTCTCAAACTCGTAGGCTTCAGAACTTACTTCGCAGCCATCCCCCCAGGCAGCGATCAATCTCTGAACGGGTGACATTTTTTACTTCACCGCTTCCGTTCGGACGGATGAAAATCGACAACGACTCCCTCGTCTCCGCACACGGAAGACTCGAGCTGAATTGTCGGATGATTGATTCCGAACCTGCGTTCCAATTCTTTTTCAATCTGTGAGCTGATCTTGTTTCCGTTGCTGATCAGTTGATCCTGCACCACAATGTGCGCGCTCAACGCCCGCATCCTCGAAGACAACCCCCAGATATGCAGATGATGAACGTTCTCTACTCCGGGAAACGATTGGATATAGGCCGCAACCTCATCGAGATCAATTCCGCGCGGCGTTCCTTCCGTAAGTATATGCACCGTCTCGGCAACAATCCCCCATGCGCTCTTGATGATAAACAACCCTATGCCAACCGATACAATCGGATCGAGAATGCGCCAGTCCTTCCAGGCGATCATGGCTGCGACGAAAAGCACCGCGAGCGATTCCACCGCATCGGTGAACAAATGCACATAGGCGCTCTTCATGTTGAGGTCGTGGTGAGCGTGCGTCTTGAGCAGCAGAGTGGCGGCGGTGTTGAAAACAAAACCGACGGCGGCAACAACCAGCATCCAGCCGCCGGCGACCGGCACCGGAGAGGCGAGCCTTTGAATTGCTTCGTAGACGACCCAAATGCCGATGAACACCAGCACGGTCGCATTGATGAAAGCGACAAAAATTTCAACCCTCACGTAGCCGTAGGACTTTTCCGAGTTGGATTTCCATTGAACAACCCTCGAGGCGATATAACTCAAGATCAGTGCAAAGAAATCGCTGAGATTGTGAAGGGAATCGGAGATAAGACCGAGGCTGTTGGTGAGAATGCCGCCGGTGAGCTCGACGATGAAAATGAGCGCATTGAGAACTATAGCGATGGCGAGAGGCCTGCCGGCTGCGGGTGTATGGGTATGTTTCTCTTTCATTGAAGTCGG
>CAYLMV010000323.1:0-2088 GCA_964384415.1 uncultured Chitinophagaceae bacterium | reverse complement strand
TCGTAAACCAATTATCCGGATTTCCGTTTGTCCACGACTCAAACCCGCCGTTGAGTATCTGCGCCTGAGCAGCACCGGAACACATGAGTGAAAGGGACAACACCGCGAACAAAAACAACCGTTTCATGGGGCCTCCTTGGATTTTTTTTCGATGTAACTACAGTATGAAATGTTATTTCAACAACATCATCTTTTTCAACTGCACTTTGCCGTTAAAATCCAATCGTGCGAAATATGTTCCGCTGGCAAGATTGGAGGCATTGAATTGCACCTGATGGTATATTCCGGCTGCAGATTGGCCGTTGAACAATGTTGCCACTTCCTGACCGAGTGCATTATAGATTTTGAGTGTCGTTCTTCCGTCTTTCGGCACTGTGAACTGGATATTGGTTGCCGGGTTAAACGGGTTCGGAAAATTCTGCGACAGTTCGAAGACCTTCGGCGCAACGCCAACCGCAACCTCGATTTCTGCGGAATATTTGAATGCACCGGCATGGTCAACCTGTTTGAGTCTGTAAGAGTATTTACCCGCAGCGATATTGTGATCGGTGAATGAATATTCTTTCGGAGAGTTCGACGTTCCGCTTCCTGCCACAAACCCCGCCTTATCCCACCCCTGCGTTCCCTCCCCTGTAATGGGAGAGTTAGGGAGGGGTTTGCGTTCAACTTCAAAGCCATAATTATCAACTTCAGTTGCCGTCTTCCATGTCAGCTCTGCATCAAGCCGCTGGCTCGTTCCTAAAAACGATGTCAGCTCAATCGGCAGCGGCCCAGAACTCGCTGCGAGCGTCCACGTCCACGAGGTAAGGTTATTGATGGCGTTCACGGTCGCATAGTGGGATGTTGTGTTGACTGTTGTGGCACCCGTGCTCCAAGCTGTTCCGCCATCGGTGGTACCGAAGATCAAAAGTTGGGATTCCGTCAACCCATTCAACTCGCTGAGGTCATAATGGAATATCACGTCCGCATTCAACGATCCATCCGTCGTCGGCGTGACAGTATAATTGCGCAGGATACTGCTGTTGCTGCCGCTCGTGTAGACAGCATGGCCCCGCGAAATCGTTGTGCTCCCTAACGACGTTGAGGTTGAAATATCAAAACCTAGCCCTGCCACATTTCCCGGATTGGTTCCGAGCGTCCGTGTCGTCGTGATTGAGCCGCTTGTTCCGTGCACCGTGTTGCCGGCCGTTTCGGAGAGTGTCGCGCTCGTGCCCAAGGTAATTGTCTTACCGTTCAGGTCAACACCACCGCTCGTTGTCGTCAATGTCCCGTTCACAGCAATATTATTAGCAAGCTGCACATTTCCGGAAGCTTTATTCACAGTGAGATTGTTAAACGTCTCGCCCGATGCGTTCGTTATCGTTTGAGTTCCGCTTGGTCCTGTAAAGATCACCGTGCCGTTCCCTGCAGTGAAGGTGCCGGAATTGCTCCAATTGCCCGGCAGCGATAATGTTGAGCTTCCGAGCGTCACGGTTGTGCCGCTCCCAATTGTTATTCCCTGCGCTTGAAGAGAGAGAATAGCAAACATGGCGATAAGACCGATTGCAATAATCCTTTGCATGATTTTCATCTTCTTAACCCTCTCTTTATTTAGAAAGATCGTCGGTTGTCAGTGAGGCATGTGCCGGTGACGCCTTGAGTTCGTTCATCGCTGCGATCTCTTTCTTCAACTGGATGAAGTCGCTTTTTAACTCTTCGATATCTTTGTCTCGGGAGGCAAGTTCCTTTTCTTGTTCTGAAACGGTCTTTTCGAGGTCCGAAATGTTCGCTGTTGCTTTCTGCAGCTCGCTTGTTCGTTTCTCCAAGGCCTGCAAGCAGATCATCTCAATGCCGTCCATATCCGCGGTAGCAAGTGAGGTGTCGTTGCCGATGGCGCCATAAGTGTCTTTTCCAAAGTAATGGAATATCTCCTGTGCCATCGGTCCGTAATGGCGATAGTGCTGCGGATCTTGTTTTTTGTAATTCCACGACCCAAGCCGTAGCTGCGAAATGCTGTGCAGAAAATATTCTCCGTCGACCTTTGCAAAGCGTTCTTTCTTTGTTGAATCGGAAATTGTCGTCCAACTGGTTGCTCCGACACCAAGCGAC
>CAYLMV010000322.1:0-2097 GCA_964384415.1 uncultured Chitinophagaceae bacterium | reverse complement strand
GGAATTATGTTTTTGCGCGAGTGGTATGTGAAGCGGGCGTTACGGAAACTCTTAAGAGACAAAAGAGGGTCCTTCGCGATGTTCGACGCAGGGAGCGGGTTTGGTCAATATTCGTACTATTGCGCAAAACATTTTCCGCTGTCAAAGATCTACGCGGTCGATGTGAAGGACGAACAGATTGCCGACTGCCGTTCTTTCTTTTCGAAGATGAAATTGACAAACGTCTCTTTTGCGGTTGAGGATCTGACGATTTCCAGGCACAAGGAGGAATTTGATTTCATCCTTTCCGTGGATGTGATGGAACACATTCAGGAAGATGTCGAGGTGCTCAAGAATTTTTACCAGGCTCTTAGATCGGGCGGCAAAGTGCTCATCAATACTCCCTCCAACCTGGGGGGCTCGGACGCGCACGATGAAGACGACGCCAGCTTCATCGGCGAGCACGCGCGCAATGGCTACTCGGTGGACGACATCACGCGTAAGCTAAAGAGCGCGGGGTTTCAGCTCGAAAGTGTCTCCTACACCTACGGGCCGATCGGAATGGTCGCCTGGAGGCTCGGCATCAAATATCCGATGCTGATGTTGAACAGAAGCAAACTCTTCTTTTTTATCCTCCCCTTCTATTATATTCTCACCATCTGGCTCACACTGATTCTGATGTACGCCGACTATGCCTCCACAAACAAGCGCGGGAGCGGATTGCTCGTTGTGGCGGTGAAACGGTAGACTTTTTTCAGCAGTGCTCGCTTAGGATTTCACCTAAGCAATTTTGATTCCCCTCAAGAAATTGTGGGTAGTGTGCTGGTCTTCTCAGAATGCTCCTTCTATTTCTTGCTCATCACAAAAACCGCATCGTCTTTTTCAGTGCACTGCAGTCGCCAGAATCAATTGAGTCAAATCTGAGTTTGAAAGGATTTCCCAGTATTGACCTGTAACCGCCGATTTCCCCCCTCAACATAGCCGAATGAAGTTCTTCGATGTTATTTTTGCACATGGCCGTGCAAAATGTAGGACCTGTTGTCCTGCATTCCATACGAGCTTATGAAGACGTCGGTTCCAGAGACCCATACCCTGTTGAAGTAGGGGTATTCAGCCACATTCGAAGGAAGGTTGATGAACGCCCAATCGTTTCCATCCCATTGGATGACTTTGGCAAATGGACTGATAGCATAGATATTGTTTGTCCCGGTTCCTGCGATGGATGAATAGGGATAGCCGTCATAATATTCTCTCGTCCAGGCAGAATTGCCGAATGAAAAAATTCCATATCCGGAACTATAATAGCTGTTGCCGCCCGGCGCATAAAAGTGATAACCAAATTTTGGATTTAGCTGGTTCTCCTCGTCTGACATTCTCGATATTTCCACCCAGTCGCTATTGCCGCTTCTGGAATAGACGCTATAATATGAGTTGGAAGTCAACTCATGGTAACCGCCTATGAACTGCCGTTGATCATCCCCACCAACTGAGAAAAGAGTCGCGGTACTATCTATCAAATATTTCTTCCATTCTATTCCATCATACCGGAAGACTTCTCCCTTAATGCTGACGGCGTATATCTCGGTTGGAGATATGCCTGCAATTGCAGTCAATACTGCCCCACGATTCATCAGCACTTCTGTCCAGTTGGCACCGTCATAATGGATAATACTGCTCGAATCGGCAACGTACGGTGGGGAGGAGGTGTTCAGCGCTTTATCCCCGACCGCCCAAATATTGTTTTCACTAAAGCCATAAATCGCATTAAGATAGATTGCACCCTGTATCAAACCACCTTGCGACGCGTTAAGCCTAACGTAACTCCAGACTGTACCATTAAAATGCCAAAGCGTTGCTCCACCTGCACCATTGAAGCCACAAGCATATACATTAGTTGGTGATGTTCCCCAGATTCCTTGAAGGGTTAACTGACTTCCGGCATAAGGGTTGACGATTGTGTCAACTTGCCAACTCAGTTTAGGATGCGATGGCTGTGTCGGAGGAACAATCGGCGCTTCCTTTTTACAGTCGAGGCCGGTGCATACACAGAGGAATGTCACTACGAGAATGGCCGGAAGACCGGTCATTTTTTCTTTCAAAATTTGTTCAATCATAACT
>CAYLMV010000321.1:0-2100 GCA_964384415.1 uncultured Chitinophagaceae bacterium | reverse complement strand
GCGGCGAAATCGTCGACGGCTACTTCCGTCAGCTTGAGCGACTGGTTAGGCCGCGCTTGTCCGTTCATTTCAGGAGCAAAAATTTTTTCGTGTTACTGTACGTTCCTGCTTGAAGTCTATAGAAATATACTGCGCTCGGCAGACCGCTCGCGTTAAACGCCACGTTATGGCTGCCTGCGTTTTGGTGTTCATTGACTAAGGACTTGATTTCCCGTCCAAGCTCATCATAGACTTTCAATGTCACAAGACTGTTCACAGGCAACCGATAACTGATTGTTGTTGACGGGTTGAATGGGTTCGGATAGTTCTGCGAGAGAGAATATTCCAGCGTGACGTTGTGCGTGTTTTCGACCACGCCGAGAGCGCTCGCGGGTAGATACGAAAATTTGATCTCACACCCTGAATAGAACTCGAAGTTGGGATCATCAAATCCGTGGATATCCGTGTTCGATGGCGTCCATGCCGAACCCTGCCAGCTTTTGTGGATGGCCGATGTCAAATTTCTGTTCGAATCGTACGTACACGTATCGCAATATGAGGCGAAGGTCAATTGGTTAAAATCATCCCAGTTTTCATACAAGTCCGTAAGTTGCTCACCCGCTGCGTCATAGGTAAATGAGTAGTAGTCCGTATTGGTCCATTGATCATTACCCGGGCTGTACTCGATTAGCTCCGTGAGAAGATTCCCATTCGCCCCATACGTTCGAATCGTGCGCCATGCACTTATCCATTGATTATTCTGCCACAGGTCTTCCAAATCTATGAGCTGATTCCCGCCTGCATCATAAGAGCACGTGTCGATCCGATAATTTGTCCACCCACCATTCCACCATTGTTTTTTCAGATCGGTGAGTTTATTGCCACGTGCATCATAGGTGCACGTATCAAACTCTGAATTCGTCCATTGGCTGTTCTGCCATAGTGCTAATAATTCTGTGAGCAAATGACCAGTCGAATCATAAGTACTTATATAGTTCCATGAATTCGTCCATTCGCCGTTCTGCCAGGTCTGATATAGTCTAGTAAGCATATGTCCGTCCGCATCATACGTGAACGTATGGAGGTCTATGTTTGTCATTTGGCTGTCCAGGATCCCGGCATACAAGTCCGTGAGTTCATTCTTCCTCGCATCATAGGTGTATGTGTCGAGCCGGAGATCGGTCCACTGGCCGTTTTGCCACAGCTTTTGGGAACTTGTCAGTTTATTGCCGTCTGCATCGTAGGTGTTCGCGACGATCCAGGAATTTGTCCATTGACCGTTCTGCCAGACCTGATACAAATTTGTCAGCGTGTGCCCGCTTGCGTCATACGTGAAAGTGTAAAGATCGACGCTTTCCCTGAGATTTGTGAGCAGCCGTCCCCCTGCATCGTACGTAAATGAAAAGAGTACTCCATCCGCCCAGTGACCACCCTGCCAGTGCTCCCAGAAGCACGACGCTGCCGTTCCGCTGGAATTGAAGGAATAGGAAAACCGCTCTGTGTCGGATGTTGAATAGGCGATTACCGTATCGATCAAGTAGCTCTTGGTAAGTGCAATCTTTGCGTTTCTTGATATCTTTAGCAACTGTTTGGGAACCTCATCGAAGCTTCCCTTCGGGAGGTCACGTTGATCAGATGTATTTGCTTCAATTTTCTTCGGCGTGTGAGCAAGAACATATCTCGCCTCGTTTCTTTCGGTGCGAAGCAAAGTCTCGGGCGAAAGAGCCGTCCGATACAGTTTCTTCCCGGTCATTTTCTCATTCACAGGTACATTTGACCCTGCCCGATCTTGAGACCTGGACTCCGTTGATACAATGGAGAAGGTCCACACGACAATAAGTAATAAAGCGTCTGTCTTCATTTTCGTGGCTCCTTATTCATTGAGACGAATGTTAAAAATCATTGGATCACTTCAACAGCATCATCTTCTTCACGCTCGTGAAGCAGCCGGCGGAGAGGCGGCAAATATGCAAGCCGGCGGCGCGGCCTAACGGACCGCGGTTAAGCTGCGGCGGTGAACAGCCAGTTCCATGTAGTTCGTTGCGCGGGCGTATCTGCTGATCATGTCATTCTCGGCGCACTGTCGCGCGGCGAAATCGTCGACGGCTACTTCCGTCAGCT
>CAYLMV010000320.1:0-2121 GCA_964384415.1 uncultured Chitinophagaceae bacterium | reverse complement strand
AAACTACGCACTGGCACATAAACTGGGGGCAGGTCAGTTGCCATCCGTAAAATCACCTAGTTGTAAACCGACAGTCCATCCAATCCGCATGTTTATAAGCTTGAAATGAGGGGTGAGGGTAAAGTACGATTAGTTGGTGAACTCATCAAATCAGTGAAAATCCCAGTTTGACTTCAATATTCTCCGTAATGAATGATCCCACCTCAAGAAATCTAAAATGCTATTCCCTAAAAACAGTATACCTGAATTGGTGTTACCGATCTGAACAGACACACAGAGTTCATTGAATAGTTCGGGTAATATTGAGATGTCTCCTTAGGAGCTAAATTCGAATACTGAAATTATTTTGCCTACTTATCCCCGCAAGTTGTTTTTGATTCGCTATTGACACTTAATGTGCCGTTTGCGAAGTTCTTGTGGGGCGGAGGGGCTACTTCTTATTTACTGCACCAACTACTCAAACCGACAATGATAAGACCTTCATCTATTGTAATTATTCTTGTGTCCTGTTCGACGTTATTGTGCAGAAAGGATGTTCCCGTTGGTCCAAAATATCCTCCGCTAGGCAAGCGGGACTATTCTTGGACCGCCGACACACTCGCATATCCCGGGAGCCCTCAAACGATAATGAGAGATATATGGGCGAGTTCTGCATCAGATGTCTACGTTGTAGGCGAAAATGAGAGCCCCCCCGGCCCCGGAGAGATATATCATTTTGATGGCCAGAAGTGGACTTCGAGCAAATTCCATGTGCTGGATGGGGGGAGAATTAGCGGCCCTACGTACTTGAACGGGGTATACGGTTTTTCTCAGAACGATGTTTGGGTGGTGGGAGAGAGAGACTCTGAATATCCCCCTAATTCTGGTAACTATGTTGATTCGAGCTTAATTCTCCATAATAATGGCAAAGGTTGGCATGAACATCATCTCACTGGAGGGAGAGCATTGTATGGGCTTTGGGGGCGAGATTCAAATGATGTTTGGGTAGGCGGACGTGACGGCTCCTTGTATCGATTGACTGTAGCAGAGCCCTCGAAGATAACCTTTCCATCAGGTTTCACCATTGCTAACATTTGCGGCTTCGGCATTGACTCTATCTATCTTCGATCTTATTTGCAGGCGCAACCGACTAACGTCTATACGGTCTTGGATATTTTGAATGGAGTCACCCTTACAAGAATTGACACGACACAATCTTACCCAGCGATGCCTCGTTTTGGAGATGCTTTCATGAGTGTGATGGCACCAAACATTATTTTGACTTCAGGGAGGGGTGGAGTTTTCCAAAGAACGGCGGGAGGCTGGAAGAATTTGCTGGACATTGGTAATGGGAGCATCGCAGGAATCTTTGCAAGTGAGGCAAATGACATTTTTGCGGTCGGACAAGGAATAATCTACCAATTCAACGGTAACGATTGGTCCAGATACACGCAGTTTTCTGATCAAAATATTTCTTGGCTAAGAATTTGGGCGGATGGAAATGAAGTGTTCATAGTTGGATTTACGCTTTCAGGTCCTAATAAAACAATAATTCTTCATGGCAAATGACAATTAAACTGAGGGATTCTAATTATGAAACTACGACATTTTGTTTTCGCCACATTCCTACTAACAACAGTTACAATTTGTTTTGCACAATCGCCGTGTGACGGATATACTAGCTACATGTGGACCCGGATGTCAAAGCGTACGTCCTATACGTCGTGTTTCGATCCGACTAACTCGTCAGGCGTCTATGTAGACAGTGTTCAAGTTACAGCCGAGTATATGGAATCTAAAATCAGTAGAGCTTGAATATGCTCAGAGGAGTTGTGAGGCGATTGAAGAGGAAGAGTCGTACGACAATGCGATAGCGAAGAAAGTCGCTGAGTTCTTCAGCGACTTTGAACGCCACTTTGAACAGGCTCTAATGAGTGAACGGAAGGCACTGGTCCATCAAGTCGTCGAGAAGATCGTAATAGACCAGAAAACAAGGATCGCGAAGTGCTACCTTCTGAAGATACCGAGGCAGGATTTGGGTTTATTGAATCAAAAAAGGGATGTTGGTAAGAAAACGTCCCTTATGGGCGTGTCCCCAACGAGATTCGAACTCGTGTTAGAAGCTTGAAAAGCTCCGGTCCT
>CAYLMV010000319.1:0-2182 GCA_964384415.1 uncultured Chitinophagaceae bacterium | reverse complement strand
ACAATAACGGGATGTTAAAAGAATCACAAGAACTAGAAGTAGAGGTTACTGCTGTCCCCAAGGAATACTTATTGAATCAGAATTACCCCAATCCTTTTAACCCGGCGACCACCATCTCCTATCAAATTCCAAAAGATGCTCATGTCACCATCAAAATATTCGATGCCAATGGGAGAGAAGTAACTACGCCAGTAGAAGAATTCAAACCCGCCGGCCAGTATTCGGTGATATTCGATGCATCGCGTCTTGCGAGCGGAATATATTTCTACTCGATACGGTCCGGAGATTACTCCGCTGTGAAGAAGATGGCCCTGATTAAGTAACTCAAATCTAAAAATGATCCCCGAGGCATATGATGTTTCGGGGATCTTTCATTATGCTTGAATCTCTAACAATCACAACGAAAAGGGAATCTCTACCGTGAAGCTGTGTCGCGGATTTGCCCAGAAGATAAAACTAAACTCCCAGTTCGGAGGCGGGACTGATTAATTTAGATTAATGAGGGTGCCAACGTATATTTGGATATCTCGAGTTTGATCTGAAAGACCCGGATAGGTATAAACGTTTGTCAAACCAAGGGAATATCGCAAAGATGCAAAAATGGAAAGAGAGGGCACTTCGTCTTAAAAGTTGGCGACGACTCGATGACCAGAAGTCGACGATTGAAATCCACATTGGCCCATCGAAGATTTGTGAGTTCGCCACATCGAATCCCTGTGCATACTGCGAGCGCTACGGCGTCCTTCATCCAGCGTTCTCTCACCGTCTCGATGATTCTCTTTGCCTCGACCTCATCAATGAACAGCGGTGTGATCTCTTCAACTCTGCATTGTTTTACGCCTCGGAAAGGGCTCTCTTTGATGTAACCCCATCGCTGAGCGGTGTAGAAGGCAGACCGAATTGTTCGAAGATTAATGTTGAGCGTTTGGGGCCGGACTGTCTTGAGTCGCTGGCGCTTAAAAAAGTCAATGTGTTTCGGTTTCGCGGCATCAAGACAAATATCACCTATGAAATTATCGAAGTGCGTTAGAGCTTGGCGGTATATTTTATTTGTTCCCGGTGAGAAGACCGTCTTAGCGTAAGCCAGAAAAGCTTCTTTGAATTCCGAAAGTCTCATGGCCGAAACAGTAACGGGATTGGATTCTTCCCTCACAAGCTTTCTGAGTGCGGCGCTTCTATTCTTAGTTTTCGTGGAGATCCATCGACGCGAACCATCTTTCAGGTCCACGACTATATAATAGTATCCGTTGGCGCGTCGGAAGAGGGTAGACATGGCAACACCTTTGCTCTTGTTAGCAATCTGTTAGCAAAAGTGTTAGCAATCGGGGAGGAACTGCGGAAGGCTGCTGAAAGTTATTGATTTACAAGTGTCCCCAACGCGGGGTGAGGAAAAGGTAGACTTTGGACATCATCTATTGATGGCGGTCGAGGTCTCCGTCTAGTTCAGTTTGACTGCCTATCAACGGGATAGGTAGATTCTCAAATGTGTGTTGGCGAAACTAAGAGTCAATTGCGGCCTCAAATCGTCTGAATTAGCCATCCTCTGGTGGAATTACACCTCAGACAACCAAAAACGGGGGATTTTACTTCCTTATGACGATCAAGGTCTGCCGGAATAACGGAACACCTATTTTTGCTTTTTCCCCGAGCCAAGTATCCACCCTGTCAGCCATTCGAAGTGCGAAATTATTCGCAGAACTAAAAATGTGAGTAGAGAGAATGGCGAGTGGGAAGGAAAAGAGATTGACGGGGTATAAATCAAGCTCTGCAAAGTTTCTTCGTAACCATTTAATGTCTCCGCGTTCAAAAGGCCTTTCATCGGGCGTATGTGCATGCGAAAACATGTGGTATAGCTTGATCAGTGGATTAGATCCAAGCGGCTCCATGAAAATCATTTCCCCGCCATCATTCAAGTTATTAGCAAAGAGCAATTTCAGCACCGAGCGATATTCAAGGTGATGCAAAATAGATCGCCCGAAAATCAGATCAAATTTCGATGTTAGTCCTTCCGCAACATCTCCGTGAGAGAACTCCAATCGATTAGGAATCTCATTCTTTTTCGCAACTCGAATGAAATCTTCGGAAATATCAATTCCCTTTAGATAAGCTGGTTCGAATGTGAACACCTCTTGGGCGACACTTCCATCGCCGCACCCTATTTCAAGGACTCTTCTATTTCGTG
>CAYLMV010000318.1:0-2196 GCA_964384415.1 uncultured Chitinophagaceae bacterium | reverse complement strand
CGGTGAAATTGGTTCCCTCGAACGACGGCGGAATGAACCCCGATGAAATGACCGCGGCTTTCAACAAACTGAGATAGTCGTTCCCAAAATTGAAGAGGTCGGAGAGGTCGGTAATATCTTTGCTGTCTTTAAGGTCGAGCGATGTGAGGCGGATACACGGTTCGGCGATGATACGAACAAACGCCTCAATGGGGGGTTTGATCTCATTGTCGCGTCCGTAAATCCCCAGGTCTACGGAGACATTGATCACGCGGGCGCCTTCCGGGTAATCCATCCCTAAGAAGAAAATGTCGGACCAGCAGCTGTGCGTTAGATCCATTCTGACCGGCGTTTTTTCGTGAACGATAGGATAAAGCGGGACGACTCCGGGGCGTTGGAGTAGAAAAGGGTGAATCTTCAGGGGATGCTCATCCGGATGTCCGACACGGAACATCCACTGATTGCCGGAAGAAGAGCGGACGCTCTTCCGGACCTGATCTGCAAGAACCTGGAAGGTGTTTTCATGGTAGCAGACTGCAAGGCAACTGAAGAGATTCTCATCCAGCCCGTGCGGCCGAATCGCTGAATGAAAGATGCTGATCGCCTTCTCAAAGTTGCGGTTGAAGAGATTGGTATATCCCTCCACGGGCACCCTTCCGGAGGCGGCGACACTTTTTGGGTCCAATAAGAAGAAGCGGTAGCCGGCATAAAGAAAGATCGAAGCCCGGACTCTTTCGTACAAACTCTGCGTGCTCTTGCGGAATTCTTCCAGCTCCTTGAAATACGCCAGCAACTGATCGGCAGTGAGCCCCCGGCAGAGCTGTTCAAATGCGACGTCTCTGACCGAAGGGTCGCGTGAAGTGAGTGTGTCAATGAAAGGATTCATGCTGGCATGTCTGATTGCTAATTGACGTTTTGCCAAAAGCCAAACTCTTCTCCTATGCCGCCCCTACGGGGCTTGATCGCTAATGCTGGAACAGTGCTACAAATATTTCGCTCCTATCGGAGCTATCCATCTCGTTCCCAACGGGACGTTGGGAACGTAATCTTCAGAAGCTCTGCTTTGACAACTACTCGAGCCGGAGGTTATAGCGCCATCACGCTCATTCGATCACGAGCTGAGCTTAGGATCGAGATAAAACTCTGTCTCCATCTCGTTCCCAACGTCCCGTTGGGAACGCAAGTTTCAGAAGCTTTGCTTCGACAACTACTCGAGCCGGAGGTTATAGCGCCATCACGCTCATTCGGTCCCAAGCTGAGCTTGGGATCGAGATAAAACTCTTTTTCCATCTCGTTCCCAACGTCCCGTTGGGAACGCAAGTTTCAGAAGCTCTGCTTCGACAACTGCTCTAGGAAGTTATGACACGATCACACTTATTCGATCCCAAGCGGAGCTTGGGATCGAGATAAATGCTGCGGGCGTCTCGTGTAAATTCAATTGATATTTGTCAATAAAGAATTATTCTTTACTGTAATCAGCGATAGTCTGCAACAGCGTCACCAGCATTTCGTCTCTCAACTGGCCGGCAAGGCCGAGGGCTATCTGTGCCTGCAGCAGTCCAAGTTTCTTGCTCGTGTCGTACCGGCGTCCTTCAATTTTCATCGCGAGATATTTTTCGTTGAGTGCCAGTTTTTGCTGAACGGGGGCGAGGAGCACATTTCCGCTGCCCGGGCTATTCACCGACTCGGAAAGAAGATCGAACACCGACGGCTGAAAGATGTGGAGGCCGAACAGGCATAAATAATAACCGGCGCGGAGTCCGGGAGTCTTTAATTCAAGTTCTGCCTGGCTGACCGACGGCTTTTCGATGATTTTCTCGATCTGATAGACACTCTCGTGGCCACCATAATTTCTGCCGGTCAATGTTCCATACTTCCCGATCTGGTGTTCAACCATGGGTGTGACAGCCGAGACGGAACATTCTTCCTGTTCGGCTAATTCGAGTATTTGTTTCGAGCAACGTTTGGCGGCGAGGCTTGAGATGTAAAGATAATCGCCGTGGAGGAGCAGGAAGGGAGCATTTCCGATGAAGGTCTTTGCCTGATAGACGGCATGTCCGTATCCTAACGGCTCCGATTGGACGACAAAGCTCAAGCGATCGAGAACATTTTTAATGCTGGCAGCCTGGGTCTCGGCCCACGCGCTTTGATGATGGATCTTCAGGAATGTTGAATAGAGTGCACGGAAGTTTTCGAGGTACTTCTCTTCATCTCCCG
>CAYLMV010000317.1:0-2215 GCA_964384415.1 uncultured Chitinophagaceae bacterium | reverse complement strand
TGTCCACGGACGGAATAGGTTCCAGGCGGGATGTTGAGAATGACGAAGTTTCCGTCGAGATCGGTTACTGCGCCAAGTGAGGTGCCGACAATAATAACATTACAGGAGGGCAACGCTTCCTTTGTCCTGGCATCAAAAGCTTTCCCAGCCAGCTTGCCGGTTGTCCCCCCGAACGTGGTGTTAAATATCGCTAGTGAAAAGAGAAACACAACTGGTAGAAGTTTTCTCATAGATCTCTCCAAAAATTCTCAAGCATACTATTTGCCGGCTAAATTTATGGTAAATTTTCTGATGATCTCATCGTTCACTTTGATCGATGTTTCTTTTGAAAGGCTTTCCAACTTCTTCTTCATGTAAGGGAAACCCTTTTCGTTCTCAATAGCCTTCACAATCCGATCACGCACCAATGCCACATCGATAGGGCGTCCCTCTTCTCTGCCCACAACGCGAAAAATCCCATAGTATTTATCAAATTTTACCGGACCAAGAACTTTTCCCTCAGGGAGACTCCAAAGCGTATCCTTCAATTCCCCGAAACTTGAAATCGGCGAAAGTCCCATGATGCCATTGTTTCTCGCACTCCACTTCCTCAACGAGATTTTCGCCGCAAGCACGCCGAAATCCAAACCTCCCTCGATTTTCGCCTTCACTACGAGAGCTGTCGAATCATTGTCGAGGATGATTTCCTGGACGTTCAATTGGCGCTCTCCTGTAAAATACGAAACGTTGTCACTGTAGTATCTTGTTACTTCAGAATCCGAAACAGGGACCACGTCGAGGACCTCGTTCCTTTTGTAATTCAGATAAACCTCATTCGCGACCTTGGTGTACATTTCGCTCACGTATGAGGTTGTATCGTACCCCTTGTTTTTGGCTAAACTCAAAAGAACATCCTGCATCACGAGACCCGTTACGGCAAGTTTTAGCTCCTTTTTGCTTTCCAGGAACTTTCTGTCGTACGATGGTTGCTCAAGCAGTTTAGTTTCAATCTCCTTTTGGTCGTATTTTCTTCCACCGTATTCTACGCAGTCCTTAAACACCTTGGGCGTGCGGGTCGACAACTCAATCTTTTCCCCCTTGGCCTTGTTGAGATCGGCGAGGACGGCCTCTATTGCTTTCTCGTTGAACTTCAGCTTGCTCTTATCAAACACTTTCTGAAGATAGGCTGCCTCTGACGGCAGCTTCTTATCGATCCTGATCGCGCGCTCCAATTTCCTTTTCATGTTCAAATATCCGTATTCGGTGGTAAAGGGGTCCTCAACGCGATCATCAACTCTGATAATACTGTATCCCTCTGCTGTTTTTACCGGACGGGAAACTTCGCCAACCTTCAGGGAATAAGCGGCGTTTTCAAAGTTGGGATCTGTCGCCCCCCACGTGATGTATCCCAGAGAGCCGCCATTGTTTCTGAGTGTAGTGTCCGTAAAAACTTGTTTAGCCAATTCGTCAAAGCTTATCCCCATCTTCACAAGCTCGTAAATATTCTGAGCATCTTTTTCCGTCTTTGCATACAAATGACGTACGGAGAGCTTGATCTTCGAACGCCGGTATGCTTCGCGGAGCTCGCCATCGGACACGGTGATCTTCGCGTAGACTTCCTGGTCTTTGAGAAAGGCCAGGACGGTTCTATTCCAGGCCGATGCAAGTTCTTTTTTGTATTCAGGATTCCCGTAGACTTTTGAGTTGTCATCGTACCGTCGAAGCAGAATTTCGTTGATCATGTTGTTCAGGATTGCGTACCGCGCCTGGATATTGTCCTGAACACCCGCATAAATCAGATAGTCTTCATACCGTCCTGAAAAATCCTGATACGTTATTTCTTCATTGCCGACCGATGCAACGATTCTCGTCGAATCCGAAACATCTTTCGCGGACGCGCCGATGACGGTTAGAAAAATTACCATCAGGGCGAACGCCATCAAACTCGGGCGTTTCTCAAACCGGGAGTGTATTAACCAAACTTTTTGAAGAAGAAATTTCATGAGAACGAGGCTATCGGCTTGACTTTCATGATACAAGAGTCGTTTTTCTTTATCCGGAGCGGATAAATTTGGGATAACTGTTTGACGATAAGAATCGTTATGGCCATCAATGGCAACAGACTAGTCTTTTGCGTGGACAAAATCCTCAACAGGAGAGTACATTTTATTCATTCCGCAAGTCGCGCGGACGACGAGTTTTGGTAAAAAACTTATATGCGACGGAGGAGCGGTAG
>CAYLMV010000316.1:0-2221 GCA_964384415.1 uncultured Chitinophagaceae bacterium | reverse complement strand
CCTCCGCCACCTGCAAGATCTTTTCTCTGGTAGACGGCCTTGCAGTATTTTTAGAGTTCAACACAGCAGAGACAGTGGCTTTTGAAACCCCCGCGCCTTTTGCAATATCTTGTATTGTTGTTTCGTCAATCTTCTTCATATGCACTCATCAGAAAAATGAAGATATCCATTTTCTTTGCTATGGTCGTGATCACTATTGTGCCCACGCTTCTCCTTCGGGTGTTCGCCGCCATTTGAAATATGCGTCCAAACTCTTGAGTGATTCGGCGCCGGGTACAGGGCCCGTATGCGGACTCTGGCCGAAGTACATGACAACTGGGTTCTCGTCTTTGAAGGCCGGCCATACAGGGACACCCTCACCGTTGGGATCTCCGCGCTTCGCGAAATTTGTCCAATAGGTTGCCATGGCTTCCGAGATTTCCCTATCTGTCGAGGTTGCTTCCGGGCTTTTAGGATTAAGATGCTGGAAGACGTAGGCCACATCCTGACCGTGCGGTGAGCCATAGCCGGCTTTCGGCGAACCTTCTGGAAAGTCAGGATGATGATCAAAATAGTAATAGAAGGCTCTGGATTTTCCAATCTTCGACTGGAGCCGGGCCCAGATCCACGTGTGCCAGCCAAACGCGGCATCGCGCGCAAGATCGCGGGCAGTTTTCGGAACTGAGTTGGAGTCGACGGGGTATGCTTTGAGGAGATCATCCGCAATTTTCCCGTACCGCGCCCTGACGCCCGCGATGTAATCCCCCGGAGTCTTGGGCGGCGAGAAGCTCGCCCCTTCATCGGAGTTGTAGCCGACGAGAATCGGAGTGTCGTTGAATTTGCCCGCCTCGTAAAGCTTGTATTGATCGTCGGGAATCAGCCAGCCGTCGATGATGGGCCAGGCCATCCCTTTCCCAAATCCGCTCATCGGCAGCTTGTCGGCAGGGATTTTTCGCAATTCCGCGATGGAAGCGACTCCCGCACTCCTGAAGTACTCTACTCCGTCGCGTTCCGCATCCGCGAGGCGCTTCATATTCTCCCCGGGGTACGTCGTGGACCGCGGGGGCCCAAACGAACCGCCGCTCTCCGAAACCGCGCCGCTAAAGAGCCCTTTCGCAATGGGCGAAGCGCACAACATGCTGACCGCAATTGCCCCGGCCGATTCGCCGAAAATCGTCACCTTGCCGGGGTCGCCGCCAAAAGCAGCGATGTTGTTCTTCACCCATCGGAGGCCTGCGATCATGTCGAGCAATCCGTAATTCCCCGAAACGTGATCCGGATTCTCCGCGCTCAATTCCGGATGCGCCAAAAATCCGAGACGTCCTACGCGGTAGGCGACGCTGACCAGTACCACGCCCTTCCTGGCCAGCTTTTCACCGCTGCAAGTGGGATCGGATGTTGACCCGCCGTTGAACCCCCCTCCATAGATCCACACAAGAACGGCGATGCGGTCGCCCGGGGATCTCGCAGGCGTCCAGACGTTCAAGTACAAACAATCCTCGCTCTTTTCTTCCTGAGCGCCCCAGCTCTGAATGGGGCCCGGCGCAAATTTGACCGCCTTTCGCACACCATCCCATTTCGCCGCAGACTGAGGTGCGCGCCACCGCAGATCGCCGACGGGCGGCGCAGCAAACGGAATACCCCTGTACACCGTCAACCCGTCTTCGGAAGTTCCCTGAAGCAATCCCTCTTCGACTTTTACGGGTGCAGGTTGCTGGGCGACGCAAGAGCTAACAATCATCATCACAAACATCATGAGCACAGAATTGAAGTTCTTCATAGAAATTGTTCTCTCCATCTATATATTAGTATCGCCTGGTTTTGGACTATCCGTTCGTCTGCTATGATATCAATCAGATTGAATTTTGGAGGACAATGCTATTTTAGTACGGATTAAATATTCGTTCAAGGACCAGCTTATCACCTGCTTCATTCTCTCCGAGAGTGATGGTGTGCGATCTCATGGCGTCTCACTCACGTAGGAAGATACCTGGTCCACATGCCCGCTCACGTATCTGGGATAATTTGGATATGAACACAACAGATAACCTGCACCTTCCTGTTTTACTCCTATTTTGCCCTGCGGATTGACAACAAGTGTCTTCGCTGGAGGCTGGTTGTTTTCCACCCAAGCTATGATCAAGTCCATATTATCGTTTCCGTTAGGGGCAGGAATGATTCTGACTCCCACTGGTTTTCCTTCGCCGTTCATTTTATAACTTTTACCTGATAAACCATGACC
>CAYLMV010000315.1:0-2250 GCA_964384415.1 uncultured Chitinophagaceae bacterium | reverse complement strand
CGTCACGGCAGTGCCGACCTGGAGCGTATCGTTGACGAAGAACTCGACCGAATCGACCGCAAGCGTGTCGATCACGGTTACAGCGATGGTAAGCTGCGACGTATCAGGGAAAACAGCATTGTTGAGCGGGCTGGTGATGGTTATCGCCGGCCAATCGAATCCGATGCCGAGGACATCAACGTCCGGCCTGTGATTGTCCCACATAGACTGCATCCCCGCGACCATTTCTGGAATTGTAGAAAACTGCTGGTCGGTCCACGACCAGGGAAGCGAACCTGCGTATCCAAGCTGATAGAGTGTGTCGAACATACCGGAGACCGCAATACCGGGCGGGTTACCCTGCCCGCTTTGCATCGCAAACTCAGCGACGACAATCGGTTTGTCAAGGCCCCAATAGCTCGCCGCGTGATGGAACGGGGAAACTGCCGTGGGATAGCTGGGATCCGTGCCCGAATAATAGTGAACAGAGTAAAAGTCTAATTTCCCGTCCGGGTCTCCGCCCGCTGCAAGAAGCTGGCTGTCTGAATAATAGTTCTTGTTTGCCAATATCGACATGCGATCAAGATAACTCATCACTTCGTCCACGGTCATGTTTGACCTGTATTTCCTCTCAAATTGCCGCGCAATCGATTCTTTCTCTGCAAGGCTGATCTGGGAACTCACTGCGCCTCCCGTTTTTGGGGGAGCAACCGGAGTGGGAACATCCGTCAGGGCTTTGAAGCTCCAGCTGCCGTTTGTCACGAGAGCATTCGGATCGGCACGATGAATTGCGCCGGCGCAGAGATTAACGAACCTCTGGATTGCGCTCATTGGGACGTGCTGGGTCGTGCTCCATCCGAATTCGCTGCTCATCCCCTCGGGCTCGTTGAAAACCTCCCATCCCAGAACTGCAGGATTGCCTTTCAGTGAATCGACCATGGGGATAAGGCATTTGTTAATGTAAGCACGCGCATAATTCGTGTCGGTGAGGAGCAGTTTATTGCGGTTGAGAACGGCCGCGCTGTTAGACGTATTCAGCATATCGAAAGACCAGAGGCAAAGCTTCAGTCCGATCTCTCGCTGCCAGGCGAGATCCAGCACTTTTTTTAAGTCGGCAATAGCGTGGGCCCCCGGGCCAGTGACGAAATTTGTGGAGGTATCGAACGCGGGAGTCTGGGTTCCATTGATATGCAGCCACCACCGGACAGCATTGCCTCCGTGATTGTGAACGGCGAGGAACATGTCTGCGAAAGCAACCGTGTCGGGATTCCCGGTGCCGATGTCCGACGCGAAACTTATCCACGCCAGGTTCGCGCCGCTGATGAAAAGCTGCTGGTTGTTGTATTTAATTCGGTTCGACTGGGAAAAAGTGGTGTGTGAGAATACCACGACAATGAGCAATACGAATACTTTGGCAGCGAATCGCATACCGGCCTCTCCAGAAATTGTCGCTAATGTACGTTATGTCTTGGGTTAGTGATGATCGATTGAATCTTCTTATCTCAATAAGATTATAATAGGACTCACAAGCAACATGCCCGCTCACTTCCGACCGGAGCACTTATTTCAATAACATCATCTTTTTAACACTCGTAGAATTGCCGGCAACAATACGATAGAAGTACAGACCGCTGGCGAGATCCTGGCCGTTAAAATCCACAGCATGCGCACCCGCACTAAGACTGCCATTCAGCAGCGTCGCCACTTCCTGACCCAGCGTGTTATACACTTTCAACAATACAGGCGATTGTTTCGCCAACGAGAACTGGATCCTTGTCGTCGGATTGAAAGGATTCGGATAATTCTGAGCCAGGTTGAAGACGGAGGCCGCCCCCGTCTCTGATTTTACTCCCACTGGCCGCCCCACAGCAATGTACGAGGCGTAGACTTCCAACCATTCATTTGAACGATGCGCGGCGTACTGTGCGTTGAGCGAATCACTCCAGATTAATGATCCCACGAAGAAACCATCAATCGTAGACACTACAGTAGATTGGCTGAAATTTTCCGTCAGGTCGGTGAACATCGTAATGCCTGATCCATTCTCCGTCTTTTGTCCGAGACTATCCAGACCCGGAATAGTCGCCGGGTCATAGTCTCCCTGGATGAACTTGCTGTGAACGATATCCGGGGCAACGGGAAAACGGGGATCGCCGTACTGGTGTTGATTCCATTTTGCCATCTGAGCTACGACCGTTGCGTCCGCAATACCGGGGGTCATCATTTTCGGATCGGCAGTCGTCGTGCGCTCCTCAATGAACCCGCCGTTTT
>CAYLMV010000314.1:0-2264 GCA_964384415.1 uncultured Chitinophagaceae bacterium | reverse complement strand
AACCTGTAACCTTCGGGTTATGAGCCCGACGAGCTACCAATTGCTCCACCCCGCGGTGTGTTGTGATAAATAATATAGTCAAATGCGGATGGTAAGTCAAGGTAGGAAGTGGATAAACATCTTGGGCTCTCGCGTGCGCCCAATATGGATTTGATTACCTTCTTGATAGAAAAATCATCTTTAGCTATATTCAATGGGCAAAAATGCAGGCGGCAGCTTTCGATAAATGAAGAAACTCTCAATACTAATCTCCAACGACGACGGGATAAATGCGCCGGGCATCAGTGCGCTTGTTCACGAGATCAAGAAAATTGGCGATGTCATCGTGGTTGCTCCCGATAAACAGCAGAGCGCGGTAGGTCACGCGATCACGATGAACTCGCCGCTCAGAGTTCAAAAGGTCGAAAAGAACGGATTATTTTTTGGTTACGCGGTGAGCGGTACGCCGGCGGATGCCGTGAAACTGGCGGTGCGTTCATTGTTGCCCCAACCGCCCGACCTGCTCATTTCCGGCATCAACCATGGTTCGAATACTGCAATCAGCGTTATCTATTCCGGCACGGTTTCGGCGGCTACGGAGGGGACCATTCTGGGCATTCCATCATTCGCAATTTCATTGACCACATACGCCGAAGCGGATTTTGCATTCGCCGCGGCGTTTGCCCGAAAGCTGGCGCTCAAGATTATCGACAAAGGAATGCCAAAAGGGACGCTTCTCAACGTCAACGTCCCGGCAGTTGCGGAATCCGAGATCAAAGGGGCGGTGGTCACGAAGCAAGGCAAATCGGTCTGGAACGACGAATTTGAATCGAGGCGCGACCCGAACGACAGGGAATACTTTTGGCTTAAGGGGGATCTTCTCGAACTCGACCACGACGACGACATCGACCAGCGGGCAGTTCTCAACAACAAAATTTCAATCACACCTATACACTACGATCTCACTGACTACGCGATGTTCGAAGCGATGAAACAGTGGGATGTCAACTCTCTCATCTAAGTAAATCTACAGGAGATCATTATGCGAATCGGAATATTAACAGGAGGCGGAGATGTGCCGGGTCTGAATCCGTGCATTAAATCGGTTGTGTATCTTGCAGCGGACGCCGGCGCGGAAGTCTACGGGTTTCGCCGGGGCTGGGCAGGCCTCCTCAACTTCAACGCTGACGACAAAGAAAGTCAACACCATTGGGTAATGCCCTTAACGAAGCAGAACACGCGGACCATCGATCGTTCCGGCGGAACCTTCATTCATACCTCAAGAACAAACCCGGGCAAGGTAAGGTGGTCGGATATACCCAAGTTTCTCCAGGATCCGAAACGTCTGCCGAAAGACGGCGATCCTGTCTCCGATTTTACTCCGCATGTTCTGCGGAATCTCGAACACCTGAAAATCGACGTCCTTATTACGATCGGTGGAGATGACACGCAAAGCTATGGAGTGCGTTTACATCAAGAAGGATTCCCTGTTGTTGCAATTCCCAAGACGATGGACAACGACGTCTTCGGTACAGATTACTGTATCGGCTTTTCGACTGCCGTGACGCGAAGCGTGGAATTTATCACGAACCTTAGAACCTCTGCCGGCTCGCACGAACGTATCGCAGTGATCGAACTCTTTGGAAGGAACTCGGGAGAGACGTCGTTGATCTCGGCATATCTTGCGGGCGTCGATCGTGCTATCATTTCTGAGGTCCATTTTGATCCTGAGAAGCTCGCAAAGTATTTGATGGATGACAAGAAGAACAATCCGAGCAATTATGCGATCATGACGATATCCGAGGGTGCGCAGATGACTGCAGGAAAGATCGTCGAGTACGGAGAGCAGGATGCATACGGACATAAGAAGCTCGGCGGCATCGGTCAGATCACCGGCGAAGCGATCCAAAAAATTACAGGCTCACACATTATTTATCAGCAGGTTGCCTATCTTATGCGCAGCGGCGAACCGGATGCGCTGGACCGAATGGTGGCCATCAGCTACGCAAACCTTGCAACCGATCTCGTGCTGAAAAAGAAAACCGGAAATATGGTGGCCCTTCGCGAAGGAAAATACACGACCGTCCCGATCGACACGCTGACAAAGGGATTGAAGAGAGTTGACGTGCTTCAATTGTACGATGAAGACAAATACCTCCCGAAAGTCATCAACATGCTAGGCAAGCCGATGTTTTTGTATTGATAGACTTCGTTAAACCTTGGCAAGGTTAACAGGCGGCAGGTCAAATCCGGCCGCTGAATTTCGAACCTTGTCAAGGTTTTTT
>CAYLMV010000313.1:0-2280 GCA_964384415.1 uncultured Chitinophagaceae bacterium | reverse complement strand
AACTGATAAAAGTACATTCCACTGGACAAATGACTTCCATCAAAGTGTATCTCGTACGTTCCCGCCTTCATTTCCGCATTCATGAGAGTGGCCACAACTCTGCCGAGCTGATCGAACACCCTCATTGTGACGCGGCCACCCTGCGGAACCGCATATTCGATCGTTGTCGTCGGATTGAATGGATTGGGATAGTTCTGCGCAACCGAAAAGGCTGCAGGCAAACCGTTGATAGCAACATTGATTTCAGAACTGTATTTGATGTTTCCATCCTGGTCGATCTGCTTCAAACGGTAAGCGAATTGTCCAGCGGGAAGCTCCCTGTCGTTGAAGCTATATTCGTGAGATGCCGCTGTTGTGCCGTGTCCCTCAACAAACCCCGCGCTTATCCATTGATCGTTAGTCGCCGCCGATTGCAGCAAAGACCCGCCTCTTCGTTCGATGCTGAACCCCGAACACAGGATTTCAGATGCAGTCTTCCATTGCAGCGCAACGGAAGATCCCCTTACAGTTGCACCGAATGAAACAAGTTCCACAGGCAAGGGCGCTCCTTGAAATTCGTAAACGCCCAAATCGACCGTGCCGTCGGAAATCCGAGTGCTTCCTGCGAGATCGAGCGCTGCGGTCACTGAAGCATTGCTGCCCGAATCGATCGCTGGGCTCATCGAGGTTAACGTCAGATCGTGGGAACCGGGGTTCGTAAATAGCGGATCCGTATCCATGGTGTGCCCGCCGTCCGACAACGCATTCGGTCCGACGCCGGTTCCGGCTGCTCCTCCCTGAATGAGACTGTACGAAATTGCCACAGTGCCTCCGCTGGTATTGTAGATTTCCGGACTTGCCGTCGCGGCGGAATCCCTCCAAAATATTGAATTCCTAATCTGTGCAGAGCTCGAGTTCGTAAAGAACATGCCTCCGCCGTATTTCGAAGAGTTATTATAGAGAGTGAAGTTCGTAAGGGAAGAATTGCCCGATGAAACGCTGCAGAAGCCTCCCCCTCCCAGCGTGGAATGATTCCCTTCGAAGAGAAAATCCTGCAGCGCAAGGGCATTCCCCCCATCGTAAAACCCTCCCCCGAAACTGCTCGCCGAGTCATTCCTGAATAGAACATTCTTCATCACTGGAACGCTTGACGCATCGTTGTACAGCCCGCCTCCATTCACGGCAGTATTGCCCGTGAACGCACAATTCGAAAGCGATGCAGCCCCGGAATTATACATTCCCCCACCGTTCCCTGACGAATGATTTCCGGAAAAAGTAACGTTTGTCAACACGGGAGCCCCGCCGGTGCTATACAGCCCGCCGCCAAAATTCGTCGAGCTGGCCCCGGAGTTGTTGCCTGAAACAACAAGATTCGAGAGTGTCGGACCTGCGAAGAGAAGTTCTATTCCTCCACCGCCAAGATCGGTCGCGTTTGCCCCGCCTGTGACGACAAATCCGTCAAGTACTGCAGTTGAGTTGACGCTTAATCCGTACACCCCATGATAGCTGTTGCCGGTGAGTGTTCCGTCACTGTTGATATCCCCCGAGAGCGTCGTGACGTTCGTTTGCCAGTTCCGATCGCCAAGCTGACTCTCGGTTCCGGCAAATCCGCCGTAGATTGCCACACCGTTCTTCAGTTGAAACTTTGCTGTCTGGTCCGATGCGGAAGGCGTGTATGTTCCCGCAGCAACCCATATCTGATTCCCCGATGAAGCCGATGAGAGGGCTTTCTGCAGCGTCTTGAAAGAAGCAGCCCATGAGGTACCGGCGTTATTGTCGTTCCCGCCGGTTGTGACGTAATAGACGGTTTGCGCGTCCAGAGCTGAAACAGCCATGGCAATCACGAAAATCACGATCAACGATTTCATGCTTCTCCTTTAGATAAAAGTGTTTGAGTAACCACAACGCAGGCGATCTATTTTATCATCAGCATCTTCTTAATAAGTTGTTTCCCGCCGGATTCTATTCTGGACAGGTAGATCCCCGATGCCAACCTTGATCCATCAAAAGTTGCTTCATAGATCTGGCCGGCCTTTGCGTCTCCGTTGAACAATGTCGCCACTTCCTGACCGAGGATGTTATAGACTTTCAGCAACGCTTTGCCGTCTTTCTCAAGCGTAAATTGAATCGTGGTGGCCGAGTTGAACGGATTTGGATAATTCTGAGACAGGGTAAAGATTCTCGGGACGGCTCCGACCTCTACCTGAATTTCTTTTGAGTAGCCGAACGAACCATTGTTGTCTATGACTTTAAGTCGGTACGAATAGCGGCCGGCCGCCAGCTTGCTATCCACGAAGGAGT
>CAYLMV010000312.1:0-2288 GCA_964384415.1 uncultured Chitinophagaceae bacterium | reverse complement strand
CGTTGGGAATAGCAATGGGCATTTTATCGAAAATTATTTCGACATTTCTCGAAAGCGAATCTGCCGAAGAAAGGCTCCCTTGGATGCTAAAAACGCCGCTTGAATCCGGCCCTGTGATGTTTATCTCTGTAACATGAACGCCCGGTTTTTGCGGTATAGATACATTTCCGATAAAATAATCTTGCGGGACATTACGGCTATACTGAATATTGGGAACTCCTACGGTCATGAAC
Organism: uncultured Chitinophagaceae bacterium; assembly: GCA_964384415.1. Lineage (GTDB taxonomy): Bacteria > Bacteroidota > Ignavibacteria > UBA10030 > UBA8401 > JAGVPT01. Next base: position 2,055 of record CAYLMV010000312.1, on the reverse strand, counting down.
CCCTTTTTTGACAACAATAGTGTGTGGATGCCGTCAACAGAAAGCCCCGTTAAGGTCCAGGAGCCGTCTGATGAGGTCACGGTAGTAATTCCTCCATCTGAAACCCGCACTCCGCTTTTATCCTGAAGTGGAAGACCCGTATCTGTATATAGAGAAACCGTGCCGCTAACGGCAAAAGCGAAAACTTCTTGAGGCCCCGTATCAGCAGTGCAGCCGCAAAGTAGTAGTAAGATAATGAAAAGGCTGATCCAGTTCTTCATGCCTGTGCTTGGAGAGAAACTGAATGAATGTCAGCGAACGGACAGGTGCCCCCGCTCTTCTTGTTAGGGGAGCGACCTGTTAGAACGCAAATGTCCGATCATCTCAAAAGCAAAAGCTGTTTTGTCTGGCTATATGATCCTGCCTGCAGGCGATAGAAGTATATGCCGCTTGCGATGCCTCCTGCATTCCATTGCCGCGTATAATGCCCGGCCTGCAATTCTCCCGAGACAAGCGTCGAGACTTCTCTTCCCAGCAAATCGAAGACTTTTAGCGACACAAATGATCCTGATGGAAGATCGAAAGAAATTGTAGTCGTGGGATTGAATGGATTCGGATAATTTTGAGCGAGAGTGTAGCCTCTGGGCATTTCGGCTGGCTCTGCATGTACCGACAATATTTCTGACATCGGCCGTCTCCAAACGCCGCCGTTGGTCCAAACAGTGCCATTATAGGCACCAGTACCAGCAAAGAGATATGTCCCATGGACGGCGATTGATTGGATTACAGGAAGAGTCCAACCACTATTGCACGCACGCCAACTTCTGCCGTAATCGGCCGAGACATAGACACCGCCAAATTCAATCCCCGCAATGAGATTGGTACCCGCGAACGCAAGGTAACCCATATTACCGACCAGGCCACTATCTCTTTCAATCCAGGTTGAGCCGTTGTCGGTAGAGAGAAATAATCCGCCGTATGGGAACGCAAAAAGATTTGAGCCCGAGACGGCAAATGACGAAGGGCCATAATGATACGATTGAGAAGGGCCTTGGAAGGTGGGTAATCCGGAATCGGATTCAGTCCAGTTTGCACCGAGGTTAGTTGAACGATAAATTCCTCTCTCCGGGAAGCTAGCAAAGAGGTTTGTGCCGTTGACCGCCAGGGGACCAACCCCAACATAAGGAGTACTCTGATCAGCGTATCGAGGGAGGCCGGAATTGACAGCAGTCCAGCTTGTTCCATTGTCAGTAGATCTAAAGACCCCGGCATCATTGGTTCCGGCGAACAGATTTGTGCCCATAATTGCAATGGAAGAGACACCATACTGATAGTTTGTTAAACCGTTATTTATCGCCTTCCATGTTGTTCCGCCGTCAGTGGAGAGAAAAAGTCCGGCAGTATCTGTACCGGCATAAAGATTTGCAGATGCTGATTGGTTTGAGACGGCAATAACGTAAGTCAGACCGTTCGGCGGAAGACCTGAAGTCACCTTGGCCCAGGTAGTACCATCATTAGTTGACACAAAGAGACCGTTGCTGCTTCCCGCAAAAAGATTCGTGCCGCTTGATGCGAGGGCGAAAACGTATGGTCCTAAAGAATCAGTAACCTGGACCCATTGAGCTTCTAATAGACTCGCATTGCCAATCAAGCAAAATGATGTAATCAAGAACCGGAGAATCATTTTCATTATTTACCTCTTCGTAAAGGTGAGAGGAGCAGCCTCGTCTTAGAGGACCGCGGTTTGGCTGCGGCGGCAAAAAGCTGGTCCCATAGGAGTTCTCCAATGAAGTCCTTTGGTCCTTCGGAACTTGTCGAGCGTTTTTTGCGATGTCCCGCGTTTTGCAACGGGGGAGCGATTGGTGAGAACGCACGCGGAGGTCAGCGGACGTTGTCATCATTCCTTCCGGTTTGCCGGCGGCAGTTCTCCATGTTGTCTATCGTATTCGTTGAGAAGTGAACTCTCAAGAGCGTTAGCTTCATCCGCCGATGGTATGAGAATATACGATAGTTTTAGTCCCGGGTGCAGATGAAGGATTCCGTTGATCCTCTTATTTGTATCTTGTGCGGGCCCTG
>CAYLMV010000311.1:0-2303 GCA_964384415.1 uncultured Chitinophagaceae bacterium | reverse complement strand
AGACGGCTTTTGCACTAAAGACAGCAATGAGTCTAGACAAACGACCAACGTGAATATATGTCTGATGAAAACAACTCCTAGATTCGAATGTCATTTTAGGAGTCATTAAGTTGGAACTCATTTCCGCCCCCAAATATTCGCTTCCAAAGTCACCTCTCAAATTGCTGGAGATGCTTGCCGGGCTTCTGCTGGTGGTGTACATCATCAGCATTCAGCCCTTGTTGGGAATCGCGCTGGTCGGAATCGTTTTGTCCGCGATCCTTGCTCATTTTTTTCCCGTGACGACTCTCACCCTCGCGATTCTTCTCGGTCAGGTTGCAGAAACAGAACTTTCCAAGGTCCTCGGAATTGATTCCAAAGGATTCCATTTCGGTTCTGCGTGGGTTCGTCTTACTGATCCGCTTGTTGCAGGTATGGTCATAAGCATGGCAATCCGCCTGTTCAATGAAGCTGGATTATTATCGAAGTTTCTTAGAGGACCGGCGCTGTTATTCACCTTCTTCCTGGCATTCCTTTTTCTTCAAGTACTACGAAATATACCCTCTTTTGGCATGGCCGCACCGGGTGAATTCCGCACCTACTATCAATTTTTCTTGTTGCTTCCATATGTTTCTTTCAGCGTACGTTCATCTGCCGACAGGGCTCGGCTCTATAAGGTTCTTATTGCTCTCGCATTCTCCTTCGTTCTTTGGGGGTTCATACGAGCATGGCTGATCTTTCACTTTCATTTTGCCCCCTACGATAAATGGCTGAGCGGTACCGGATCGTTGACTCTTCTCTACGGATTGTTTTCCCTCTATCTCGCTCAAAGGGAAGGTCAAGTGAAGTTGCCTGCCCCGGTCTTGTACTCCCTCTATTGGATTGGCATCACCATGATTCTCATTGCCAGTACGCGTGCTGTCTGGTTGGCCGGCGGTGTTGGCATGATCACTGTCTGGATCGGGAACCGGAGTTCAACGGGTAAGAATTTGAAGACGCTTCTCTTAATTCCGCTCTTTGTACTACTGTTAATTCCCATTTTTCAGTATTCTGGGCTGGACATCATTGAATTTATCAGGCTGCGCCTTGTCGCATTCACCGACTTTCAATCCGATCCCACCGCGCTGTGGAGGTTCCGTTACTGGCTCGCGACGATCGATCAGATAATCCAGCATCCCTGGTTCGGATCCGGTTTTGGTAAGGATTTTGGAATTTATATTCCTGAATTCAAAACTATCGAAACGACATCTCCGCATAATCTCTACCTGGCCGTCGTTTATCAGATCGGGTTCATCGGGTTTGCATCATATCTTGCGTGGGTTATTGCGCTCGGAGTTCATCTCAAGAGGAGCAGACCCCTGGCGGGAATCGACCAGGCAGTTGTGTCTTTGGCCGGACTTATCCTGATAACTATCCACGCGTACGGCATTGCGTACTCTTTTGAGAGATTATTTCTTCCCTGGACTTTCGTTGGCCTGGCATTTTCCTATTTGCAGAATGAGAAAACAGCTCTTGACATCGTTCCAACACTGGAGGAGATCACACCATGAATATAGTGCGAGTGCAAAGCTGTATCCGGCTGGCCGCAGTGGTTCTATTAGCCGTTGCCAATGTGTCGGCTGCTACGTACTATGTGGACCAAAGACATCCTAGGTCGTCGGATGCAAACCCCGGGACGTCTGTTCTCCCGTTGACCACCATTCAAGCCGCCGCGGATCGGGCAAAGGCTGGCGATACCGTCTTCGTCAAAGATGGAAATTATCGTGAGTCAGTGGAAGTAAAAAAATCCGGCGTCGCCGGGGCAATGATTGTTTTCAAAGCGATCGGCGACAGCGTGGGGGTGAAGGGTTCCGATCTTGTTTCCGGCTGGAGCGAGTGGAGAGACGGGGTTTGGAAAAAAGAGGGATGGAGTATCAACAGTCAACAAGTTTTTGTTGACGGCCGTCTGCTGGCGCAGATCGGAGGGAATCCTCTCTTCTCACCCAAAAAACTGCCGGCAAATGGCTCGGGAACGGCAGATCTTGTCGATGGTAGTTTTTATTTCGACAATGCCGCGCGCGTATTGTATGTTCGCCCATTTCATCAGACAGACCTGAACAAGTCGCGGGTGGAAGTGAGCGTCCGTCCGTACCTATGGCTCGTTTCGAAGAAAAACTATATTGCAGTATCCGGTTTTAAGTTTCAGCACTCCAATACATCCGCGACGTACGCGAATGGATGGCCGGCTGTCAATATTGGGGGCACACATTGTCTCGTAGAGAATAATGAAATTACCTGGTGTGATTTCACGGGACTAGGAGGAACGGGGAAGTCGGAAGTTGTCC
>CAYLMV010000310.1:0-2333 GCA_964384415.1 uncultured Chitinophagaceae bacterium | reverse complement strand
GAATTATTATTCCGGCAGCGGGCGCGGAGTATTGAAGGTGGTGGAATAACGTTCCCTCTCTGAAGAGTGACACGAGAAGAGAACGAAAGCTGTGAAATTAAACCTGCCGTTCAGCTCGCTCCCGCAAGGAGCGCGGGATTTCGCATGAGCCAAATTGTACGGATCTCCATCTGTGCCCGCAACTCAACTGAATAGAGCGCCGGCTTTGCTACACCGCCGGACCAATAAAAAGCCCCTGATTATTCAGGGGCTTTTCGGTTTGCAGCAAGAATCAGTTATCAACATGTAACTAAGTTCTGATAGACTTTTCCTTAGGAAATTCTTAGTACCAACGGCTTCACCGCACTACTTCATCACCACCAACTTTCTCGTTTGCACAAAACTGCCTGCATACATCCGATAGAGGTATACACCCGATGCGAGTCCGGTGGCGTTGAATGTGGCATTGTAAGATCCAGCCTCTTCGCTCCTGTTCACAAGCTCAGCCACTTTCTGGCCGAGGACATTAAAGACAGAGAGGGTCACGTGTGATCGAGTCGGGATCGTGTAATTGATTGTTGTTGTTGGATTAAAGGGGTTGGGGAAGTTTTGCGAGAGCGCAAAAGTGCGCACGACCAGATTTTCTTCATCCTTGACACTCGTTGTTGTCGGTTGGATGAATCTTGCATAGACATCTCCGTCCGAAAAATTGGCGTCGACTCTCGTAGCAACGGCCAGATAGAGACCACCTCCAAACCCAATTCCTCCGAACGGCATTTTGTTGCCTACCGAACTGAAGACGACAAACGGTGAATCGACAGGAAGGCCGGTTGTGTGATAGAATCGCCCCATCATGGCCCCATTAGAACTTTGCAGCCACGTGAGAAGATAGTTGGTCTGGTCGAATGCGATAGAAGGGAAAGCGGGGTGCTTCGAGGAATCGCAGAGGGTGGTCGTTTCTCCGATTGTTCCCAACGTCGTCACAAATCGCCCCATAATAGTCCAGGCAGTTTTGGTGTCCGGACTTTCATGATAGGCCAGGAGATACCTTGTTCCATCGAAGGCAAGCGACGTAGGATTGTCGCTGTAATTTGGCCCGTTGTCAATCACAAAGTTATTTCCTACGAGAGCTCCAGTCGAACTGACAAATTGCCCCTGAATGTCTTTGTCTCCCGTTGACGCTACTACCACCCACGCTAGGAGATAATTGGTGCCGTCGTAGGCGATGCAAAAGTCCCGGGCCTGAGTATTGCTGATTTGGATCACACTCCCCAGCAAACTTCCGTTCTTGTTAACCCTCTGGCCGTAGAGGTAGCCGTCGCTTTTCACGAATCCCGCAAGGAACGCGGAATCACCAAGTGCCACGCAGTGCTGGAAGCGTTGATCGAGCAACACCCCTGTTGCAATAGTGAATGCCGATCCAACCGTATTGCCCGAGGTATCAATAAACTGCCCTTGAAGAGTAGCGTTGAAATCGCGCCATACCAGGAAGTAGTTTTTCCCGTCGAAAAGAGGCAAAGCGCCAGGTACGACACCGGTGCTGCCGAGAGAAATTCTTGGACCTATAAGGTATCCCGGAGCGCCGACCAACTGGGCAGTTATAAAATATTGCCCCAAGGAGTTGCCGCAAACAGCTACCAAGCCATTGTGTCCGCCGTAGACAGCCCCGCCGGAAAAAGTGGTATCGCTTCCGACCGCGATTGGAAATTCCTGTGCGTTCAAGGTTGATTGAGCGACAATAAAGCCGATGATGAATATGAAAGAGAAAGGACGAAAGCTGAGCATTGAAAACCTCCAGTTCTAAATTGTGCAACTAATGCAAATCAAGGTCGGCAGCTATAACTCCATAGCCCCGACGTATTTTAATATACGAAGAGCGCGACATCGAACAAACAACCAGTTGTGACGAAGTTTGAGAAGAGAGAAACTGACTCTGCCATCATGCTGCCGGGGTCCCGCTTTCGCTCGGCAGAGTCCGTCGATGTCTGACGACCGGAATGCCGTTAATAACGTGAGCGCTACCTACCATATTGACAAATGAAGTTTGCGACCTTATCTTGTTAGCAGGATAGGATTTGTTTTTATGTGATAGAACCATTGAGCCTCCCGGACAAAGGAGGCTTTTGTTTTTCTATCCCTCCAACACGTTGCCTGACATTGCATACCCCACACATCGATCGAAAGCCCAACGTAAAGCATGACTAAGTCTGTCAGTCCGGTCATTATTGCTGCACACGAAGTCTCCGCACGCTTCGGAGAACAGGTTGTGTTGAAAAAGGCGACGCTCAGCGTCCATCAGCGCGACCGGATCGGACTCATCGGGAACAACGGTTCCGGAAAGTCGACGCTCCTGA
>CAYLMV010000309.1:0-2347 GCA_964384415.1 uncultured Chitinophagaceae bacterium | reverse complement strand
CGATTGGGGAGACAACGGCTATTACGGACCGGTGAAGAGCTATCACGTGCAGGGCACACAGAATCGCACGGATGGAGTCGTGATTGTAATCGAAGTCAGCCCGTATCAACCGTTCCCCGGAAACGACGTGGTGAAGCAAAGCAAGACGAAACTTGTCCGGCTGTGGGTGCAGAACGACAAGAATACTGTCACCAGCGCACCACCATAGATCGCTGCTGTTGCTGCACGGCCCCATGGATACTGCATTCGTCGGCTCATTTCTTGGGCGAACTGAATCGTAGGTCCCAGGCTTCGTCGAGTGCAATCATTCGTTCGATTTGCTGCATAACTTCGGTGGATTCCGCTGAATTCTCCCTCAGTATGTTGCTTGCCCCGAAATGCATCTCCGAATTCACTGAAGCCGTGCCGGACATCTGACTGAAGGTAAAGAATTTCCCGTCCTTGTAATAACCATCTGCTCCGAAAGCCTGCCTGGAAAAAAAGAAAGTGGTTCGCTGGGATAGTGCCGGATTCCAAATTGCTACTCCTTGTTCAGAGTCGCGATTGCGGTCCGCGCCAAGGAGGTCAAGTACGGTTGGCATCAAGTCAATGTGAGAGGTCAGCCACGAGATCTCCACCCGATGGGAAGCGGCCCGAGGCGAATAAATATAGAGAGGAACGTGAAATGAATACTCGTCCACCCTTCCCCCGACGAAATTCGGATCTTCATGGCTCGTTCGGATTCCGTGATCGCCTGTCACCACGATCACTGTATTTTCCAGCTGATGATGCCGCTCGAGGATGGCGAGCAATTCTCCGATCCATTCATCTTCTTGTGCAATGACGTCGCGACCGCGCCAGCGAATGTCACTGTCGCTCGTCCCAGTTTCCGTGTCTGGCCAGGGGATATGCCCAATCTGAGGAACAAATGCAGCCGCAAAGGGTTTTCCTCCCGCAAGCCACACTTCCATATCCTGCTCGAGCAAATTCAGGACGGCGCGATCACGTCCAATTCTTTCGGCTTTCCATGCAGGAACAAGCCCCTGAGGGGAAAATTGTGAGAGCGTCGCAGGATCGGGAAACACTTCCCGCGCAAATCCAAGAGAATGGAACGTGTCCAAGTCTCCTCCATGAAGTGGAGACGGCAAATAAATCGCGGTCGCATATCCCAGGCGCGCGAGCACGGGCGCAAAACCGGGCGGTGCCGCGCTCGGATGCTGTTCGATGAACGTGTAAAGCCCGTCCGACGGATACCACGACGTGAAGATGGAAGGAATTGCGCGGTTTGTATAAGGATAGACCGAGTAGTGCTCTCTCGGAACGAAAGCGCGCTCCGCAAGACGCTTCAAATTCGGGAATTGTTCGAGCGGATCATCCGACGGAAGAAAGCGCGCGGGCGTTGTCTCTAGAAGAATGAAAATCACGTTGGCGCCGCGTTCGCGGCCGAAATACTCCGAGGCCGCTTGCGGCGCGGGAGCGCCAGTCAGCTCGCGATATTTCTGTACGAGGCGCGCATCGTCGAGGCCGATAAATTCGGACGTATCCACCTTTGGCTTTTGCCAAAGCGCTTCGAGGGTTTGTGCCATCACATTGCCGTGATATGCCGTGGCAGGCAGGAGCGGGCGCCATGCAAGCCCGCAAAGCGCCGCGAGGCAAACAAAATAGCTTAGTGCGGTTATTTTCCATCGCTTCAGATTGCGAGGCAAAGAGCTTGCTGAGACGTTTTGGCTCCACGCGTAGGAGGTCAGCAACACGATCAAGCAAATGCCGGCAAGGAACGCGGCGAACTCTCGCGTGAATAAATAGCCGGCATTCGCAGCCGGATCGTGCCAACCCCAGATGAGTGCAGTGCGCAGAATCGGCAGCGACACGTATTGCCCCATTTCTTCGAGCGACCTGTACTGAATGAAGAGCGTGAACGAAAGTATGGCGCAGATTCCCACAATTACCAGGGCGCGCCAAATGCGAGGCAGGAAGTAAAAGAGTATCCAGAGGGCAAGCGGAATCAACAGAAAGCCAAAAAGAATATCGCTGCGAAAGAACGTGAGGCGTTCTGCGAAAGAAAGACCCGTGTCGCCGGTGCCCTCCACTCGCCCGATGAATCGCGCCACCACGCGGAATCCGCGATCATGGCCAAGCTCAGAAACCTTTAACGCAACCGAAAATATTGCTGGAACGAACCAAGGAGCAACGAATCGTGCGGCACCAAGCCAGGGATGGGCGTTTAGATTGACGTTGTCTATCTTAGGCTCCCGCGCGCTCACTGAACAGATCCCTCCTTTCCGCTATCTCGCGATAACGGATTTGGTGAAGTGAGTAATTCACCCGCGGCTTTCTGAACCTTGTCGGTAGCGATCGAATCAATTGA
>CAYLMV010000308.1:0-2349 GCA_964384415.1 uncultured Chitinophagaceae bacterium | reverse complement strand
CGGCGGTGAAGAGAGATACTAACGGAATGAGCAATCTGAAAATGTATTTCATTTAATCTTTCATCATGAACAGCGGATATCAATCGCGCGCGGCTTCGGTAACTTCACGTTATTGTGTGTACCCGTTTACTTGCGCCATGCCTCATGAGGGCTTCGAACTGGAGCCTGAGTTCCAAAAAAAGAAAAACCCTCATCATCGCCTTTGCGAATCCGAGGGTTTCTTCCTCTCAACGTATTTCCCACCCGCTCCCCCGGGCATGTTCAATGCGAAAATGTATTTGTTCTTGATGGGAGAATCAAGAATAATGAAATCCAAGTGATCGGGGACACAATTGCGTTCAGCGTTTCGAGGTGTGCCGATGCGCTGATTGCACCCGTCGACACCCGAGTGCTAACGGCAACCATTTGGGGAAGGAAGATTGTAGGAGCAAACTGTGGCCTGTCCCCGCTAACTGATACAGAATAGCCTGACCGAAAAGTCGGGCATTTTGTTTTGTGGCAAAAGCAAAGCATCAATCCATGCGGCGCCTTTTTTTCCCGAGATGACACCCAGAATGCCGACTTGTCTGCCCCGGAGTTCTCACTCCCGGGTCGAGAGACGAATCCTCAGATGTCGAAGGACAGCAGGAATCTATTGTGTGCGCCCCGAATTTCATGCAGCAAGCTGCCGATGCTCAGGAGCATGTGGAACGATTGATCCGCTTCGAGAGTCTAAGGGTTCATTACTCCTTTACACATTCCACCCGATGCGGAAGAAAGGATCGTCATGCGAACTGCCGTCTTGTTATTCATCTTTTTCCTCCCATTCTCGATTTCCTCAGGACAACAATTACAGGAGCCGACCTTCCCCGATACTCCCGCGGGGAATCACGTCAAGGCATACCTTAAGGCCTTCAATTCAGGAGAGGAAGGAATGCGTGAATTCTTCAGCCATCACGCCTCGAAAGTTGCATTAAAGGATGTCCCGGTTGAACAGCGGATCGGCCGTTATCGTCAGATGCACGAACGGCTAGACTCCCTCACGCTACAGAATATTATTGAATCCCGCGATGATTTTCTCAGCGCGCTGTTCCGTTCGACCACCGGCACAATTGTGAAACTTGAGTTTGAATTTGAAAAATCTGCGCCGTACGGCTTACTCGGGGTCCTCGTAGAGGATGCCGGACATGAAGATGAGCCGGCGGCTCCAAAAAAGGACAACGCAGAGCTTCTGGCTTCCGTGACGGAATTCCTCTCGAGGCTTTCGAGTATGGACGAATTTTCCGGCGTCGCTGTCATCACACAAAACGGCAAAACGATCTTCAAAGAGGCGTACGGATATGCTGACAGAGAAAAGAAAAACCCGAACCGTACCGACACAAAATTCAACATCGGCTCAATAAACAAATCGTTTACGTCCCTGGCGGTTCGTCAACTTGCGGCAAATGGGAAGCTTTCGCTTAGCGACCCCATCAAGAAGTTTCTGCCCGATTATCCCAATAAGGAGGCCGCAGAAAAGGTCACCGTTCAGCATCTTCTCAATATGACTTCCGGAATCGGCGATTTCTTCGGTGAGGAATACATGTCAATGCCGAAAGAGAAACTCCGATCGCTGAAGGACTACCTTCCGCTCTTCGCCGGCAAACCGCTCGAATTTGTTCCTGGATCACGGAGCAGGTATTCAAACGGAGGATATGTGGTCCTCGGTCTCATCATCGAAAGAGCGGCCGGTACAGATTATTACACGTACGTCCGCGACAACATTTTCAAGCCCGCCGGAATGTTCGAAACCGATTCTTATGAAAAGGATGCCGCTGTTCCGAATCGTGCTGTCGGGTACATCCGCGAAGGCTCAACGCGCAAGCCGAACTATGAGACCCTGCCCGAGCGCGGAAGTTCTGCTGGAGGGGGATATTCAACGGCAGAGGATCTGCTCAAATACACGTCCGCCTTGGAAAAGGGCACGATTACTCCCAGCGATTCGAAAACCCTCGGAGGATTCGGAATCGCCGGAGGCGCACCTGGACTAAACGCGGCGCTCGAGTGGGACCCCAAAAGCGGATACGTCATCGCTGTTTTATCAAACTTCGATCCCCCATCAGCAGAACGTGCTGCAAAGCAGATTAGAAATTGGCTGCCGCGGTAACACCAAATCGGGCAGCCGGCCGAAGATCGTCGAGCTTTTGAGATTCGCGAACGCATCTTCGTCCTTGAGTCAGCGGCTTGCCTCGCGCCCACGAATGTTCTGGCACCCAGATCAGCAGGGGCTGACCCCAGTTTCAAGATAGCAATACACTATTGGATCATCTTTTGGCGGGCACGTCAGGCGCGGAAAACGACTATTTATTCAATATGAGGTATGTCTCACTT
>CAYLMV010000307.1:0-2360 GCA_964384415.1 uncultured Chitinophagaceae bacterium | reverse complement strand
ACGTCCGCCGTTCCCGACACGCCGCTCTCGAGAGCGATCCATCCTGCATAACGACCCATGACCTCCACCACCATGACCCTTTGATGTGCTTGAGCGGTTGAATGGAGCCTGCCGATGCATTCGGTCGCAAATGAAACGGCAGTGTCGAACCCGAATGTGATGACGGTTTTGTCCAGGTCGTTGTCGATAGTTTTTGGAACGCCGACCACGCGCAATCCCTGCTTCGCAAATTCATTCGCGATGGAAAGCGATCCGTCTCCCCCGACTGCGATCAAGGCATCGATTTTATGCTTCTTGAAGGCCTTCATAATTTCGCCCGACCGGTCTTTCTCGAACCATTTGCCGTTTTTGTCCTGAGTCGGATACTTAAGCGGGTTGCCCTTGTTCGTCGTGCCGAGAATTGTTCCTCCGAGATGGGTTATGCCCCGTACTTTGTCGTGAGTAAGGGGGATTAAACCTCCATCAGGATATCGTTCAGGGAGGAAAAGTCCATTGTAGCCGTCCCGAATGCCGACGACTTCCCAGCCTCGTTTCTCGGCCGAAACAGCGACGGCCCGTATCACAGCGTTAAGTCCGGGAGCGTCGCCGCCTCCGGTGTTGATGGCTATACGCTTAATTCTGGACTTGCTCATAGTCAGATCTCCGAAGAGTTAATCAACGCGTTGCTTTTTGGAATAAAATTGGACATCGGCCTGTTTCAGCGATGCCGCAGGTCGTGAGAATGTAAAAATACCCTCAAGCAATTGCAATGGGTAAAAGGTGAGGCCTCAATCCTGTTGCAATGTCTCAGCTGCAATTGGTAGTAAGGCATTTTCAAAACAAAGTCATTGCGAGGACCCCGACGTTGTTCGTCGGGGGACGAAGCAATCTCCTCTTGAAACAAGGGGATTGCTTCTCCCGCTCTTCGAGCGGGATCGCAATGACCTTTAATTCAAAGTGGCCCACTACCCTGCAATTGAATTTCTGGACGAGTTTGTCTACATTCTTCCACCGCGAACTCAGTCGGCATCTCAGCTAACGCGTGCCGAATGATCAGATCCCTCGCACCAAAGTTCTCGCATGATAAAGCAGTCCGGTTTCAATCCATTCCTGCCGGAATGGGGCCTCGACGCATCAAAGGAGCTGCCATGAAAAGAATTTTCGTCCTCTTATTGTTATTCATCCTGCCATCATTCATGTCCGCCCAGACAAATGTGGACAAAGTCACCTCCGCCCTCGATTCGATGGCGCTTTTCTCCATCGATCATTGGAAGATGAGCCCCGATTTGAAGAACGGAGAAATTGCCGGCGATCCGACAAAATACGGGTTTGACGATGCAAGGTGGGAAACTCTCAGGCTTGGTGAATCTGTCTACCCCGATTCCTGCTGGCTCAGGAAGGAGATTGTGCTTCCCGAGAACATACTTGGGAAGAGGGTGAGCGGGACTGTAAAACTTCTCGTCTCGGTCGATGATTACGGATACATGTGGATCAACGGCGCCGCGAAAGGCTACTTTCCGTGGGACGGTTCTTTCATCCTCACAAACGATGCGAAGCCGGGAGACAAATTTCTCATCGCGATCCGGGCAATCAACACGGGAGGGCCCCTTCGCATCATCCGTGCAGATCTCGAGACGGGGAACACCGATTCCCTGCGGCAAATGATCAAAGATTTCTCGCTGAGCATCCGGGTTGGCCAGGCGCTGCTGAGCTTTGACACGAAACAGGGGACCTCGTATGGATCGAAAGTGGAAGATTTCGGAATCGACCGGTCGAAAATTGACAGGGGGGAGAAAAAGCGGCTCAACGAACTTTTGCAGACCGAGGTATCCCATCTCAACCTGGACGCGCTCCGGTCCACATCGATGGAGAAGTTTGTCGCATCGTTGAACGACGTCAGGACTCACTTGAAACCGGTGGCAGAATTTGCGAAACGTTTCTCACTCTGTTTCGCCTCCAACGCGCACATAGACGCAGCATGGCTCTGGCGGGATAAAGAGACCGTTGAGATTTGCAAGAACACCTTCACCTCTGTCCTCAACATGATGGACTCGAGGCCCGATTTTACCTACACGCAGAGCGCTGCGGCCTATTATGATTGGATGGAACAAAAATATCCTGACGTCTTCAATAGAATAAAACGGCGGGTGAAGGACGGCCGGTGGGAGATTGTCGGTGGGATGTGGGTTGAGCCGGACTGCAATTTGCCGAGCGGCGAATCGTGGATGCATCATTTACTTATCTCAAAAAAATATTTCCAGAAAGAACTGGGAGCCGATGTAAAGATCGGATGGAATCCCGACTCGTTCGGCTACAATTGGAACATGCCGGAGTTTTACCAGAACGCCGGCATCGACGCATTCATCACGCAAAAGTTAGGG
>CAYLMV010000306.1:0-2367 GCA_964384415.1 uncultured Chitinophagaceae bacterium | reverse complement strand
TATCCTCGGCGGAGAAGGCAACTTCTTCCCCCTGCGTTCCGTCGCGAAGCGTGGTGTCGTATGTAAAAATTTTAGTTTTCATGAAGAAACTATTTAGGAATACAGAATTCAGAATTCAGAATTCAAACTACACATGATGTTTGCTTAGTCACAACTCCTAATTCAAAATTCATAATTTAAAATTATCCCTTTTTCCAATTCTCCGGCCTCAAACTTCTCACAGCCGCACCCGCTTTCCACATTTCGGAATTCTTCCATTCGTCCAATTCTTTTGTCAGCTTTTCGCGATAGTCGGGGGCGCCGCACGTGTCGAGTACGCGCTTCGTCTCCACACCCTGCTGGACATCTCTATAGAGAAGTTCAAAGAGAGGTTTAGTGACCGCTTCGAATTTTTTCGACCAATCAAGCGCGCCGCGCTGGGCCGTTGTGCTGCAAGCCGCAAACATCCAGTCCATACCGTTCGCTCCAACAAGCGGATAGAGACTTTGAGTTGCCTCTTCAACCGTCTCGTTGAACGCCTCGCTCGGTGTGTGTCCCATTTTACGAAGCACGTCGTATTGCGCTTTCATGATCCCGGCGATCGCTCCCATCAACACTCCACGCTCGCCGGTGAGATCGCTGATGACTTCCTGTTCAAATGTGGTTGGGAACAAGTAGCCGGAGCCAATCGCAATGCCGCACGCGATCGCCCGTTCACGCGCCCGTCCAGTTGCATCCTGATGAACGGCAAAGCTTGCGTTGATTCCGCTCCCGGCCAGATAATTTGAGCGGACCGTTCTTCCCGAACCTTTCGGTGCAACAAGGACAACGTCGACATCGGGCGGTGGAATAACATTTGTTTGCTCTTTAAACACTATTGAAAAGCCGTGAGAAAAATAAAGCGCCTGCCCTTTTTTCAAATGCTTCTTGACGATGGGCCATTGCTCCTTCTGGCCCGCATCGGAGAGCAGGTATTGAATGATCGTCGATTTGTCGATCGCCTCTTCGATCTTCGAAAAAAGATTTTTTCCTTCCACCCAGCCATCCTTCAGCGCATCATTCCAGCCCTTCCCTCCTTTGCGCTGGCCGACAATAACGTTGATGCCGGCATCGCGCATGTTCAGCGATTGCCCGTAGCCTTGCGGACCGTAGCCAAGAATTGCGACGACTTCATTCTTTAACACTTCTTTTGCTTTTGAAAGCGGGAATTCTTCTCGCGTCACAACTTCTTCTTTCACTCCGCCGAAATCTATTGTAGCCATGGTGATGATACCTCTCGCTTAGTGTTTTTGATCGATTGTCTCTTCCGACTCTTGCTCCTTCGAAACATCGAGAGCCTTGTTGACTTCCGAGATCGTCTGCAGGCTTGAGAACGGCGTCACTTTCCAGAACATGTACGAATACTCCTGCCATCCGTTGAGAATCTCGCGGGCCCGTTGGCTGTCGGTCAGTTCAAGATGGCGATAGATGATTGCCTGGAGAGATTTGATATCTTCTGTCTGCTCAAGCCTGCTGATTCCGACAAGCTGTTTGTTGTAGCGTTCTTTAAAATTGCCATCGGCGTCAAACACATAGGCAACGCCGCCTGTCATTCCTGCGCCAAAATTTTTTCCGGTGCTGCCAAGAACAACGACGGTTCCATTTGTCATGTACTCGCATCCATGATCTCCGACCCCTTCGACCACAGCCAGACTTCCGCTGTTCCGAACGCAGAACCGTTCCCCCGCCCTGCCGCTGGCGTAGAGAGTCCCGCCCGTCGCGCCATACAAAACAGTGTTCCCGATAATAACATCCTGCGCTGCCGTCGCGCGGCCGAATTGAGGCATAATGATGATTTCGCCGCCGCACATTCCTTTACCCACATAGTCGTTCGCCTCGCCGACCAGAATTATCCTGATCCCATTCACGAGAAACGCACCGAAGCTCTGGCCTGCGCTCCCGTTAAAGCGCAATTCAATCGTTCCATCCGGAAGACCTTTATCTCCGTAGAGATAGGCGACCTCTCCGGCAAGTTTCGTTCCAACAGACCTGTTTGTGTTGTTGATCTTATAGTTCTTCACGACCGGATTCTTTTCCCGGATCGATTCTTTCACATCGAGAAGGATCGTATCGTCCAGCGGGGAATCGGATTTCTCTTTCCGCGGTTCAATGCGCTGGCGCCGTGTATTCCTCAAATCCCGGGGCGACAGAATTGCAGAGAGATCGACCATGTTCGCCTTGGGATGATTCTGAAACTTTACCTGGCTCAACAATTCGACTCTGCCAATGATATCGTTCATCGACATGTACCCGAGTTGGGCAAGAATCTCCCGGACTTCATTCGCTACCGCCGTGAAGTAATTAATGAGCATCTCAGGCTTGCCATCGAACCGAGTACGGAGCTGCTCG
>CAYLMV010000305.1:0-2393 GCA_964384415.1 uncultured Chitinophagaceae bacterium | reverse complement strand
AAACCACACAGAATTTTTCTGCGACCTCAATAAAGTACACGATTTCCGGGAATGCCGGGACAGCGGGTGCGACATTAAGCTACACCGATACAACAGCCAAGACTGCAACGGCGGACGGGGCGGGGACCTATACATTTACCGTATCATACAATTTTAACGGCACCGTGATACCTTCGAAAACCGGCTACACGTTTATTCCTGCCAACAAATCATACACCAATGTCCTGGCAAACCAAGCCGCACAGAATTATGCCGCGACAGCAATAACTTACACAATCTCCGGAAATGCAGGGGCAGCGGGTGCAACCATGAGCTTCACAGACACCACACCCAAGACTCCGATTGCGGACGGAGGCGGCGCTTATTCGTTTACCGTGTCTTATAACTGGACAGGTACCGTGACGCCTTCAAAAGTCGGCTACTCGTTTGCCCCTTCAAACAAGCCCTACACAAATGTTCTCGCGAATCAAACGGGCCAAAATTATACTGCGACGCCAATAGCATACTCGATTTCGGGAAACGCCGGGGCAGCAGGTGCAACATTGAACTACACAGACACAACAGCCAAGTTCGCATCGGCGGATGGCGCCGGAGCCTACTCTTTTCCCGTATCGTACAATTGGACCGGGACCGTGACGCCTTCAAAAACTGGCTACACATTTACACCGATAAACAAGGCTTACTCAAACGTTTCTGCAAATATCGCTGCGCAGAATTACACCGCGACACTCATTGTCGATGCAGCCCCTCAGAACCTCGTCGTGACAGATTCGTCAAATCAAGGCATCACTCTCAAGTGGAATAAGAGTGCTGAGTTGGATTTCTCTCTTTACCGTATTTATCGGGGAACGAGCTCTGCTCCGACGACAAAGGTCGATTCCATGATCTCGGGTGCAGGGGACACGACAAAGACATTTTCCGGTCTTGTTGTCGGAACCAAGTACTACTTCCGTGTTACCGCTGTCAACACGTACGGCAATGAAGGCGGGTACTCCAACGAAGTGAGTGCCGTTCCGCAAACGACGGTTACCTTTTCGGACGGCTCATCCTACACTCCTCCCATTCCAATTCCAAACACGGCAAACAATCCCGTAGGCCGCTTCGAATTATCGGCGCCTTCCGCAGGCTCATCGCTTCTGTCGGTGAACGTAGTCTTCACCGGCGCTCCCTCGGACGTTTCGGGCGCGAAACTCTGGGAATCAACCGACGCAAACTTCGGCGCAGATACACAAATCGGGACAACGCAATCCTTCGCCCCCATCGTCACTTTCACGGGCTTATCGTCTGCAATTTCAATCGGCGGCACTTACTATTTCGTGACACTTGACCTGGCAGCGTCAAGCGGGTCTGTCAGCGCTGCAATCGCAAACAACGCTGGGATGACAATTTCAAACGGATCGCTGAGCGGAACGATTGCCAATGCTGTGTTGTTGGCCGCGGATCAACCCCTTCCCATCGAGTTGACATCGTTCACTGGCACATCTGACGTCGGCTCCATCGCGTTGAGCTGGCAAACGCAATCGGAAACTGATAACGGAGGTTTCAGGGTGCTGCGCGAGGACCCGGGGACAAACTCCTTCAACGTGATTTCAAGCTATACGAGCAACAGCAGTCTCCGGGGACAGGGGACGAGCGCCGTTCAGAAGACATATGGTTTTGTTGACAGGACGGTGGTTTGTGGGAGCACGTATCGCTACAAAATACAGACCGTGTCTGTCGGCGGAGCGACAAAGGATTACAACGTCATCTCTGTCGCCGTAGATGTACCTAAGGCATACGCAGTCTACCAGAACTATCCGAATCCGTTCAATCCTTCGACAACGATTCGATTCGATATCAAACAAACATCAACCGTCAGTCTGGACGTCTATAACATTCTTGGCCAGAGAATACTCGGGAAAAATTACGGGATGATGAGCGCCGGACGATACGATGAAAACATCAACTTCGCCGATCATGCCGGCGGATTATATTTCTACAGGATCACGGCCGAGGGAAGCAACGGGGAAAGGTTTGTGTCGATAAAGAAGGCGCTCTTGGCGAAATGAACGACGAGTGACGTACACTCTCTCTGAGCGGCACGAACAGGCCCGTGAACTCAAGCATGCGACCGGGCGTCATGATGGCGAGATTACGCAACCGCCTATGATCGAGGATTCGTTCTTCAAGAGGGTATTCGTCCAAAGTCCGGACTAACGCGCTGCGGGACGCAAACGCCACGTCGCTTGGATTTTACCCTGCCGTCTGTACTTCAACAACCTAAAAACGGATGTGCTTTTCAACAGGTACTTCAGGGAACTCAGCTTGGACCGGTCCGTGGTCGCCTCCCGATCCAGCTCGAACCCTTCATGCCGGAAGAACTCCGCCGCCGCTTCAAAGGTTGAAAATTTGTT
>CAYLMV010000304.1:0-2424 GCA_964384415.1 uncultured Chitinophagaceae bacterium | reverse complement strand
AGCCGTAAATGTCATGCTGATCCCGCCGTCCTTTGGCGGGAGAAGCATCCATGACATGGAAGCCTTGTAGATTCAAGGTGTGTCATTGTCATGGATTCTTCACCCCGTCTGAAAAACGACGGGGTTCAGAATGACAATGATCTGTCAGTGTTCCTTCAGAAGGACATGATCAAGCGTCTTTGAGATAGCTTCTAGTAATGTTGAGACGGCAGGAATTGCTTTCTTTTGCACTTTTCCTTGGTAGATGTCTGAATTATTTTTCAAAGCTCGATCAGCCACACCGGCAGGGGCTTCCCTGACTTCGCTTTGCACGTTGTGAGAGAAAGCGGGTCACCTGCTTCCGCAAATTCAGGGAAGAGCCTTCAATCTGAACATGTGCGGCGGCTCCGAAGTTCTTGTTCGCAAAATCCCGCTTCACCGACCGTGATTGGCAGTGTATTCCTTCAATCCTGCTCTAATGAACTTGTTAAGGTCCTGCTGCTGAACCCCAAAATGACTTTCGATCGCCAGGTAAAAGTCTTTTTCGTGCGATCCAAAGGACATGAGCCGCTTGAGCGCAGGCAGGCCGCCTTTCTGCAATGCCATGTCACATAACAATCCGCCGAATACATATTTAGGGTCGGTGATGCCGTCGAAATGCCCGAAACCGAGAAGATCATTCAAATCCAATTCCGGATGCTCTTCCAGGTATTGCTCGATTCGCTTCATATGCCACAAGATTTCGTGACCTCTTGAGCCTCCCAGCAATGCAGCGTATCCTTCAAGAAAATAATTGTGGGCGTTCGGGAAGAGCGGATTGACGTACACGTGCACAAACTCATGCGGATACCATTCATCCTGGCCTGCACCAAAGACGATGCTGTTCGCGATGTCTGCAACGCCTCCCGTTCCCCGATTGTACCCTTCTCCTGCATAGAAGTCAAATCCGCGCATCCTCATGATGTCGCTCAGGTCGTCCGCGAGGTAGAAGTCGGTGGGATGAGGCTTGACATTCCACATCGCCGTAAGCGAATCGACGAAATCGTTCATCCGTTGAGCGAGCTCCCGATTGAAATGATGCGACGGCGGAAATATGAATGTGATGCTTCCAACATTCTCCCTTTGCCAGCGCCTTGTACTGATCGGCAGAATGTTGCAGAGCCTGTACTGCCCATCTTCCCGAGCGGCGGCAACCAGTGTAATGCAGAAGGGGCGGCAGAAACCGGAATCCGTCACGGAGGCGAACAGCGTCCGAATGACAAATACACTGTCGATTTTTGAAATGCTCATCACGGTTGTCTTGTGAAAAGGAAGCAAATAATAGAAACTTGGATTGAAATAGGCTGTGTTCAAGAAATCAAATTTTGTATAGCGTTTCTTTTCAGAACCGGCCCAGTACGGGTTATCGTAGCTGCTGTCGGGATGCGAGTTGAGATAGTTCCTCCACAGGGAGATGACTTGTGATATGTCGGCGTCGGCCGTGTCTATGTCAGGATTTACATAGAGGCCGAAGTGCGATCGTTGTCCCAGGAGTGGTGCAGAACAGAGAGCCAGAAGAGCGCTAAGAATGAGAGTCTTCATCATGCCTCCAATTCTGATCTCAGGTCCTACGCGGACGTCCTCGAGCAGCTCCATTGCCGGGTTCATGCAACTGGTCTCCCGAAAAATTTGCATGGAGAGACTTTTCGTTACTCAGATGACAAATGGTACGAGAGCCGCCACTCGCCGACAATAGGATTCATACGACTCGCCGAACTCCTCGCGCAGCCATTTCTCCTCAAGCTTCAGCTTGTGCCAGAGCACTCCGAACACAAGCGCCGCGGCGACAACGCCGCGCCACTCGCCAAGGGCTATTGCAGAGCCAACGAATGCCGTCAGAAGACCGGTGTAAATCGGATGACGAACCAGTGCATACGGACCGCCAGAAACGAGCTCGTGATCTTTTTTGATGCTGACTTCCTGGCTCCAGTTCTTTCCGAGATAATTGCGGGCCCAGATGCTAAAGAGAAGGCCCCCTGCGGTGACTGCCGAGCCGCTCCAGAAACAAGCGATCCCGGCGGGAAGATATCTTTCATTCAGGAATGAAAGCGGCACTTGCGGAAGCCAGAGCAATGCTATTGCAGCTACAATCGAAACAAGGCGCGTCATCCGAGACGAAACCGATTCGCTGCGCACTGATGCCTTAACATCCATCGACACCGCCCGCCAATACGCCAGGTAACAGAGCCACATTGCCGGGAAGAGATAGTGATAGAGAAGTGACACGAGTTCTCCTTAGAAGATCGCAGAATGACGCGCTGCCTGGTGCCCCGATTTCATCGTTTCTTCTCCCGCGCAAATGGAAGCGGATCATACAGGCCGCGGCAAAGTCGTTCTGTGTAATTGCCCTGTGATGCCAGGAACGCGGAGACATTGGTCAGGACAACAACTCCGACACGTTCGTTT
>CAYLMV010000303.1:1436-2431 GCA_964384415.1 uncultured Chitinophagaceae bacterium | reverse complement strand
TGCCATGACTCCGCTTGAGGCGTTGAAGCTTCTGGCAAAGTTGAAATCAAGCCTCAAGAAGAACGATTAGTCTGCGGCGACATCCTCCCCACAAAGCCTGCCAAAAGCGAAGATACTGAGAAGCTCCGTGTCCGTAGCAGAAAACCTTCATCGTTAAGATATGGCGCTCCTGACGAAGCTCCTGGAAATAACACAGATGGGTCTTCTACAAACATATCGCCCCTTCGGGGCTAAATTGAGGAGATACCCGTGTGGCATGAGTGGCCTCAGATTCAACATTTTGCCCCGTATGCGGTAAGATGTTCGTAGTAACAGCAACTGTCTTTCCGCAAGCTCCTTTAAGAGCGAAGATACCGAGAAGCTCGGTGCCTATAGCAAAAGCAACTCCACCTTTAAAATATCTCGCACCTAATGGTGCTTGACGATACTTCGCAGACCACCATCCTACAAACATATCGTCCCTTCGGGACTAAATTAAGAAGGATCTTTTGTACCATTTAATTGTTGCAAATTAAACTGCCTGCTACTTAGGGGCGATATGTTTGTGGAATCAATGGCAACCATTTTTCGGATGCTTCGTCAGGAACAGTACAAAAACTTCTTCTGGGGCACACCAGCGTTCTCCTTTCAACGATTTGTCCCAGTGGGGAAAAATGTCTGTAGTAACTGCAACGGCCCCTTCACAAGCTCCGTCAGGAGCGAAATCTAAGTGGGGATTGATGGCGAACACCTGATAAGCCCCATAGGCGCGATGTGTATTTAGAGTCTTCGGCAACTATTCCACAAACTCCATCAGAGGCAATAATTCTTCTAGCACACCAGCATTGTCTTTTCAATGATCTACCCCAGAGGGGCAAAATGTCTGTAGAACCTGTGCGAGCATTTTCATTGGCTTCGTCAGGAACAGTACAGAAACTTCTTCTGGCGCACACCAACGTTTTCTATTCAACGATTTGCCCCGTAGGGGCAAAATGTTTGTAGTAACAGCAACGGCT
>CAYLMV010000303.1:0-1336 GCA_964384415.1 uncultured Chitinophagaceae bacterium | reverse complement strand
TCCGTCAGGAGCGAAATCCAGAGGAGGATCGATGGCAAACACATGCAAAGCCCCGTAGGGGCGATATGTTTGTGGAATCAATTGTAACCATTTATCGTATGCTTCGTCAGGAACAGTACAGAAACTTCTTCTGGTGCGCACCAGCGTTGTCTATTCAACGATTTGCCCCGTAGGGGCAAAATGTTTGTAGTAACAGCAACGGCTCCTTCACAAGCTCCGTCAGGAGCGAAATCCAGAGGAGGATCGATGGCAAACACATGCAAAGCCCCGAAGGGGCGATATGTATGTAGAATCAACGACAACTATTATTCATAAGCTCCGTCAGGAGCAAAATCTATGGGGGGATCTATGGCAAATACCTATTCACAAATTTACATTCAAGTAATATTTGCAGTTCAGGGGAGACAAAACCTGCTCCCCCTTAAGAACAAGGATGAGCTTCACAAATACATCGCAGGAATCGTACGGAACAAAATTCAATACCTGCTTCGTATCAATAGCGTTCAAGATCATGTTCATATTCTTCTCAGTCTCAAACCCGACATTGCCTTATCTGATTTGGTGAGAGATATCAAGACGAACACTTCGCGGTTCATTAACAACAAGGGATGGCTCAAAGGAAAATTCAATTGGCAGGAAGGCTTTGGCGCCTTTTCATATTCGCATTCACAGCTCGAAAGGGTCATCCGTTATATCGACATGCAAGAGGAACATCACCGACGGCAGACATTCAAAGATGAATATTGCGCTCTTCTCGAGAAATTTCAGGTGAACTTTGATCCTAAATATTTGTTCGATTGGATGGATAAACCGACGGCAACCAGATAATTTCGCTCCTGACGGAGCTTGGGTGGCGGTTTTTCTTAACATTACTACAAACATTTGGCTCCTACGGAGCCCAAAACGTAGCGGATTTCTTGGCCCTTAAACCGAGCCTGGACGGTGGATCTCTTGACGTTCCTACAAAGATTTCGCTCCTGCGGAGCCGATAACGTAGACTTCTTGGCTCTAAAACGGAGCTTGGGCGGCGGTTTTCTTAACATTCCTACAAACATTCGGCTCCTACGGAGCCGAAAACGTAGTGAATTTCTTGGCCCTTAAACCGAGCCTGGACGGTGGATCTCTTGACGTTCCGACAAAAATTTCGCTCCTGCGGAGCGGCCAAATAACTCGCTCAAACATAGGTTCGAATTCATATACAAACCCATTTCATCCAAACAAAAATAATAAAGGAGTGGAATTGTGACTCTGTCCGACATCAACCTTCTCTTTGAATTCAATTACTGGGCGAAAGCCAAAATGCTCGGAGCCCTCGATACGCTCCCCGAAGCGGACC
>CAYLMV010000302.1:0-2437 GCA_964384415.1 uncultured Chitinophagaceae bacterium | reverse complement strand
TCGGAGACTGCCTTCCCGAGTATAAATGCGGAATTGTCGATGACTTGCTGGATCGCCGCATCGATTTCAGTTTTGATGGATTGGTACTGAAGTTTCAGGTCGAGAAAAGGGACGGTCATGTGGTTTGAGTGCTGGGTTCTGGGTGCCGGGTTCTGGATCGTTGGTCCAACGTCCTTGGTCTAGCGTCGTGAGTTCCGGGTGTTTGGTGCTAGGTCGTAGAGTAGTTTATCCCCTATTGCTTCGCTTTTCTTCTCTTATTTCTTAATCAATATACACAAAACTTCGGACGATATTCAATGAAAAACACCAAAAAAGTTGCCTGAGAACGGTGACAAATCAGACACCATTGCTTGTTAATAGATGCGGGAGAATATTTTTTGTGCGATCTATATGGTTCCAATTGCTTTGCATGCTTATGGAATGAGAATTCATCCCACGCTGTCCGACTCATGCAAGTGCCTCTTCTGTCTCTCAACGTCTGAGGCAGTCCATCCACCGCCCAGCCGGCCTAGGACTCCGACTGCAATACCCGCACTCATCGTCATCTTGCATTTGCCTAAATCGTTATGGACCTGTGCTAGTATCCAGTCCAGTTTTGACGACCTAGTACTCAACCTACGTTGGTTTTGACATGTGGAATGTTGGATGCTGCGCGGGGCTGATTCATAGGAAATATGAGATATTTTGCCATTGTCAACCGGTCAAATTGGAACCGTTCGCGATCTGGCCAAGAAATATCGGGGGGAATAATGCCCCTTCAGAAGCAACGTGTTAGTGCCGATTCCTTGACTCCGAACTAAACATCTCGTAAATTCGAAATGCCAACTCCAAACTAATTACTTTTTCACACAACTACTGAATCGGCCGACTGGCGGATGTGGCGGTTCTGCATTGTCCCCGCCGTAAGCGAGCATCGCCGCGCCTTCGTAATAATCCCAAGGGGCGTTTTTGGTGGAGCAAAAATAGGTATGGTTGACGCATATTTCGTAAATGTTCCAACAAGTGCTTATGATCATGCTGATCCGGATAAGCATCGCTTTCTCTTAAAAACGATCTCATCCCGATTGCGTTTGACGACGGCCCATGGAAAACAAGACATTGTGAACTTGTATTAGCATGATTCTCGTTCCAATTTGAAGGTCAAGAACAGAACTCAGATGTCAATCATCAACAAGGAGTGAGTATTTTATGGATTCGTCGAACCACCACAGAGTAAACAGCCCCAAAGTGATTCATGAATTCTTTGACGACGAGGTCGTCATAGTAAACCTCGACAGCGGATGCTATTATAGCACGGACAAATCGGGCTTTGCGATTTTCAAGCTCCTCATTGGGCACTCGTCGACCCTTGAGGTAATTCAGTCCCTCGCCCGCGCCTATGATATACCTGAAGAAAACATTTCGAAGCCGATCAACGAGTTCGTAAACCAGTTGACAAACGAAGCATTGATCGTCCCCGACGGCGAGGATCTGCCCGAAGAGATTCAAGCCCCGACGCAGCCTCCCGCGACCTCCCCCTCCTCTCTTGTCCGCCATTTTGAGGCGCCCGTACTTAATAAGTATTCGGACATGAAAGATTTGCTTCTCTTAGACCCGATCCATGACGTTGATGAAAAGGGTTGGCCTATTGCAAAACAATAATCCAGATCGGCTTGCCGACGCACCCCCGGATAACCAACTAGGGACAGAGATTCCCAAGATTCAATATAGTCGCCCCAGGATCGCGATTGAATACCTCGAGCGAGTATGTGGTTTGTTCGATCGCCTGGCAGGCGAAGTTCAGATTATTGAACGTAGTTACGTTATTGCCGGCCAATCGTTCCGCCTCCGATTCGCAGGAACCACCCTTCTTCCCTTTTTTGCTCCCGCGCTTGAACACCTTCAGACGAATCCGACGCGCAGTCCGGCTTTGACAATCAACATTTGGGATGGCGATACCACGGGGATGAATCTCCCTGATCCGCCATGGGCAAAGGGAGATCAGATTAGCCGAGGAGAGATCCAAGGTTTAAACAATGAAAGGATACGAACGAGCATTTTTGCGGAGCCCGGGATTTGCAGTATGCTCGATCTTGATATCGGCATCGGCATTTTCCATGCCCGCTCTCCTCTCAACATCCCCTTGAACTTCCAAGGATCCCCGCTCCTGACGATCCTTCATTGGTGGCTGCATCAGCAAGGATTTCTTTTTCTGCATGCCGGCGCAGTCGGCACTTCCGCGGGAGGAGTATTGCTCGCCGGAAAAGGCGGTTCGGGCAAGTCAACAACGGCCTTATCCTGTCTCGATTCGAATCTCTATTATGTCAGCGACGACTATTCCATCGTTGCGACTGGTCCCGATGTGGAGGTGCACAGCATTTACAACTCGGCAAAACTTGAAGCGCATCAGATGAAAAATTTTCCACATCTTCTTCCCCTGGTGACGAACGACGACATG
>CAYLMV010000301.1:0-2460 GCA_964384415.1 uncultured Chitinophagaceae bacterium | reverse complement strand
AACACAGTCGAATGTGGCGCTCTTCTTGGCTTTGAACCAGTTGTTCGCTGGCCTTCCACCCTGAAGATACGTTGCATCAAGACGCTTGAGCATGATGCCTTCTCCGCCTTGCTTTAGAACATCATCGTATAGCTTTCTTTTGTCATTGGCTGTGAAAGCCCAGGGCAAGAAGATGATGTCAGGCGAATGGATATGCTTCTTGAGTGTTTCCAATACGCCGATTCGCTGGTGTAGTGTTCTTGATGAAATATCCTCGCCGTTATATCTCAGCACATCGAATACGAATGCTTTGACGAGTCCGTTAGTTGTGCTTGCATGTTTTGAATGAATTGCTCCTGACATCGACGCAACATCGATCCCCGGAGCCAATATTTCGGCATCGAGAATCGTCCCAACAAGTTGAGGAAGTTGCATTGATGCCAGATGTGGTAGGGAAGAAGTCTTCTCCAATGGTCTAGTTGGATCGTCGACACCAGCAGAACGCGAGAATATTCGAAGTCCTTCTTTGCAGATATGGATAACCCCTCTCAACCCGTCGAGTTTTTCCTGTGCAACGTAGTTCGGATTGCTGATGAGCTGTTCAAAATGATCCTCATTCTTGATACCCTGAGCATTCATCGGCCAGATTATTGGAAGATCACTCTTTTTTTTTCTGCAGGTGCAGGAGTCGACTTACCGTTATTTGAGACGACTACATAGCCCTTGCGCTTCTTATCCACCATTTTGCGCTCGAACTCTTTGTTCGCTTCCAGTTTGTTATCACCGTCGTAGATGACGACTTCACTAGCAGCTTGACCAATCCGGCCATACCTGCCTTTGACCGTGAAGCGGCCGTTTGATTCAGAGCCTTCGAATTCATAAAACTTGTGGTGACCACCCACTGTGCACTCAAGTCTTATTGTGTTCATATCTGTCCTTTCTGAAATGAAAACGCCCCGATAAGTATCTATCGAGGCGTTTCGTGTGAATGAATGTCATTTCATCTACAACATCGATTCCGCAAGTTTGTATGCTCGAAGCTTCAATTGTTCACCGGATCCACCGAACCACATGCTCTTCAACTTTTTGCTGGCGCTTTCTGAGCTGGAATAGTGATCGACGAGCTCAGTGACAGCATTGAAAGCACCGAACAATGTTCCTTTGTGCATCGCAGCCTCCTTCGTGTCGTCATGCAGAGACATGATGTGATTGCGAGTATTCTCGGTCCGTGTGTTGCTTTCTGCCTGCTCGTTATCCGGCACGAGCGTCTTCACGTAATCGATCAGCTGCTGGCTTGTGACCTTCCGAAGAGCCATCCGATTGAAGATGTAATCAAGCTCGCGGTAGAGCTGATTCGTGAGTTCCAAGACCTTATGGGCCTCTTGAAGCTTTTCCGTTGCCGCTGCTGTGTGCTTGATTCGAACTTCCTGGTCGCTTCCGGACAAGGCCGCTGTGAGCGTATTGTTACAGACAACACGAATCGGTGTGAGTTTTGCCCGAACGACACTGCTCCCATCATGGCTGTTGTATAAAAGCACGAACTTCTCGATTGGGTCACCTTTCTTGCCAACGCGGATGTAATCAGGCAGTTTTGCCAAGAGCCATATCTTTTCGCCCTGACCTAGGACGCCTGCCGTGTGGTAGATGGCCTCATCTCTTTCAATTAGTGGGTCAAAGAAGGAGAAGCAATCTTTGTTTTGCACTGGTTCATATCGCGAACCGACGACACCAAGCACAACATTCGTGTCAGTTCTGATCGTAGCGAATGCCATCGGCACATCTGCATAGTGCCGGCCATGAATGATCGCCTTCATGGGCCGTTTGATGACCGTGTAATCGAGTCTTGCAACTTCCATTGCTTCTGCTGCAGTTGCTGGCTGATCGAGACGACGCCCGAGCTGATGCCAGGGAACATTGCCAGTGTAGAACATCGAGGCTTGGCCGTCTCTCTGTTCAAGGTTATGTGACATTGATACCTCCAATATTGGTGTTTGGTTAAACGTATCCTGAATACATCTTCTTATACCAATTAAAGAAGGCCGCGTTCCGCGAAGGACGTAAATGTGTTACCCGCGAAGATGATATGATCGTGAACAGGTATACCGATGATCTTGCCCGAGTCCACAATTTGCTTTGTGATAGCAATATCTTCTTGCGATGGATCTGTATTTCCGGAAGGGTGGTTATGAACCAATAATATTGCGGCTGCCGTCGCTATGATTGAACCGCGAAAAACTTCGCGTGGATGGCAAAGACTGGAATTTAAGATCCCCTCAGATATTATTTCGAAACCGACAACTTTGTTAGCAGAGTTAAGCCAGAACACTACGAATCGTTCGCGGACTTGATCCTTGAACAGTGATTGGTAATTCTCGAAAACGTCGGAAGGTGAGCGGATCGCGACTGACCGCTTTTTGGCGAGTTCTTGATCGAGTTCGATTGACTCATGAAAACGCCATGTGACCGTGCGGATTGCATACT
>CAYLMV010000300.1:0-2469 GCA_964384415.1 uncultured Chitinophagaceae bacterium | reverse complement strand
ACTGAACTATGGCCACCGTGTGAATGAACTGAGGCAACCGATCCCGCCTTCGGCGGGATTCTCAATTTTGCGTTCGATTTAGCTTCACTTCGTTCGCTAAATCGAGCAAAATTGGAACTATGGCCACCGTAACGCTGATAACTGCATAGATTCAAAAAGCCTGTCGTGTTGTGGACAGGCTTTTTATCGCTTCAAAAGTACGAAAATTTCGGATGCCAGGCAAGTTGTATTTGTCGCCGCAGCTACTGCAATGCCCATCGACGCTTCAACTCTCTCTTGTACTCCCTCCACCGGGCGTCCAATTTCTTGCCGCTCCATATTGTGAAAACGAAGAAGATCACTCCCGCAATCACGTCGATAACATAATGGTACCACAGATAGACTGTCGAAATAATCAAAAGGGATCCGATTACCAGCAGCACCCAGCGGCTCTTGAGCCGCATTGTAAACGCGATGTAGAGAATGACAAGGGTCAGCTCTGTGTGACCGCTGGGAAAGGCATCGCGCTGGGCAAGGTCGACAGCATGCATCGCTCCCTTGGGGATCGACTCCCCCGCATTGACAAAATCGCGCAAGGAATTCGTCAACCAGAGCCCCGGCAAGGCATCGTTCAATGAGTTGAAATCGATCAGCGTGAACCGCGGCCCGACTGCCGGCAGCAGCAAATATCCGATGTAAGAGAGATAGAAACCGTAGACAACAAGAAATGCCCCGAAGAAATATTCAGTGTGACGCTTCTCCAACCCCAGTTCGAAAAAGACGCTCAGCAGGATCAAGTAATAGCAGGCGTAAGAGATTTGAAGAATCTCCGTGACGAGCGGACGAGAGACAGTGAGAAGCCACCGCGCTGGATCCGTTCCGAATATCCACCGGTCGATCGAGATAAGGAGCCAATCGAAGTCCTGCGGGTGAATCGGATGAACCATGAGATACGTCTGTTTGAATATAATCAGAATCATCGGTACCGGGTACCAATCACGGATATACCTGACCAGGCGAAATGCCGACTCTTTCGCTTTGACGGCGAAGTAAAGAATGAGAAAGATGAGAACAAGATCAGAGCCGGCAAGGATGTACCATTGCGGTATTGCCGACGCGAAGCATACGCATAGTATCGACAACAGCGCCAGAAAGATGACCGTGGCTACATCGCTCGTGGTTAAAACTGTGACCCGGAAACGAGAAGACTTGTTCATTTGTGACGCCG
The DNA here is from genome assembly GCA_964384415.1 of uncultured Chitinophagaceae bacterium. Classification (GTDB taxonomy): domain Bacteria; phylum Bacteroidota; class Ignavibacteria; order UBA10030; family UBA8401; genus JAGVPT01. Next base: position 1,262 of record CAYLMV010000300.1, on the reverse strand, counting down.
CCCTTCATGTGGAACTCGACCGGCCATGTATTTTGCCGCCGTATTCGAGAGGAGTACAAAATCGTCAACGGAGAGTTCCTCCGGGCGATGATTGAGGTCGAGAGAGAGCGCTTCGAAGACTTCAAGAGGCAAATCCAGGGATCGCAATCCATTGCGCAGTGTCTTGCGCCTCTTGCCGAAAGTCCCTCTCACAATCGCCCGGAATGAAGCATCGTCCTGAGCCTTCTGACCGCGCCGATCTTCGAAATTTAGCGAGATAACAGCAGAGGTGACCTCGGGAATAGGAGTGAATGCACCGGGAGGGACGATGAATTCGAGACTCGGACGAGAATAGTACTGGGCGAAAATTGACAAGATGCCGTACTCCTTCGTTCGAGGCTTTGCGACAAGACGAAGCGCCACTTCGCGCTGCATCATCAAAGTGCAATCTGTCACAGAACTGGAAGCATCGATGATCCAGAATAAAATGGGGGTAGTAATGTTGTATGGAATGTTGCCGACAACCCTGATTTTACCTCCCATAGTTTCTGCTATGGACGGAAGGTCAAGATGCAGGACATCGTCATGATAGATCTTCAAAGCAGCGCCGAACCGCGCCTGCAGTCCTGCGGCAAGTTCATCGTCGATCTCGACTGCGGCCATTCGGCCCGCTTCGGAGAGCAAAAATCCGGTGAGGGCTCCCTTGCCAGGTCCAATTTCGAGGAGACGATCCGCCTTCTTCACGTTCAGCGACTGAACGATTTTTCGGGCGACATTTGGATCGTTCAGGAAGTTCTGGCCAAGAGATTTTTTCGGTCGGGTCACTCAATGCCGGGAGAATGAACTGGACATCACAACACACAACAGTGGCAAAAATATAAGAAACGCCTGATGGTTTGTCAACGCAAGGGAAGCGATGCCATGAAGTGTCATCTTTAACGCACCGATATCCAACAATGACAGAAGTCGTGGCGTCACTGCGCGGCATCGTTTCTCATGCCTTGACTTTGGCGCCACTATTAAATAATTTGATTCATCGTAGAAATGCACTTAGGTATTACAGGAAAGAACATGAAAAAAATTCGTATTGTCATGGCGGATGACCACGACGTCGTTCGGTTAGGAATCTCAGCCCTGCTTTCCACAGTGCCGGAGTTTGATGTTGTTGGGCAAGCGTCAGACGGCGAAGAAGCCGTCGCCGCAGTAAAGAAGTTCGGGCCGGACGTGGTCATCCTTGACCTCGAAATGCCGAAAATGTCCGGGGTCGAGGCGGCGAAGATCAT
>CAYLMV010000299.1:0-2470 GCA_964384415.1 uncultured Chitinophagaceae bacterium | reverse complement strand
GGCCCGAATAGTCTGTACCATCCCACACAACCACATGATTTCCGGCCTGTTCATGAGTCTCAATGAGAGCTTTGACTCGCTGTCCGAGCAAATTGTACACTACAAGCCGCACCAAGACCGGCTTCTCGAGAGAATATGAAATCGTGGCAGACGGATTGAAGGGATTTGGATAGCTTTGCTGAAGCGCGAATCGGGCCGGCACCTGCGAAGCCGGAACTCCCGTCGTTGTCGTTGGATTGAATGTCCAGCTATCGAGCGATGTCAAAGGGATCAACACGTTAAGGTAACAGTCGCCCTCGCCCGCGTAGGGAGTGTGAGCACCATCAACCCTCACCCAAAGTGCCCAGTAGCTGGGTATTGGGGAATGATGATGGAGAGCGCTGCCGAGATCGACTCCTCCCTTGGTTGTATCATACGTTCTTCCCGTCGGATCATATGAATCCGATAAAATGTAGATAAAATTACTATAGGTTATCGAGCCGTCGAGATCTGCGTCCCATTGGTTATTTTTGTCGCGATCGACGACGAGCAGACTAAGTTGTCTCGGTGGATTTGATGTTACATCGTACGCCGCAAGGGGAACCATAAAATATCCGGCGTAATGGAAGTCTGCCAGCACATTCTCCTGCCGGTAGAAATAGGCACGTTGCGTGTGCTCCGTGTTTAAAGTATCGAATTTATAAGGCTCACCAAGATCATATACTCCGTTTCCATTGACATCTGTGAACCCAGAGATGGAAGAAAACCGAACTTGAACGTCCCTGAAATCTCCCGACCTGAGACTGCTGACGCATGATCCCGCCGATCCGGGACTAAACAGCTTCCCGATCGTTGCAGAGCCGGGTGTGAACCAAGGAAACTCCACAGGGTTTGAGATCGAATACGTGGGCACAAGAGGAGACAGTGCATTGGTATACGTACCTTCCCAGTTTATTCTGAACCCGTTGATCGGCGGAGAAACATGGCCGAGAAATTCAGGTTCCGTCAAAGGTTCGTGCTGCACAAGTATGCTTCCGCTTGCAGAATCCTTCACACTGTAGCCGGGCGTAGAGTTTGCGTCGGCGGAATCGATGCCGGAGATCACATACGTTTTGTTTTCCGTTGCCGGTTTATTTGTGATGATCACCGCCGGCGACATGCTGCTGTGACCTCGCAGCCGTTGCAGGACGGCGTTCTCTCGAATAAGAGGGTAGACCGGGAACGAGACTGAATCGAGCCACCGGTTCCCCGTGGTATCACTCATGGCAAGAAGAATAGTGACTTTGTCCCCAGTGAAATTCTGAGGAATCGTGAAGTCGAGAAAACTATTGGTATCGGTAGGGTTGTAGGACGGCGTGAATTGTGAATTTGCTGGTAAGGATGGAATGCGAATTGATTTGTTCGAAAAAAATGGAGTGCGCGCGTCCAGCGTGAGGTTGCTGAACCCAAACGGGTACGGATTTGTGAGAGTGACATTGAACTGCACATTCTCTGCCGGATTGACCTTACCGTCGTCGTTTAAATTGTCGGAGAGGATAACGGGCGTCGTCTGCTGCACTCTTGTGGTCGTGATGTTGGTGAAAGCAGGCCAAACTTCGGGGGAAGAGCCACTCGTTGTGACTGACACATCGACAACGACACCTTGATCCTGCGGGGGGAGCGTGGAAATCGAGTTGCCAAAGACCTTATCTCCGGCGGCGCCATCACCGTGCAGGCCGTCGTCAAGGAGAGTCAATTGGGCCAGCGAAGTGCCGTCGCTTTTTCGCAGAGTGAGATCAACAGATTGCGCGAGTGAATTCTTAGGGTCGCAGACAATTGAAATGACCGGGTTGGCTGGATGAGTATCCACCGTTGCGTTGATGATTGGAACGGTAGTGAAGTTTTTGAGAAAAGATTTACGGGCGAGATCGACATATTGGCGCAGCAGAACAACACTGTTAAGCCGGTCCGAGCCCTGCGCAATCGCAAAAGCGCCGACAATTTCCTGAGTGTCTTGCTTCGCGAGCGTGAACGGACCAACAGAAATCATTCCCCGACCATCCTGCGGCGGCACTCCCGCTTTTTGCATTGTCCACCCTGATTCCGTAACCGGATCGCCCGGGAAAACAAATTTGCAGGGAAGACCAGTAGTCGGATCGGTATACGGAGTATGCGTGCCGCCGCTGATTCCATTCTGATTCTCATGCGCAAAACGGGGAAAGCCAGCATTGCCGAGCGGAGGATCGGTGTATGCGCCGAACTGCGTGTTAAAATATTGGGAGGAAGAATATGCCCGTAGGTTTTTGTATCCATGTGTGTACAAACCTTCTGAAATGGCGCTGTCGGTCGGCTGTCCCGGGACTTTCGGGCCCTGCAAAAGCACGAATCCATCTGACGGCGGTTTGTTCCCGTAACCAGCCGGGGTCCCATCGTTGTTGTCGCCATTGTACACATAAACAAGGTTAAGGGTTGTATCGCAGGCGGCCATATCATCGTTTCCATCGCCGAGATC
>CAYLMV010000298.1:0-2544 GCA_964384415.1 uncultured Chitinophagaceae bacterium | reverse complement strand
CAGCTGCAAAAGGGGTGTATGATTCGATCGCAGTTTTTAGATCCCGAATGAAGTCCTCTTTTTTGAGCGTAGCAATTCCGAATCGATCGGCGAAATATTCTTTTTTCTGTTGTCGGTATATTTCAGACATCGTTAGATGTGGCAGCTTATTGAGAACCCTTAGCCTCACAAAGGAGGAACCGTGTCGGCCATCTTCTCCCCCGGGCAATTGTCGTTTCCAGAGTTCGCTGATTTCCGCTTCCGGTCTATCGACTGCTTCATAACTTTAAGAAACTCGCGGGTTATGATTGGGCCGTTTTCAGGCGCGGTCGATATATTTGACTGGTGCACCCTTTTATGGACTAACACTTGATCGATGACGCACATGGGAATATTCGAATCCTTGGCCCGGGCAAACCAATCGTTGTCTTCAAGCAAGGAAAGTGTCGTATCGAATTTTCCGATTCGCTGAAAAAGCGATTTTCGCGCAAAGAGTGTCTCGGGCATCGGGCCGACATAATCGCTTTCCAGCAGTTCGCGCTTGAAGCCCCGGGGAATTTCAGACCCAGGCTCTAGAAAGAAACGGACTCTGGTTATACTATATTGAAACTCCGGGTGTTCGACAAGAGACCGAACCTGAAGCCGCAACTTCGCCTTTTCCCAATAGTCGTCGGACGAGATGAACGCTATAAACTCGCCGCGCGAGCTGTCAATCCCGAGATTGCGAGCCGATGCAATCCCGGGATCGTTTTCCTGCAGAATATATTTCACCGATTCATATTGCTTCACCACTTCCGGCGTATTGTCTGTGGACTGGCCGTCGACGACGATGATCTCGACCGGCCAATAATCCTGTCTTAATACGCTTTCGATTGCATCAGAAATGAATCTGGCGCCATTCTTAACTGGAATAACTACGCTGACGAGCGGAAATAGAGTATCGTTCACAGACCGTCCATCCAGTCAGGGTTAAGAGTGATTACAGGAATTTCATCAGACAGAGCTCAATGATCTGAACCCATCTCAAAAGCACTTAGAGGTTCATTGCGAGTCCCGATGTTTTTTTCGGGACGTGGCAATCCCCATGTATCGGGAGATTGCTACGTCGCCCCGCGTTAAGCGGGGCTCCTCGCAATGACTTTACGTTGGTTTTTGAGATAGCTTCTAGTCTGGTACATTCCGACGTTCGTGGGCAAGCTGAGTAAAGAGCATCTCGAATGAATCGATGTAACGGTCCCACGTGAACTTCCTGTTTGCCCGTTCGCGGCCGCGCAATCCCATGGCGGTTGCCAGCGACGGAGATTCTAAGAGAGAGATGACTGCATCTGCAAGAGACGCGGGATTTTCATTTTCAAAGAAGATCCCAGTTTCGTTCTCGACGACCACCTCCGGCAACGCCCCCGTGCGGGAAGCCACCACAGGGCGCCCCATCAAGGCCCCCTCTAAAGCAACCAGACAAAAAGGCTCTTTCCACCGAGACGGCACAATAAGCAGGCACGACTGATTGATGAGCTCGTATCTCTTTTCAGGAGGCACCCATCCCACAAAGGAGACATGAGAGCCCAGGCCTAGCAGGGAAGCAAGTGTTTCCAGTTCCCCTCTTTCCGGGCCGTCGCCGGCAACGACGAGATGGACATCCGGAAAACGCCGCACGATTTGGGTCAGAGCACGCAAAGCGATATCAAAGCCCTTTTCGTTTGACAGTCGTCCGAGGCAAAGCAGTCGTGGATTATTGAAATCGAGTTCCGTGCCGGGCAGCGGCGGCTTTTTCAGGCCATTGTAGATGACAGAGGATTTCGGGCTGATCTGCGGAGCAATCAGGAGAGCTTCATTGAGCATCGCCTGCGAAACAGCTGTGACCCAGCGCGAGTTCATCAGCGTCTGCTTCATCATCGGTGCCTGGCCAGAAGAGAGCGCAGCCGGAAGCGCGTGAATCGTAGTGACTGTCGGCGGTTCGTTTGGGAACCGGCTCAATTGATGAAAGAATGGACTGATACCGCTGAAATTTATGTGGATGAGGTCGGGGCCGAACGCCCGTTTGATCTCTTTGATCCGGTCCGCGATGATTTTTATTTCTTTCAAGTTTCTGCTATCGAGGGCCCTGTGAAAATGAAAGCGATGGAGTGTGCTCCCCCGATAGGTCGACTGATCTGGCAAGCCTTGGCCCAGATGAGATGTTATGATGCAGAATTCATGACCGCGCTCCTGCATCACTGGAATGAAACTGCTCGCAAGTACCTCAACGCCTCCGATGTTTGGCCAAAATCCATCAGACCAAAAAATGATCTTCATCGTTGTGGCCCCGCCAGGTATGTCTCTATCGCGTGAGGGATTTGTTGGAGATCTTCCCCCAGTTCTAGCCAGTAACTGGGCAGGCGTCGCACAAACTCTCCCATCTTTTTGAATTCAACAACGCCTGCTCCTGCCAGCTGGAAGAGCGTGCTGGGCGCCAATGCCTGCAGTGTCTGAGCCTGGCTTGCTGGCCTGAGTGATGTTTCCTTTCGGCCGGATATTTTAGGAAGAAAGATTGCCCGCAGAGGCATCCGGTGCAATATTCGTTCCGGC
>CAYLMV010000297.1:0-2550 GCA_964384415.1 uncultured Chitinophagaceae bacterium | reverse complement strand
TCTTCTTCGTTTCAGTGTAGCTTCCCGCCTTGAGTCGATAAATGTATGTGCCGCTCGGAAGATTGGAAGCATCCCATTTCGCGGAATAACTTCCTGCGGCCCTTTCCTCGCTCACCAATGTCCTCACTTCTCTTCCAAGCAGATCGAAAATTTTCAGCTCCACAAATCGTAAATCGGCAATTGAAAATTGAATGGTCGTGGCTGGGTTGAAGGGATTGGGATAGTTCTGAGAAAGTTCATAGACCTTTGGCGTCACGACTTCCGTTTCAATGTTCTGCGAGTACCTGAAATTCCCGTTGCGGTCGATTAGCTTAAGACGGTAAACATAGACGGACGGGATGAGATTTTTATCTGTGAACGAATAGTCTCTTGGTGCATTCGCATTCCCCGAGCCTTCGACAAATCCGATTGCCTGGAACGTAGATTGGGGAACGTTTGACAGCCGCCTCTCAATTTCATAGCCATAGTTGTTCGTCTCCGTTTTCACCGTCCAATGAAGTTCAACATCCAGGCGTGAAACTGTTGCGCTAAAGGCGGAGAGTGTTATCGAAAGCACTGTTTGGCTCAGCTCGGCACTCGGGGTACCCAGATTTCCGTGCACGTCGACTGCTGCCACGCGGTAAAAGTATGTTTGGCCGATGTGGCCAGTCGTGTCCTGGTATGTAGTGTCTTGTGAAAACGCGAGCGAAACGGAGTCATTCAGCAAGAAGCCGGACAAAGCCGAACGAAAAACACGATACCCCATGAGATCGGGATCCACCCGGTCTTTGTTCCATGTGAGGTCGATATTCCCTCCGGGGCCGCTGCTTATCGAAGAACCGGAAACTCCCACGGGAGGAATGTTGTCTACCGAATATCCGCTGTCGATATTCGACGACCAGTATATCGTCGAGTCGGCATTCTTTGCGATAACCTGAAAATAGTAATATGGTATTCCCTGCAAACCCGAATCTGCATGGGTCGTAGTCACCATGCTGTATCCGTCCGACCAATCGGCCGCCACTGAACCCGCGGATTGCCAGTAAACGCCGTCGCCAGGCACCTGGGACGTTTTCCCCAGCAGCCCTATTGCCTTCACGCCGATTTTCAATGTGTACGACTTCACCGTGGTGTTTCCCCAGATATCGAGGCTGGAAGGATTCCATAATATGCGCAGCTTTCCCCCTTGGTCATTCGCGATGTCCCCCACCTTTTGGATCCATGGTGCCGGATATAAATTGCCGAGGCGGTCAACGCGTTGCGCGTAAATGTGGTAGGTCCCGGACCGAGAGTCGGTCCATGTTATGACGACGCCCCCCGTCCCATCGTTGGTGATTATCGGCGTATATTGGTCTCCCGGTGCGATACAAATTGCCGCACCGTCGGTCGGCCATTGGACTGTGCCCGATGCGTTGATGCGCTGAGCGTATATATCAATGTTCCCGCTGCGATTATCAGACCATGTAATAATTGCACCTCCGGAGGCATCGCTCACGATCGTGGGATATTGTTGGTCACCTGTGGCCGTACATATCGCAACTCCATTTGCGGTCCACTGAGCCGAACCTGAGGCATCGATGCGTTGTGCATAGAGATCATAGTCAAAGACCCCTCGACCATCTTTCCAAGTAATTATCGCACCATGTGAGCCATCGCTGGTGATCATGGGGCTGCCTTGATTGCCTGAAGCCGTGCATACTGCAACGCCGTCAGGGGTCCACTGAACCGACCCCGATGCTCCGATTCGTTGGGCGTAAATATGGGGGTTCACGTTGCGACTGTCAGACCATGTAATAATTGCGCCCCCGACGCCGTCACTGACGATCGTGGGACTTTGTTGGCTCGCCGCAGCCGAACATACGATAACGCCATTTGCCGTCCATTGAACCGCACCCGCCGCGTTGATGCGTTGTGCGTAAATATCATAATAGCTCCCACCGCGAATATCTTCCCAAGTAATAATTGCACCCCCTGCACCATCGCCGGCAAGGGTCATAGCGTCCTGGCTGCCGGGTTCAACACAAATAGCAGCACCGTTGGCATTCCATTGTACCATACCCGATGCGTTGATTCGCTGTGCATAGATGTCAATATTCCCGCTGCGATTATCTTGCCATGCGACAATCGCGCCTCCAGCGTCGTCAGCAATGATGACGGGAAAATATTGGTCCGCCGCAGCCGTGCAAATTGCGATACCATTCGTTGTCCATTGAACTGTGCCCGACGCGTTGATGCGTTGTGCATAGATGTCATAATTCCCACTGCGTTGATCCATCCATGTAATAATCGCGCCTCCTGATCCATCATTGACGATCATTGGGCTTTGTTGATTCCCTGTGGCCGTACAAATAGCCACACCATCGGCAGTCCATCGGACAACACCGGATGCATCAATGCGTTGCGCATAGATATGATAATACCCGCTTCGAAGATCATCCCACGTAACAATAGCGCCCCCTGCACCGTCGCTAACGATCATGGCGTCTTGCTGAGAACCAGCTGCCGTGCATATGGCATTATTCACATTGGGGTCTGTTGACCATTGACCCATAGTCTCCATCGAGACGCCAA
>CAYLMV010000296.1:0-2575 GCA_964384415.1 uncultured Chitinophagaceae bacterium | reverse complement strand
GGGTGCAGATGAAGGATTCCGTTGATCCTCTTATTTGTATCTTGTGCGGGCCCTGGATTGAAATACTGTAAGATTGTTCCCCGCAAACCCTTTTCGCCGCTTGCCGAACCGATGTAGACAATATCAGATTCTCCAACAAAGCGGCCAAACGAGACATCGTTTTTTATGACATACACTCCGCTAAACATTGGCAGACCGCCAGATAATGTGGCTTCGGCCTTGAGATTAAAGCTCTGCCATCGCTCGAATCCCTTTCGACTAAGACTATTGCTGTCCATAGATCACCCTCCTTCACGATAGATTCTATCTTGCTAATGTAGTGAGGAAACGAATGCTCTGTGCGTTCTCAGCGTTCACCGCTCAATACTTCAAATCAACAGCGAGGTTCAATTGTTTCAACTGGTTGCTGCCGCTTGCTACATTAACACTGTCCTCCAAATATAAATAAATACTCCAATCAATCTCCTTGTTGTGGAGCACAAACGTTGTGTTCGTTGTGCCCTGGTCTGTAACGATTGTTGCGCCGCATGTTGCCACCGTCGAATCCTCTTCTTTGTTTAATGCAACCAATTTCTCATAAACGAGATCGCAGGATAATTCAGTCGCCAATTCCATATCGCTTCTGAAACTTGGCGTATTGGACGTCTGGTGATTGTAGGCAAAAATCGTCGATCCGTTTATAGAACAACTCGTCTTAAGCTTTGCGACGAGCGGAACTACATTCGGTTTGATGAGAACTCCATCGTACTCATTCTTTACGAACGAACCGATCAGCTGGGATGATGGCTCAGACATTTTTTGTGATTCAAAAGCGGAGCTGATGAACGAACCGGTCGTGGCAAGGTATGTCGGCGCAGCCAGGAATGAATCGAAACTGTGCCCAAATGCAAATATGCCGTCAGTGCCGATATACGACATTGTGCCGACTGCATATTCGTAAAAGTAGTCGCCGGTAATCACCATCACAGCAATAGAAGAACCCGGAAGTACAGGGTTAACGACGACCTTTGAGAGATCTTTCCCGTCTGCGAAAGGTCTGCTGGTCTCTGATCCCTGTGGTGTGTACACGCCGAACGCGGAGGTTAGCTGGTGGTATCTCGAAGACATTTGTGATCCATTCCCCGAGAGGTAATATGCCGGAGTGATCAGACTAAATGACGAAGGAGGGCCCGCGCTTGAAACACTGGCAGTGTCGACACTCAAAACATCTTCGATGACGCGCGCCGCAAAATCACTAGAATTCCCTTCATATCCATAGCAAAGGGCCCCGGCAATTCTGCCGTCAGAAGTCAACAGGGGAGAGCCGCTATCGCCGGCGCCGACCGGGAAATTGTTGGCGGTATGACATAAAATGAGCCTGTCTGCCCCTACAGTGTAAAGGGCATCAAATACTACGTTCACCTGCCATACTTCAAAATCGTTTCTGTTCACCCGGAGCTTCATCGTTGTGCCCCTTGGAATATTCGATAGCTCGGCATAACGGATAATTGGAGTTGGGTTATTTGTCACCACGATATGTTCTGTGGTGCCTCCTGAGCCGTAATAATTATTCGTCACCCCATCTTTGCATGACAATTGCAAAAGCGCAAGTGTTGAAAGAACAAGCGAAGAGAAGATTGTCTTGTACATGTATTCACCCTTCAAAATTATTTGAGCCTTCAATCGTTGCCTGACGGACGGGAGCACCGCCATTAGCCCTGTGCATTGACAACGCCATTGTTACTTGATTTTTGATTCGCCGAGGACTTTAGAAAGGTATTTGTCAAGTTTTTCGATGTTTTGTCTTTGTCCTTCGTCGGCTTTGTGCGCTTTGATGACGGTTTCACGCATTTCTGCCGTATCGAAAAGCGCCGTCCATTCCAGGCGGGTCTCTTTGCCTTTGGATTCGAACAGAACTGTCGTAATGAAATGCGGATTGAAGTGTTCAAACGCGATCTTTTTCAACGGAACAATTTCTCCGAAAATACTCCTGTTCGGATAGTCCGTTCCATCTGGTCCGTGCAATGTCAATTTCCATTCTCCGCCTTCTTGAAAGCCCATCGTATGAATCGTGCTGGTAAACCCATTTGGTCCCCACCAGTTCACAATGTGCTCGGGATCAGTCCAGACTTTCCACATGAGGTCAATGGGAGCTTTGATCGTTCTCGTAATTCGCATCTCTCTGCCTTCTGTCTTTTCCATCGTCTTGCTCCGCATTGTTTTGAATTTGCTCGTGCGTTTTCACGGACCGCGCTCCCGCTGAATAGCAGGAGAGACGTAAACACCGAGGCGCTGAAGAACAGTTTGATGCAGTACGTCGCGCAGCGGATTGTGGACCGCCGGTCCAGCCCTTCCTGGCGCTTTTGCCAAAGGCACCACTTCGTGATTGTCGGGAACAGCCGTGAAGAATTACTTCGCGGTTCCGCTATTGCCAGCCTGAGAGAATTGCTCCCATAACCAGCAGCGAGACCAGCCAGAAAGCGTTGTCGAGGAGCCAGAGCTTCCACGGTCTCTTTTCGTAAATCACGTTGGTCATGGTCACTGGAGCTATGAAACCTAACCAGCTGAAAAATCCTCCCATTAACCCGCCGTGGAT
>CAYLMV010000295.1:0-2614 GCA_964384415.1 uncultured Chitinophagaceae bacterium | reverse complement strand
GCACGTTGCGCATTTTGGCCTGATAGAAGGCGCGCAAGTTGTCGGGGGTGCGATGCTGGTATTCTTCAAGGAGGTGAAGCTCACCGTTAAACCGAAGAAATGTTCCCACTTTCAAGTCTGACGTCGTCGCCATAGTAATCCTAACTCTTCATTCTACTGAAAAAGCTCAAAAATTTGTATTAGAATCGGAGATTGTGTATTTTAGCGGCAAAAATATAGTCAGATTGGCCTAGAAAGTCAAGGAGGAAGCCCTTCCCTCCGTACCGCGTTCACCTCTCTCCCGAGCTCAGTCTCGGAACGATCTGATGACCACACGATCCCGTTGGATGCACTTGAACCAGTTCTTTCTTCGTGATTCGCGGCCAATCCGGGATTGGACGCTGGATGAAAATGAAGGCAACGACAGACATTCGTTCCGGAAATTCAAATGATACTACGGCACATCACGCACATCGCCTCCATGAAGTTCCTCGCAGTGATTTTGATCGCTGCATGGCTGTTTCCCGGATGCGCGCCCGATCCTCCCCCGAAGTACTCTCACGAGATCGTTCGTACGTATGCAGAGCTGATCGTCTTCCACGAAAAACAGAAACTGGTCGGGATGATTCCCGATACACTCTATCGGGAACGCTTGAAGGATTTTTTTGCGGAGAGGAAAACAGATGAGGGGAAATTCAAAGACCAGATCACGCAGATATCGCGCGACGGCACAACGTGGCGGGTATTCCTGAACGAGGTTACGGCCGCGGTCGACAGCATCAAATCGGCAAAACCTTCTTAGATTCCTTCCGCGGCGTCATCATTGCTCGTCGTCAATTCCCTTTCTTCAGCGTGAACATGAAACGGCTCCCGGCGCCGACTTCACTCTCTACCCAGATCTTTCCCCCGTGCGCCCTGATGATTTCACGGCTGATCCAGAGCCCGAGACCCGAGCCTTTGATGTTGCTGACCTCGGCAGATTCCACTCGCGAGAATTTCTGAAAGAGCTTCTCGAGTTGATTCTCCGGTATGCCGATACCGGCATCTTTCACCGTGAGCAGAATCTCGTCAAAACCATGAGTGACGACGGAAATTTCGATCTTACCCCCTTTTGGCGAATATTTTACCGCGTTTGAAACCAAGTTCAAAAGAACCTGCCGCAGCTTGCTCTGATCTCCCTTGACGAACGAAGCGTCGAGCTCGATGTTGTACTGAAGCTGATGCCGGTTGGAAAACTTCACCATCGATACCGCCTCTTTCACGAGGGACTCAATATTCACCAGCTTGAAATAGTAACTGAGCTGGCCCGATTCCATTTTGGTGATCGTGAGGGTGTCTTCGGCAAGCTGGCTGAGCTTCGTCGCCTGATCGATGATGATGTTGAGGTATTCCTTGAGGTGCTGGTTGGTCTCCGCGACTTCCTTCTTCACGAGGGATTTGGCCGCAAGCATAATGCTCGAGAGCGGCGTCCGAAAATCGTGAGAGACAATGCCGACGAAGTCCGACTTCAGCTTGTCCAGCTCGAGAAGTTTCTTGTTGGATTCTTTAATCTCGTTATAGAGGGTCGCATTGTGGATCGCGCTTCCCAGCTGATCGCAGAGCGTGCCGAGAACCAAGACGTCCGTCTCATCGAACGCATGCAGCTTGGTATCCTCGACGTTCAGGATGCCGACGACGTCGGTCCCTACTTTGATGGGGAGAGCAAGTTCCGAGTTGGTATTGTGGTAGGCGAACGCAAGGTAGCGCGCCTCAAGTGAAACGTCGTTCGCAAGGATCTTCTCTCCGTACATGGATACCCAGCCGACGATCCCGACACCCGGTTTCTGGCGATAGCCGTGAGGAAGAAAATCGACATAGTTTCCCGAATGGGCGACAAGAACGGCATCTTGAGTCTCCCTGTCGACCATGAAAATCGTAACGTCGAAGTAGTTGAAATTCCTCTGGATCGCCTCGGCCGCGAACTCCAGCATTTTGTCCAGATCGAGCGTCGAGGTCAGGCGTCCGGCGATGCGGTTGACGAGTTCAATCTGCGCCAGTCTCTTTTGCGCGTTGTCGAACATCGTCGTATGGCGAAGCGACATCGCGATATGGAAGCTGAGCAGCTGCGCCAGCCACATATCGGGCTGATTGTACGCGCTCCGCTTCGATGACCCGAATCCGATGGCGCCGATGACTTCGGTGCTTGTCCTGAGGGGAACGATGAGGAGCGACCGAATGCCAACCTCAACGAACTTTCCCTCCAGCTGCTGATTGAACGAAGGTGCAGAGTCGATGTCGACGAAAATTCCCGTCTGGTTCTGGATCGCCCAGCCCGGCATGCCGACATCCACCCCGAAAAGTTCATGGTTGATCTCAAGGGAATCGGCAACGCGGCTAAGCGTATTGATCCCGTAATGCGTCTTGCTTCTGTTCAGGAGGCTGATGAAAACACATTCTCCTTCGATCAGCAACGAAGCTTCGGCACGGAGCACTTCCAGAATTTCCTCTCGCGAACCCGATTCGTCGATCTTGAGGGAAATTTCGTTGAGCGTACTAATTTTCTTTGAAAAGCCTTGGGCTTCGAGAAGCCGATTTCGCAGCTCTTCTTTTGGCAACTCTAAATTATTAGGAGACTGCCAATCGGAGGCCATTTCTT
>CAYLMV010000294.1:0-2619 GCA_964384415.1 uncultured Chitinophagaceae bacterium | reverse complement strand
TCAACCTCCGCGAAAAAAGTACTGTCCGGCAGTCTCTTCATCGGAACGGCTGTCAGGACATTCCACCGGTTGAAGTTTCCGATGACCGAGATATTAGCGAGTACCTTTTCGTACCGATAGCCTCCGAGCCTTACGTCCAGGCGGACCGTCTGCGGCCGGTCGATGTAAAGGGCCGCCTTCTGCTCACGGTGCGCTACGCCTGTAAACCTGAGCATCCAGACTCCGGTTGAGGGAATGGAAATCATGTATTGACCGTCGGCTGCAACATTGGCGGCCGCGATCGTAGTGGAGTCGTTCGGGAACGTAAGAAACACCTTTGCCATCTGCATCGGCCGGCCATCGCTCCCCACCGCCAACCCCCGGACCGTCGCCTCCTCGCCGCACAGCGCTGCTTGAAAGAAGAGCGCGAGGAGAAGGACTCCGCATGATGATGCTGTCCTTCTTCGCAAGAAGAATTCCCCCCGTTTCCGGAACGCAGTTCCTTTGTTGCCGGTCACTTCAGCAGTACCATTTTCTTGGTGATGGAATTGTTGTTCATCTCAATGCGGTAAAAATAAATCCCGGTCGGCAATGCGCTTGCATCCAACGTGACTGAGTGAAGTCCTCCCTCTTGTCTCTGATCGACGAGGGTTCGGACACTTCTTCCCAACAGGTCGTACACTTTCAGCGTCACATAGCCGGGGACGGATAACTGGTACCTGATCACTGTGGCCGGGTTGAACGGGTTGGGATAATTCTGTTCGAGCGAGAATCTCGTTGGGAATGTTGAGCGCCCTTCTTGAACCGGCGTCGCGGGAGATTCGTTGAAAAAGCCGGAGACAAAAACTAACGGCGCATTCCAGTTGATGGCAATCTCGTTCGAGGCGTAGCTTCCCTGGTCGTCGATATAGCAGTAGGCCGGGGCGCTTGCGGCGGTGAAGTTGGCCTGCAGCACGGCATCGTCAAGATATTTGTCGGGGCCGCCGGACATCAGTCCCGGAACCGGTTCGAGGATACCGTCCGACGCGGAGGGGCGATGATGAATATGCATCGGGTGGGCGCTCCCCACGCCGGTCACGAACGTCATGTTGTGCCTGTTGCATCCGAGGATGTAGTTCAGCTGCGAGAGGGCCGCGTTGTAGTATGCCGCGTTCCCGGTGGAAAGGTAGCCTAGAATAAATACTGCGCCGTTGTTGAGCGCATAGCCGTTGCTTCCCCACCCGTAGTCGCCGGGGTTCAGCGAGACGTTCAACCCATCTGCATTGACGACGCTCAAGAGAGTGCTGCAGCGGTCGTTCAACGCGCTCCTGAGCTCAGACTTGATCGCCGTATCGGCCATTGACTGGCTGCCGAAAAGATATGCCGCATGAGCCATCGGCCTCACATCGGCCCAGCCCATCGTGGATGTGAAAATTCCACTGCTGGAATAGTTGCTTTTAAAGTACGAATGGTACTGTGCTTCACCGGTGCTCACGAATAACTCCGCCGCCGCCCAGAGCCGCTCATCGGAATCGCTGCCGTCGCCGTACTCGCCCGTGCCCGTCCCGCTCGGATTGTGGAATCCCCCGGTTGGAACTATCGACGGATGGGCGGTCAGGTACTGCCACGCTTTACGGGCAGCGGTAAGGCATTCGGATGCGAAGGTCGTGTCGAACGGACGGTAGACGCGTGCAGCCTGGGCTATGACGGCCGCGAAGTCCCCCGTCGCCGTTGAGGATTTTTGATAGATGTAGCGGGTTGCGGAATCTTTGTCGGGCATCTCAAACCCGTCAAAATTCGCCGTCGTGACCTTGAAGTAGACTCCTCCGTCTGCAGTGTCCTGCATCGTGAGGAACCACTCGAGTTCATACCTGGTTTCGTCGAGGATATCAGGGACCGAATTGCCGCTTTCGGGAATATTCAGGTTGTCGTATCGGAGCTTGGCGGGAAAAAGTTCGTACGCCAGGAGGAGCGTCCCCACCGTCACGCCGGCGTTGACGACATACTTTCCGTAGTCGCCGGCATCGTGCCAGCCGCCGGTGGTCACGGAGTGGCCGGTCTTGTCCGCCGTCGAATGATACGTGCCATCGTTCGTATGGCAGGTGATCCTCGCATAGACGCCTGCGTTCTGCGTCAGCAGCGGCATTCCGCATCTCTGAAAGTAATATCCCTTGAGCGACTTTTTGTAGACATCCTCGAATGCGCTGCTCGAGATCGAGAATGAATACGACGTGTCGGACGACGTTGTCGTGATCTGATATTCGCCTTCTGCGGTGAAGGAGGAAAAATCGCCTTTGTAGGTTTTCAAGCCGCACGAAGGATCCTTGGCCGCCCCGGATTGCAGCGGCTGAATTGCGCCGCGGTACTGGATGCTCCCCGTTGCCTTGCTGACAACGTAAAAGCTGTCGTCGTTCTGGATGAAATAGACCGACTTTGCCCTGTCCGGCAGGTAGCCGGCCTGATTCACGAGAGCATACTGCGCCTCCAGCGAAACCGCTGTCAGCGCTGAGACGATCAAAACAGAGATTATACATTTTGCCGTATTCATGGCTGGATCTGCCTCCTCTTCCTTGGTCAAGTATATAGGTACAAGATTCTGTAGACTGAATCAAATCGTGCAGGTTCCGGGTAACGGCGCATTTTGAAAAGAAGTCATTGCGA
>CAYLMV010000293.1:0-2622 GCA_964384415.1 uncultured Chitinophagaceae bacterium | reverse complement strand
AAAATATCTCTTCCTGCGTAATGAATTCTTGATTGCGAAGAAGCGCTGCCTGCAAAGACAAGAAGCAGGAAGAGAATGCCAACTCCAATCACCTTCCGATCGTTAGTGGATCCGCTGATTGTCCCGTTTGATTTCATTGTAACTCCCGCGCATGAAAAGAAAAATGGCTTCCCTGTATCTTAGCTTCAAAGCGCAAACCCGCCTGTTGGCCCACTGAGCACCAATTTCCGGTATGTCTGATTCGGCGTATCGCCACTTCCACAGCCGGTCGGGAAGACCCGGCATCTCCTCCGGGCACGTCTATCATGCAGAGCGGCAGAATCCACTCGTGTCCTGCCCCTCTGCACAACAATTATTTAAGAAGCATAATCCGCATCGTTTTCACATAGCTCCCTGCATCCATTCGGACAAAATAAACGCCGCTGGAGAACGACGAGGCATTGAATTCAACATCGTACGATCCGGCTGGTTCTCTCTGGTTGACGAGCGTGGCAACTTCTCTCCCGAGAACATCAAACACCTTTACCTCGACTTTGGAATCTCTCTCAACGTCATACCTGACTCTGGTCGAAGGGTTGAACGGATTTGGGTAGTTGCTATAAAGCTGGTATTGGTACACGATGCCGGGATTTTCGGGCCTTATGCCGGAGGGCACTCCCGATGCGAACCAGATTCCATACGCGGTAAAATCGTCCAGCTCAAAGGAATCCGTCCAGGTCGTTGTGTCGTAGGGAGAAGGATAGTAGACAACGACTCCGATACGCGACGGTTTTGTGGGATCAAATTTTCCAGCCAGGGCGAGGGAGTCGAGCTTGTTGATGGATAGCGTGGACCACTGAAGATGCTGAAGCTGAACGCCGAGCGTCTCTGCCACCGCGATGCTGTCATTGAGTCCGCCGGTGACATAGAATTTCACTATGCCGTTGTACGGCATGGTGGAGGGAATATATATTGCGCATGTCAGCTTCGTGACAATGGAATCGGCCTTCTGCATGACAACGCTGTCACGCACGGCCGCAAACTTCGGACTGGAGGGCGAAATATTTGCGCTGCATTGGAGAACGTAACCTGGCTTGCTGGTGCTGTTATCGAGATATCGCGAGACCGATCCTGCTGCCCACGCAGGAACATAGAATCCCTGCTTACCGCCGTTGGCAGCGTTGTCGAAATTCGCAAGAGCCCATACTGGCGGCCCGGTTGGGGGCTTGGGCGCAACAACCACCTGATTGACCAACGCAACATTCTTGACATAAATCTTCCCCTGCCAACTCACGCCGTTGTTGCCGCCGACCTGAATTCCAAGTTTCCTCAGGTTGTCGCTGGAGTTGTTGAAAGTGTTGAAGAAATTGCCGCTCGCGGAGTCGAGAATACTTGCCTGAGCAAGATCGAAATAGAGCGGGAACCAGGTATTCTTCGGCAGTTTCTTCCCGGAATACGTGCGAGGACCGTTCGGCGGCCAATTCCAGTCTGGATCGCTCTGAGCCCAGGTCTGAATGAAAAATGTGTCCGGGAATGAGGGTGGAACATACACCCAGAAGACCAAGGCGTTCATCCCTTGCGCCTTCATTCCGCTCCCTGTCGGCTGGAAACCGAAAGCAGTAGCGCCGGTAGATGCCGTACCGTCTTTGAGCTCAAACACTCCAACACCGGATGTATCGCCGATCGGTCCGGCATTCCAGTAGACGCTGTCCTTCCATCCGTTGTTCCACTGCTCGCTGAACCCTTCGATATTCGTTTTGAAATCCCAGATCACGGTGGGCGTGGATCCGATCAGCGAAGCGCTGTCAACGTAGATCGCACCTTTCCATACGGTTGTCCCGCAGCTGTAGGAGTTCCATTGAATTCCGAAATCTCCCAAGCCGTGTCCCGCAAGAAGGTTGTTCGCCGGATCGACGATGCTCGAATCCTGAATGGGAGCCGAAAGCGGGTACCAACGTCCTTTCGGTATATCCTTTGCGTAATAGTCTACTTCGTTGAATTGCCAATTGATTGGAACCTGCCACCACAATCCAATCGCGAGGCTGTCGGGAATCGTACTGTTCGCAGGAATGAACACCCAATAGGTGAGGTAAAGAGCACCCTTTACATCTTTGATGAGCTGCTGGGTTACGGGACGAATCGCATTTTTGTCGCCTGATCCCTTCAGATCAAGTGCGACGCCCATTACTCCGTTGGCGCTGTTCGCAGGGTCGGTAGTCTGGTAGATGCTGTCGGTGAGCGTGCCGAATCCGGCGTCTTTAAATATACCAAGACTCCCCTTGGTTCCGAATCCTTCGAGCACCTGTGCACTTGAGAGACTTCCGAACGTAAAGAGCCCAAGAAAAACAGCTAGCAACCGCTTCATACAACCTCCTGTTAGTTTTTAACTGTATGATAACGAAGAAATCTGGCAAGTAATCATCATTGGTATAAGCCCAAAAACAGATCAGCAACAGTCTCATTCAATATGTCACCCCGGAATGCCTGGCACTTTTCGGCAGGTTGATTCTTCAGATCAGATTAAGCAAAGTGAATGCCATGTTCCAGAGCCGTTTTGTGTTGAATTCCTGGCAATTATCGGAACTTTATCGCGGTCTTTTTCTTCCGCTATCTCATTTTGATAAAGCTGGTCATGATGATATA
>CAYLMV010000292.1:0-2625 GCA_964384415.1 uncultured Chitinophagaceae bacterium | reverse complement strand
ATGTACCGACGCTTTTGACGAGGTACCCGACGCTGAATGCGCCATCGGGTCAGAGTGGCATCCCACAGACGGCGATCTATATTGGAGGGAACCCAGCATCCGCCGCCCCAGCTGTCGATACTACGGCGAAGCATGACAGTCTTCTCCTTAAGCAGAATCCTCCACTCCATTTGGCGCCGATGACGCCGGATGATTCGTTGATCTTTGGGCTAACATTTTTCAGGTCGGCGGGAAACAACTACCAACCTTCACCGTCGATCGCGGACAAGAATTACATATTCGGCGCGGGCGACGTCCTCAAGATCTCATTGTGGGGCCAAGTGCAATCTTCTCAAGAACTCGAGGTCGACGACGATGGGACGATAACGCTTGCATCTGTCGGTCCTATGCTAGTCTCGGGATACACTATTGATCAAGCGAAGAATCGGATTATCTCTGCGCTCTCGCAGTCGTTCGCAGGATTAGTGAGTAAGCCGCCATCTATTTTTCTTGATCTGTCGCTGTCCAAGCTGCGCCCCGTTCGCGTGTTCATTATGGGCGAAGTGCAAAAACCTGGGGGTTATTTCGTTAATAATTTTGCCAATGTTTTCAACTCCCTCTTCGTCGTCGGAGGTCCCAAAGCCAGCGGCTCGATGCGCGATGTGAGAGTGATACGAAACGGGAAGGTCCTGGCAAGGGTTGATCTCTACGATTACCTCCTCGGCACGAACAAAACCAATGATGTGCGTATTAATGATAACGATATCATTTTCGTCCCCCTGAGGGGAAAGAGGGCCTCCATCGACGGAGATGTGCTCCGTCCGTATACCTACGAACTCCTTCCGGGAGAGAATCTCCGGAAGCTCATCGATTTTTCAGGGGGTCTTCGTTCCAGCATCTATAGCGAGAGAGTTCAGATCGACCGTATCGTTCCATTCGATGAGAGGGTGAAGGGGGCCGACGACCGGAAATTGTTGGATATCGATTTTTCGGACATTGCCGCCGGAAGAAAGGATTATACTCTTGAGAATGGAGATGCGATCACGGTCTTCCCTATTCTGGAGAGACGTGAAAACTATGTCACGGTCAACGGGGAGGTTCACCGGCCGGGTAAATACCAATTCGACAAACTAAGAACCATAAAGGATCTCATCGGAGCAGCCGACGGCCTTTGGCCGACATCCTATCTTAAAAGGGCGGAACTCTACCGGATCTTTCCGGACAAGAAACTCCAGTTGATTTCGCTCGACCTGCAGAAAGTGATGGCAAACGATCCCGAGCATAACCTTCCGCTCCAAAAACTGGACAGCCTGCGAATCTACTCGATCTATGAGATCAATCCCAGGGATTCGATCACCATCAGCGGGCACGTTCAGCTTCCCGGAAAGTATCCGTATGCTGCCAATATGACCCTCCGCAAATTATTGCTCTCGATAGGAGGTCTCGAGGATTCGGTGTTCCGGGCCAATACGTTTCTGGAGCGGGGTGATATTTTCCGGCTTAACAAGGATCTTATAAACCGTCGGGTTATTCAGCTTAATATTGGATCCATCCTTGATGATGCGGCGAATGATGTTCCCGTGATGCAGGGAGACGAAATAAGGATTTATGGTCTCGGTGAGATTGAGTTTCTCCAGAAAACCGTTCAGGTCTTTGGCAGCGTGAAAAACCCGGGGTTCTACCGGCTGTTTAAAGAAATGACGTTGACGGATCTTCTTCTGCAGGCCGGTGGATACACCGAAGATGCCTGGCCGGTCCATGCGGAAGTTGCCCGGATCTCGCGCCAGCCCAGCCAGAAGGATTCCCTCGTGATGATAAATTTTCCGGAGCTTCCTGATCTTTTCGACACGACCAGGAGCGCAATCGAGATTCTTTCTTCGAAGGCTGGTTCATTCAGGTTGAATAATAAGGATGAAGTGTTTGTTCGTCCAAACCCTGATTACAGGCCGCAGCAGATTGTGACGGTGACGGGCGAAGTGCGATATCCGGGAACGTATGCACTTACAGTTTCCAGCGAACGTCTTTCAGACGTTATCAAAAGAGCGGGCGGATTGACGAAAGATGGCTATGCACGCGGAGGGCAGTTGATCAGGGATAGCACGCGCATGCGCCTCAACATGATGGAGGCGTTGAACGACGAGGGGGGAAAGTACGACGCTATCCTGAAACCGGGCGATGCGATCGATATTCCGAGGCACATCAACACCGTTACTGTAGCGGGAGAAGTGAACAATCCGGGCTCGTACGCGTTTGTGGATGGGCAGAGCAGGAATTTCTATATCGACATGGCAGGGGGTAAAACCGACAGCGCGGAATTCGCTCTCGTTGAGCTCCCCGAAGGATATGTTGTGAGAAACGGCTTCGGATGGTTTAGCGGGAACCCGTCTATCCCAGATGGTTCAAACATCACTGTTGTGAAAATAAAGCCGGAGCCGCCTTCGCCGCCGAGCGCGAACGGCGCTTCGTTCTATGATTACTGGAAAGAAGCTTTAACCGTATTATCCAGCACGCTTACGATTTATGTGCTGGTAAAGCATATATAATGCTACAGTTCAAAAGAGCCAGGAAAAGTTAAATTTCTCGCGATATTTGCGAAAGAAACTGTAGCAGAGCATTCGTCGCGACCTGGTGTTTACCGTAACACGG
>CAYLMV010000291.1:0-2640 GCA_964384415.1 uncultured Chitinophagaceae bacterium | reverse complement strand
TTACTATTAGGACATTTGTCCGGTGACTGTTTTTTGCTGTTTTTACACATTTTTATCTTTTAGCGGACGGTGTCTTCTCAGGGATCTTTGTTTTTAGCTCAGGGTGAAAATCTTTTGCAAGTCGTAAGTACTGACGATTGGTGTTCATCGTTCGTCCGGTGATCTGACAGATTGATATTGCATCATGATGCTTCTTCACCAACTGCAACACCTGCTCGTACGCTTTGATGTACCGATCGACTGCTCCTTGTGTGTGCCCGGTTTTCAATACGATATCCGCCGGCGATATTCCTTGCTCATACAACGAGATGATGATTCCTTTGTGTGTGGGATTACTGCCTTGGTCCAAGACATATCCCTTCATGGGCAAGATTTCTTCCGTCTTCTCAAAGTAAGCTTTCAAATATTTTCCGACGGTCGTTAAACTGCGATTCATCAACACGCTCAGTTCTGCGCCGCTTAAGAGTCCACCTTGTTCCTTCGCGCTCTTGAGCAGTCGAACCATAAGTTCAATGTCTCTTACCTCTCGATGGCGGTAGTTGCTATTCCGGTCACCCTTCTTAAAAAATATCCTTCGCTCAACATCTTCATCTCGTATCAATGGTAAGATCACTGTCTGGATGCCGTACGACTCTGTTTTCTTTCCGTAGCTCGGACGCTGACCGTCATCTTTCGTCGTCTGCCACACCACATCTCCGCTCCGCAGACGATTACGTTGTGGATAATATTCCTGGTGAAGTTGTTCGATGTCATCTGCAAGCATCAACAATACTCGACGGCTTCCTATAATCTTGTATTCTGATTCCAGCAATCGTATCAATGCTGTCTTAAAATCTCTCTTGGTAATACTTTCATACCGGTCACGATTTGTTGGCGAGATTCTCATCCCAGCCTCCACACCATAGAAATATCCCTTTTTTTTGAGGGTGTTTTGCGCTCCAGGTGCTTCAACTGGCTTTTGATACTTCTTAACCGCTCTCGCTGTTGGGGGTCTCGTTCGGCTTGGCGTATCAAAACCATATACTCCTTGACCAAGCGTTCACTGCGGCCGACATAAAATCCTATCTCTCCAGCATTGCATATCCCTCGTTCTTGGGCCATCACAATGCGATTGAAATCATTCAGATATTGCTTGATCGCTCCAACGCTATGGCCGGTAATCCGTTCGATCTCACTGTACATCTTTTGTTGCAGATACAATCCCACGATCCAGATCTTGTGGCTGATCCCTTTTCCAATATCTCGCTGCAGGCCTCGCAAATACAATCGCACTTTCTTTTCCATCAACTCCACAACATCACGGCGTATTGTTCGGCTGCTCACTCCAAGGATCCGTCCTATGTCTTCCTGTGTTAACAGTGCCCCTTGATCATATGCTTCTTCTGTCATCCGAAGCAACTGGACTTTTCGTCTTGCACTGTCTCCATATTTCTCACGTATCTCGTCGTCATTGACACTGTCACGCGTCAGATGCACCCGCACTTTCTGCATCTCTTCGATTGTCTTTCCCGCTCCTTCGGATGACGATACGGCCGTATACGATATCTGACCTTCTCCCAGCGTCCGTTTGTCAAAGAACAATCCCTCTACCAACTCTAACACACCGCGACTAACACGCGGGGACATCTCAAATTCTCTGTGTAACGCTTCTACAAATTCTTCCTGCCTTGTCTTCTTTCTCAGCCTTTGGTATTCTGCTCGACGATGTTCTGAATGACGACGTTGACTCCGTTCCATAGATCCTCCTTCAATTCCTTCTTGCTGTGGCACCCAAAGTAATTACTCCAGGTGCCACCTGCAAGAAAAGTAGGAGGACAAATGTCCTTATTTCATTAAAACCATCTTCTTGACCTCATGATAGCTTCCGGCATTCAGCGCATAAAAATACACGCCGCTCGGGAATCTTGCTGCATCCCATCGGACTGAATGGCTGCCGGCGAATTGTTCTCCGTTCACTAGCGTGGCCACTTCGCGCCCGAGCTCGTCGTACACTTGGACCGTTATAGAACTTCCTACTGCTAATTGATATCCGATCACCGTCGCCGGGTTAAACGGGTTTGGATAATTTTGCTGAAGACCGTATCGTCGAGGGGTCAAGACGGGCCTGGGCGGCATCTGAGTTATCTGACTAAGGCTGTCTAATATTGTGTTAATAGAATCACGCCGCCCTGAAACGATTAACGAGTAGACCCTGTTGAGTGCGGAGCCGATCTCGGAATTTCCGGCGAACCGGAGCCGTAAGGTTAATATCTGCAGCGGCCACTGCAAGTCCTCTTCTTTGAATCCGAAGGCGGCGTCCAGCCCTCTCTTCACCGACTGAAGAGTATCAAGATATTGATAACCGAACTCGGCTGTCGGCTCGACGATTGTTCCTTCTCCATAATCATTCCATGTTGCGATCTGAATCACATCCGGGTTATGAGTAATCGCCAGATGCAATATCGAAGAAAATGTTTCTCCGTTTAGCGGATAAAGAAAACCATAACTCTCCCCGACGCCCGCCTCTTTGTAGATATCATGAAAGCCTGGAAAAGCGCTCGTGATGAGATATGGTGCGCCCGCTGATTGTTGATAAAATGAGGCGAGGTAGCTGTTCAAAACATCTTGAGTGAGTATCCCTGATGAATTGGATTTCCACAT
>CAYLMV010000290.1:2017-2653 GCA_964384415.1 uncultured Chitinophagaceae bacterium | reverse complement strand
ACTAAAGTCGTGCCCTGACGCTTCTTGCCGCTGGAATCAACCTCCTCCGCAACCGATCCCGGAGCTATCCCATTCACTCTGATCGCATAAGGCGCAAGGTCGATGGCGAGCTCATTGATCACCATCCCCAGCGCGGCCTTCGATGCGCTGTAGGATATATCACGATGAAGGAGCCATTGATGGATGGAAGAAATGAAAATGACCGATCCGAGCAGTTTGCGCTCGGTCATCTCTGCGACAATCTGACGTGTCAGGTAGAGAGGCCCGGTAACATTGGTGTCGAACGACTTGCGCCAAATGTCCATATCGACGCTCGTCACTTTATACGGACCTATCAATACTCCGACGTTGTTGACGAGGATGTCGATCGGAATATTTTCTTGACAGAGCGACCGGCAGAGCGAATCTATCTCTTCAAACTTCGAGACATCCGAGACAAATCCTTTCGATTGAATCTTGAATTTCTTCAGCTCTTCGCCGAGGCTCCCGACCCTCGTCGCATCGACATCGGTATAGTAAACGTTTGCTCCCTGTTTCGCCATCTCAAGGGCAATATTGCGCCCGATATTCTGCCCCGCGCCCGTGATTAACGCATTCCTTCCCACGAGAAGAGAACCTTCAGAGCCCGTCGGGCAT
>CAYLMV010000290.1:0-2007 GCA_964384415.1 uncultured Chitinophagaceae bacterium | reverse complement strand
ATGAAAGCAAGGATTGCGGCTTTGACACGCGTTCGTATATTCAACATGCTTGATCTGCGATTGCGGAATGGGAAGAAGTCCGGCGATTGTTCTGTCTTAACCGGCCTGAGTTAAAATTGCTGTAACGCCCCATCATCCCGCTTCACTCTGCCAGCGCCGTACCGTCGACATCCCGGCCGGTCTGCAGCGGAGCATTGTTTCTGCGCCGATCGAGCGAAGCCTTTAAGATTCGTATATAGTCTGTCGTCGCTTTCTGCCGACGGATCATTGTGTTGTCTCCGTGGATACGGCGTCGCAAAACAACATCCGGCAAGAGCGTACCTGTGAGGCCAATGTCAATGGCACGGGCGTACCATTCAATAAATTCCCCGACGACCCATTTAGAATCAAATGACCCGACACGAAAAAAGGATGTTCTCTTTATTGCGACCGCCCCTCTGCAATATCCGGCGATGGATGATGCAGAAATATCCTCCGGCATCTCTTTAACGGCAATTCCTTCGTGAAACTGTTCGACGTGGCCGAATACCATATCGAGCTCCGGACGACGATTCATCTCATTCATTTGAAGGTGCAGTTTCTCCGTCGTCCATACATCGTCCGCATCGAGAAAGGCGAACACGTCGCAGCGGGCGTGCGACAGTCCAAGATTCACGGCAGAGCTGATCCCGCCGTTTTCCTTAAAAACATACTCAATCCGCGGTCCGAAAGATCGAACAACGCCAGCCGTTCCGTCGCGCGATCCGTCGTCGACAACGATGATTTGATCCGGCGGCAGAGTCTGCGCAAGGACGCTCTCGAGGGCTTCGCCGACGAAGCGCTCGCAATTAAAAACCGGAATAATGACGCTGATCAGCTGGTTCTGTCTCATGATTGAATATTTTCTTGGATGGCCGCGCACCGCCACTTCTCTACCAATCAGCGGTTACTTTCGTTTCCTGTCAATAGCCCGCTTCATTACTTTGACAAATTCTTCATTGATCACCCGTCCGTTTCCAGGCGTCGTTGAGATATTCTTCTGATGAACCCGTTTATTCAGCAACACCTGGTCGATCACACGCATCGGAACACCGGAATCTTTGGCACGGGAGAACCAGTCGGTGTCTTCAAGCAGCGAGAGATTTGTGTCAAAGAAGCCGACATGCTGGAACAGAGACTTTCGCGCAAGAAGCGTTTCCGGCATAGGGCCGACGACTTCTTTCTTCAACAGTTCGGGCTTGAAGCCTCGGGGAATCTCAGACCCGGGCTGTAGAAAGAATCGAACCTTTGTGATGCTGTACTGAATTTCCGGGTGATTGATAAAGTGCTGAACTTGTACCGTGATTTTTTCTTTTTCCCAATAATCGTCGGAGGAAATGAACGCGATGAACTCGCCGTACGATGCTTCGATGCCGATGTTTCTGGCTGCCGCTATCCCCGGGTCATCCGTCTGCAGAATATACTGAACCCGGTCGTAGCTGCGCGCGATCTCCGCCGTGTTATCGGTAGAACGCCCGTCGACAACAATGAGTTCTATGTGACGATAATCTTGGTCCAGCACACTTTCAATGGCTTCCGCAAGATATCTCCCGCCATTTTTGACAGGGATGATCACGCTGACAAGAGGTAGAATAGATTGACTCAGACTAATGCCTCCTATAATAGGATGTATCGATGCAGCACTGACCGCCAGTTTGATGCGCTAGTTCACCGCAATGGGAGCAGCGATTCGTTCGGTGGAGAGCCGCTCGTACAACTTTTCGTACGAACAAACATAGTTGTTCCAGTCGAACTCCGTTAGCGATCGCTGACGAGCCTTCACTCCAAGGTCAACAGCAAGGGCCGGATTCTCCAGCAGTTGAATAACCGAATCGGCAAGCGATCCGCTATTTTCATTTTCAAAAAGCAATCCGGTCGAATTGTGGACAACAACTTCAGGCAGCGCTCCGGTTCTTGAAGCAACGACCGGCCGTGCCAATTGGGCGGCTTCCAGGGCGACGAGACAGAACGGTTCCCGCCAACGGGAGG
>CAYLMV010000289.1:0-2662 GCA_964384415.1 uncultured Chitinophagaceae bacterium | reverse complement strand
ACTACTGTGCAGTTGTGAAGGTGAATACGTATGTGTGCCGTCAGAGCTCCAAGCAAGTTGTTGAATACCAGAGCGGGGACCTGCGCATTACGTATAAGGGTTCCGTTCTTCCACCGCGCCAAAATTCGGCGCCGCAAAACCTGGTAGAAAAGGATCTCGGCAAAAGTATTCTTAATTATGATCAGGCAAAACAATTCCGCACGCTCCGGGCCTCATCCTTTCCGCCGGATACTTCGGGCAGCTGGATAGACTATAACAAAGAGTACGTTAAACTGGCCATTCCCACCGATGGAATATATCGGATCACTTTTGCGGATCTGGCCAACTACGGAGTCCCCGCGAATGTTGATCCCAGGACGATTCAACTTTTTGAAGGGGGCAAAGAAATGCCTATCTACGTCAGCGGAGAATCTGACGGAACGTTTGATTCGCCCGATTACGTGGAATTCTGGGAGGCAAGACATTACGGTTCAAAATCCTACCGATCTATCGTTCAGCAGGGGGTCGATTATCTTAACTATATGGACCGCTACTCCGACACGACTATTGTCTGGATGACGTGGGGTATACAAACCGGACTGAGAGTCTCGCAAAGCGCCGGAAGCGGATCGGTGGCCGATACCGTTAAATCACACATCGTTCATCTCCACCTCGAACAGGATGTGCGGCTCTGGTACTACGATGTGGTGGACCCGCGGGTCCAGCAGCCGTTCTGGCAAGAGAATAAGGTCTGGACCTGGTTGGTATTCAACCCGGGGACGATCACATCCATTCCGTTCACCGCGAATTCAGTCGTTCCCGGAACGACAGTCACCGCCACCGCGCGCCTGATCAGCAATGGTTCCGGCTCGAACCTGGCCGGTCTTGGAGTCAATTCTACTGTCGTCAGCGACAGTATCAGTTTTGTGAATAATGCGACAGTCAATCTCCTCAGCCATGTTTCATCCGTCAAACTGAATGAAGGGAGCAATTTCATCAGTGTAGAGGGCTTTTCAACGGGGGCTATCGTAGATCAATTCCTGCTCGATTGGATGGACGTTGATTACTTCCAATACACCAATGCAATCAATGACACGCTCCTTATCACAATTCCGGATTCGGTGACGAAGCAGTTCCGGATGGTGACGGTTGGCGGACTAACGGTTTCAAATCCGATCGTGTACAAGATCAACCCCTCGATCTCAAGAATCACGGGCTACGCTGTTTCGGGAACGACAACAAAGACAATCACCTTCGCAGACACGGTTTCGGGCGGAGACCGGTACTACGTGACATCTCAGGCGAATATCCGTTCGCCCCTGTATCTTCTCAAGAAGCAGTTTATCGACCTCCGCGGGTCGGATCGCGCCGCGGACTACATTATCGTCTCGAACAAAGCATTGAGCGCTTCAGTAACGTTGTACAGTAATTTCGTCAAATCTCAATACGGAGTGAGAACCCAGGTAGCATACGTCGACGACATCTTCGACGAATTCTATTTTGGTTATGGGCATGCAGAAGCTATCCGCGATTTCCTGATGAGGGCAAACACAAATTGGCAGCCGCCGGCCCCCTCCTATCTGCTCCTCATCGGCGACGCAAACTACGACTACAAGCATGTCATCACGGACATCCCGCGACTGAAACTGAACCTTGTTCCGTCGTACGGTTACCCCGTGAGCGATACCTGGTACGCGACATGGGATTCCCTCCGCTCTGGGGGCGTCCCCCAGATGTACGTTGGGAGGATCCCGGCTGAAAATGATGACGATGTTGAATTCTATTTGCAGAAGCATCAGCAGTATCTGCAAAAGTCTTTCGACGACTGGAACAAGACCATGTTATTTTTCAGCGGCGGAGATCCGACGGTACCCGGACAGATTGAAGAAATTTACAACGAAAATAATTCCGTCTATACCTCGCTGGCCTTGACACCTCCACTCGGCGGGAGGGGGCATCATTTTTACAAGACGGTCAATCCCTCCACCAATTTTGGCCCCTATTCTGCACAGGTATTCCAGGATGCCATCAATACCGGGGCAGTAGTGATTTCGTACATCGGCCACAGCGGAACGCAGACATGGGACAACGGCATCACTGCAGTCACCGATCTCAAAAACAGCTATTCAAATCGGTTTCCCATGGTGACGGACTTCGGTTGTTCTACCGGGAAATTCGCGGAGCCGGACATCGACTGTTTTGGACAGCTCTTCGTATCGGAAGACCGCAATGGTCAGGCGATTGCCTATCTTGGAAATACCAGCCTGGGATATCTCTCCACAAGCCTCACATTCCCCACATATTTCTACTCGCGGGTTCTGCGGGATTCAATTACCGACATAGGCCGGGCTCATCTTCTTGCGAAAATGCAGCAACTGCAAGGTTCATTCGCAGACGATGCCAGCCATGTGTTCGATTACTGCAACATTCTTTTCGGCGATCCGATATTGAAGCTGGCACTCCCGCCGAAACCAAATTATGTAATGACGAACTCTTCGGTTTCGCTTCTCGGTGCAGTGCCGACTGATGCCGAAGATTCCGTATCGCTCCAGTCGGTCGTCAGCAATTTCGGATTGAAGCCCCCCGGCCCCGTGACGGTCTCGGTCACCGACAAGTTTAACGGAGCAACGACGTTCAATGCCAGTTTCAGTCTTTCTCCGACGACGTTCTGGGATACGACGGT
>CAYLMV010000288.1:0-2677 GCA_964384415.1 uncultured Chitinophagaceae bacterium | reverse complement strand
ATGCCGTCAATATCCAGAATCTCCGAGGAAAATTCAATCGAAGTGGATTCATTCGCCTGCCGCACGATGGAGCGAAGAGTCTTCGTAATTCCTAAATGGTCCAATTGGTGCGGACGAAGATTGTGGGAAATGGATCGAACTTCCTCAATTGCGCTGGAAGCGATATCCGAAGCATCTCTGACTTGCCCTGCCGGGCCGGCGTCTTCCCCGAGCGACTGCAATGCAGAAAGCAGCTTATTCTTGATGATGAGCAGGTTTTGCCCGAGACCGTCGTGAAGTTCCACGGCAATACGCTTCCGCTCGGACTCCTGCGATTCGATCAATCGGCGCGAGAATTCTATTTGTTTCTGTTTCTCCCGTTTCAGCTGGCGGACCCGCAGAATATAGACCGATGGACCGAGCGTAAGAAGCGAAAAGATGATCAACGCTCCGAACCACCAGGTCGCATAGAACGGCGGAAGGACGATAATATTGAGCGATGCTCCCCGTTCGTTCCACATGCCTGCGCTGTTCGCGGCGATGACATGGAATGTGTACGTCCCCGGAACCAGGTTGGTGTAGCGCACCAAGCGCTGCGGCCCCGCATCATTCCATTCTTTTTCGAATCCATCCAGAAGATATTTGAACCGGATCTTCTCGGGCGCCGCGAAATTAATGCCCGTGTACTGCAATTCTATTTTTGTCTGTCCCGGCTGAAGCTGGAGTTTCTCCTGCAATGGCACGGAACGGTTTTCAATCCACGCTTTTTCGATAATGACGTTTGGCGGAGCAGGATTCGCTGCGACTGTCCGCGGATCGATCACCACAACTCCCCGTGACGTGGAAAACCACAATTTCCCGTCGGTCGTTTTCCAGCACCGCGGAGTTCCGCCGCCGGCTGTCTCCTCATTCAACATTCCGTCTCCCTTGCCGATGTTGAAGCACTGGACGGTCGATATTTTGCCGTCCGCGGCATCGTTCAATTCCTTTTTGCTCACACGATAAATCCCGTGGATCGCTCCGATCCAAAAATTTCCGGCGCCATCTTCGATGATCTGGGAAATGATATTGTCGAACAACCCCTGCTCTTCGGAGACGAACGCAAATTTTCCTTCTTTCCATCTCGCCAGCCCGCGATCCGTCCCGATCCATACCGCGCCGTCGCCGTCTTCGTACATCGGCGACGCAAAATCATCGATCAAACCCCTCCCTTTTCTAAATGATGTTGCACTGCCGTTGGATATTCTTACAACACCGCTGCCGGAGGCGGAGACCCATGTATCGCCGCTGCGAGTGCAAAGTACCGCATTGACCCGGTCAATGGAGTACCCCGTTGTTGAATTCCAAATTTTTTCTTCATTCCCGTTGAAATAGGCAACGCCGTCGTGTGCGGTGCCGACCCACAATCCGCCTTTTGCATCCTCAGCGACTGATACAATGGAAGTGACTCCGTTGATGACCCCTTTGGAAAATTGCTCAACCTGATTGTTGTGAATTTTGTAAAGCCCCGTTCCCCATGTGCCAACCCAGATCCCTCCGTCGTGCGATTCGCAGATGGTATAGATGCTCGACACATTTTTTGGCAAATTCACCCTTTTGAACCTCCGCGGTGAAGATTCCAAGCGAAGCAATCCCGATTCCCATGTCCCGATCCATACGCTTCCTGATTGGTCCTGCAAGCCGCATAAAATAAAGTCAGACTGAAGGCCGTTTTCCTTCGAGAACACCTCGACCAGTTTCTTCTTGAGTCGAATGAGTCCGCCTCCTTCCTTCCCCAGCCAAATAATTCCTTCACGGTCTTCGAACACGGTCGTAATCTCATCAAACGATATGCGGGAGGTTCCTTCAATTGCTGCCGAAGAGGATCCTGCTCTGATCCGGATATCGTCGCGGGTGAGAATCCATTTTTCACCGTCGCGGAGAACAAAGACTTCTTTCAGATTTTTCTTCGCAAATTGTTTATCCGCTGTTTCTCTTCCCTCTTTTCTGCATACGAGTCCGCGCCCATGAAATCCAAACCAGACCGCTCCGGCGCTGTCGACCCCAACCTCATATCCGCCGACGGGAAACGTTTCATCGACGATCAGGGAATCATCATGGAGATGAACTCTGGCGCCGTAGCCGACGAAACCGAGATACATCGTTCCATCGGGGAAGGGAAGCGCCTGGTTTGCGTATGTCCGCGGGAGTCCGTTCGTTTCCGTAAACTGAAGAAATTTCTTCCCGTCATAGGCAAAAATGCCGATTTCCGTTGCGAACCACATCCGTCCCGCATGGTCTTCGTTGATAGAAAGTATGCGCGAAGCGGAAATGCCATCCGTGCTGTCAAATCGTTTGAACTCTCCGTTGTAGTATCGGACAAGTCCGCCGGCGTCGGTCCCGATCCACAATTGTTTGCGGCTGTCCGAGAAGAGCGACATGATATTGGAAGTATATAGAGCAGGGGTATTGGCAGAATTGAAAACCGTCATCCGCACCCCGTCAAAACGGGCAAGGCCCTGCCATGTACCAACCCATAAATATCCGTCGAATGTCTGAGCGATGCATCGGACAGTGCTTTGCGGCAGCCCGTCTTCAATATTCCACTGTTGAACAACGTACGGCTCGGTTTGCGCCGCACAGGC
Source organism: uncultured Chitinophagaceae bacterium (assembly GCA_964384415.1). GTDB lineage: Bacteria > Bacteroidota > Ignavibacteria > UBA10030 > UBA8401 > JAGVPT01. The sequence goes on along the minus strand of CAYLMV010000288.1, from coordinate 74 downwards.
GGAAATGAAAAGAAACATCGCAGCAATTTTCAGAGGCATAAAAGATGATACAGAATTTCTGCCTGAGAAAAAAG
>CAYLMV010000287.1:0-2682 GCA_964384415.1 uncultured Chitinophagaceae bacterium | reverse complement strand
GCGCGGTGAAATCGTCGACGGCTGGTTCCGTCAGCTTGAGCGACTGGTTAGGCTGGCACAGAAAAGTTATTGACGGTTACGCCAATAAAATGGACGTCGTTTCTGATTCGCCATAGCCAAAATGCGGATCGAATCATCGACAATGGTATACATGATGCTATATGGGAAGCCCCTAAGTAGTTTGCGGCGGACGGCCTTGGGTAAACGTGGAGCAGATTCGGGGTTGGTTTCGATTTCTTCTATGACTCGCTCCACCTCAGAAAGGAAAGCAAAGCCGAGACTATTCACTTTTGATTCATAATACTTTGCGGCTTCGTTTAACTCCAATTCTGCAAATTCATGAATCGAAACTGATGGTATCATTTTAATCGGGATCGCGCACTTTTTAGAACTGCGTCGGCCGGACGGGATTTTGCCTTTCCACGTATTAAGTCTTCATGCCGACTAAGTGCCTCTTGAGCCCAAAGTCGTTCGTTCTCGTCATCGGAAAGCTCATCAAGGCTTGATAAGAGCCTGCTAGCCAATTTTGCCCGAGAATTGGCATCTAACTTCAATAGTTGCTTTTCGATGCGTTGAACGGTCATAGATTGATTCCTCCTCCACGAATATTACGAAAAGAATTTAACTGATGCCACTTTGCCAGCCTAACGGACCGGCGCTAAGCTGACGGCGGCGAACAGCCTGTTCCATGTAGTTCATTGCGCGGATGTATCTGCTGATCATATCATTTCCGGCGTACTGTCGTGCGGCGAAATCGTCGACGGCTACATCCGTCAGCTTGAGCGACTGGTTAGGACGCAGCGCAAGTTGACTCTTTGTATTACATTTGTTATAATGTAGAAAGAATATAAGGAGCACACCAATGTTAAAAACTGCTGTTCGTCGAGTGGGCAATAGTCTAGGGATTACGCTCCCCAAAACGATTGTGGAGAACTATCATCTAAACGAGGGAGATGAATTGCACCTCGTCGAAACAGATGAGGGTGTCGTACTATCTCCATTTAATCCTAAGTTCGCCGAATGGGCAAAAGCGTACGACCGAACAAACAAAAGATTCCGAAACACGCTAAAAGCCCTTGCAAAGTAATGTTAGTACAGTTTATTCCAGAAGAAATTGTCCTAATCATCCATACTGATTTGCTTCAAAGGTATGGAGGAAGTGCAGGAATTCGCGACAAAGGCTTGTTGGAATCTGCGATTGCGCAGCCCCAAATGACGGTCGGTGGCAAATATGCCAACAAGACGATTTTCGATAAAGCTGCTGCATACGGGTTTCATGTGTGTATGAATCATCCATTTGTAGACGGGAACAAGCGAGTAGCTTTTGCTCTAATGGATATTTTTCTTCAGAAGAATGGCTGGGACATCACTGCCAGGGAAGAAGAGGTATACTCGATGATGATGTCTATTGCCTCTGGTAAACTCTCCAAGACCGAACTATCTTCTTGGCTCAAGAACCACACCTGAAAAATCTCCCTTCGTTAAAAACCCAGAAACTGTTAAATAGTACTTCGCGCTGCGACCTAACGGACAGGAGCTAAGCTGCGGCGGCGAAGAGCCGCCGCAAGGTAGTTTGCTGCGCGGACGTTCCGATCAGATGTGCTAAGTTCGTCCAACGCCGCGCGGCGAAATCGTCGACAGCTACTTCCGTCAGCTTGAGCGACTGGTTAGCCCGCGACTCAAAGATGAGCCTTTGTAATGGCATTCTTTTGCTCGATAAAAATTTACCGGAGTAGTATCAATTTCTTCGTTTGAGTAAAGTTGGCCGATTCTAAACGATACAAATAGACTCCGCTTGAGAGATTCTGTCCGTGAAATGCGATGTGATGTTCACCCGAGGAAACGAAGCCATTGAGAAGTTCAGAGATCTCTTGTCCTAGGAGATTGAAGACCGTAAGTTTGACGAATTGTGTGGTTGGTACCCTAAAAGATATATCGGTTGTTGGGTTACATGGGTTGGGATAGTTCTGTTCCAAAGAATAGTCGCCTGGAGAGCGTGCTTCAGTTTTAACCGACGTCGTCCAATTGTATGTTACTCCGTCGATAAAGCAGTCTACCAAGAAATAGTCGTTTGAGGACTGCCCTCCGCTCCAAGAAAGATGAACCATTCCAAATTTCGGTGAAAAGGAAGCTGCTCTGTAGTACGGAGCGCTGCGATACGCAAATGAGAGTGCTTTATGTTCCCCGTGAAAATAGGAGAATGAATCAACCCCTACTGTAATTGTATATCCGACGGCTGAGTACGTAGCTCCAGTGTCCGCGCTAAAGTCAAAAAAAGGAATCTCGGTACTGTCCATATAGACATACATATAGTGCTGATCCAGCCTGACAATATTATTAAATGGGAAGAATGGGCCGTGCAAAACAAGGTAATGTTGAGATAGAATCAGCGTATCCTTCTCGACATAAACTGAATCGTTCCAATTGAAGCCGAATCCTTCGAAGTCAACAAATTGTGCTTGGTAATTCCATTTGTCGCCAATCGAGAGGGGAAAATATTGTTGTGCCATTGAGCTAACAGGATGAAATAGCAGCAAGAATAATATCAGTTGTTGAATGTAGCTATTCATTTTGTATGACCTTCTGAGTCTCTCGTTCTCAATATGATTTTAGTAAATCTAGAAGTCGCGGGCTAACGGACCGGAGCTAAGCTGCGGCGGCGAACAGCCAGTTCCATGTAGT
>CAYLMV010000286.1:0-2700 GCA_964384415.1 uncultured Chitinophagaceae bacterium | reverse complement strand
TTCGGATCGTCAACAAAAATATCCGCTCTGCCGAATCCCTTGATTGCGCGGACAGCAATTTGTTTCCCCTCACGGAGAAATCATAGCGGCTAATCGATAGCACAGTTCATCATGGATCAAATAAAAACCGGCAAAGATAAGAGCGTTCGCGATCTGGTTTTGCGATGGTCTCAGCTCACATGGGCTTCGCGGAAGTTAGTCATTCAGGTAACGCTCATTTCAACCGCTCTGGCTCTCGGTATCAGCCTTTTGATGCACAATAGTTATAAGTCGGTTGCCGTGTTGATCCCCGATACATCCGAGGATAAGGCTCTGGGCTTAACCGGAATAGCGGATCTGGCGTCGGCGGCCGGAATAAATCTCGGCACTGCGGAACCTGAAAAACTCTATCCGGCGGTAATCGCCAGCGAGACGGTGCTGAGGGAAGTGATCTACACGAAATACAAATCTGAAAAATTCGACAGCACGGTCAACCTTATACAATACTGGGGGCTCGACGAGGGATCTCCTACGCTGGACTTCGAAGCCGCGTTGAAGATCATGACGAAGATCCTCGATATCGATTACGATAAGCTCACCGATATCGTGACTCTCACCCTCTGGATGCCGGAACCTCAGCTCTCGGCCGACGTGCTGAACAATGTTGTTGCCCAGCTCGACGACTTCTACAAGACCAAGCGCGTAACGAGTGCGACGCAGCAGCGGCAATGGATTGAGAAAAGGCTGGCCCAGGTAAAGGTCGAGCTGAAGGCGGCTGAAGACTCGCTCCGCTACTTTCTCCTCGCGAACAGGACTCTTGTTTCCCCCGATCTCCAGATCCAGAACGGCCGCATCCAGCGCGAAGTTGATATTCACTCAACCGAATATGTCAGCCTGGCGGGTCAGTTGGAAACGGTGAAGATTCAGGAGATCAAGGCGACACCGGTCATCACGGTAATGGATCGCGCCAGGGCGGCGGGGAAAAAGGACAAGCCTCACCGTTTGCTGATCACTCTGGCCTGTTTTATTCTGAGCATTTTCGGCTCCACGACATACGTCTATGTTCGTCATGAGTATGGAGAAGCTATACGGGATTTTGCCGAACAAGCGGGCTGGAAAAAGAAAAAGGGCGCCGGCTCGGCCACGAGTGCAGGCGCTTAGTGTCAAGGTCGCATCATCTTTCCGCGTTTGACCCTTCCGGGAAAGGGTTGACAATTCCCCTCGTAGAGTTTTTTGCCTATAAGTGATTCGCCTGAAGAGAATGACTGTCCCCGAATTCCGTAAACACTCCCCGTTTGTGAAATTCGAAAAGATCAAGCTCAGAATTCTGAGCAAGAGGTCCGATCTTTTCCGGCAAAGCCTGAAGAACGCCGGGTGGAACTCGGTCGACTTCGTCGTCCTCCCGCTCCTCTGGCTCATTGCCACTCCATTCTTCGTCAAAAGTCTCGGGGTGGAACGGTACGGCATCTGGATGCTCGTCAATGTCTTCCTCGGTTTCTCAGGGATGATGGCGTTCGGGCTGGGCGATGCGACGATCAAGTATGTTTCGAAGTACAGAGCTCTCAACGACGCCGGGGGAATTGCCCGCGTCATCCGTTCGACCCTGACGGTCTACATTCTCCTGGGTGCGCTTGGTGTTCTAGTTTCGTTCACGGCCGCACCAATCCTCGTGACGCGCGTTTTCCACGTTCAGTCCCAGAATGTCGAGCTTGCGACGGCATGCATCCGCATTGCGGGTCTCGGAGTGGCGGTACGGCTCATTGACGGAGTACTCTCCGCAATCTTTCAGGGCTATGAGCGGTACGACCTCGCTGCGATGATCAGCGTTCCGACCAACATCGCCACCGTCCTTGCGGATGTCGCGATGGTGGTGGCCGGATTGGGCGTCGAGGGAATTGTCGCAGGAACGATCGGCGTCATTGTTTTGAGCGCCGTCGCGAAAGTGGTGATCATCAAGCGGCGGCTTATTTCCGAATTGGTGCTGCTGCCGATCTTCGACAGGCGCGCGCTTGCCGAGATCTTCGGCTTCGGGATTTACAGCTGGCTGCAGGGAATAGGGAGGATCCTTCTGAACGAGGTCGATCAGCTCCTTATCGCGGCTCTCGTCAGCACCAGCGCTCTCACGTACTATACCGTCGCCCTTCAGCTTGCACAGCAAATCCATGCATTCCTCGCCAAAGGGGTAGCGTTTCTTTTCCCGCTCGCCAGCGTGATCCACGAAACGGGAGACATCCAGAAGCTGAACAGGATCTATTTCAAGGCCCTCAGGTTCGTTACGACGGGAGGGGTCGTACTCGGCTTACCGATGTTCCTTTTTGCCAAAAACATTCTCACGCTCTGGATGGGTGCGGCATTCGCGGCGGAATCTGCGGCGCTTCTTCAGATTCTCGCATTCAGTTTTTCCATAATGGCCACCTCCATCGTACCGTACTATTATCTGAACGGCGCCGGGTATGTCAGGATCAATACGGCCTTTTCCTTGCTGAGCGGGGCGCTCGTCGCCGGGGCAAATGTTCTCCTTATCCCGCCTCTTGGCATACTCGGAGCTTGCTGGGCGAGGCTGGCCAATACGCCGACCGGACTCGTTTCGCGGACGATTGTACACTACAAAGTGCTTCAGGACAGACGATGGTACGTCTCACTTCTCATTCTCGGGCCGGTGGTCATCACGTACGCGGCATTCTACACTGTGACGCTTTTCATTAATGTTCCCTCGATGGC
>CAYLMV010000285.1:0-2727 GCA_964384415.1 uncultured Chitinophagaceae bacterium | reverse complement strand
GGTTTCGTCGACGTCCAAAGAAAGACTGCATTCGAAAGCTCCGTCGAATCTTGGCCCGCGTATGAATTGGATGTAAAAGCGGGCGTTGTTCATGCCCCGCTCTCCCTGTTTATGGAAGCTCGAAAACCTTGACCGAGAAATGAATTTGTTATGAAGGATTTCACTTTTCTTGATTTTGACAGTGGACTGTTCGGTTACCGGGTAGCAAGAATCGGCACGCGGGACCTCTCGTCCGAGGCGCTTGATAAAATACTGGCCGACCTTAAAAAAGAGGGCGCGCGATTAGCGTACTTGTTCCTCGACCCCGGCAGCGAGTCAAACCAGGTTGCGATGAAAAGCGGAGGAGTAAAAGTTGATTCAAAAGCGCTCTTCGTGCATGAAATGCGGGAGATTGCCGGACCGGAAGAGTCTGGACGTATTGCCTCGTATCCTGAAAACGCGCCCTGCACACCTCTCTATCCACTCGCGTATCAAAGCGGAGCCTATTCGAGGTTTAGACATGACCCGAACTTCAAGCACGGAGAATTTCAAAAGTTGTATGACGTGTGGTTGGAAAGATCGGTGAAGAGAGAAATCGCAGACGAAGTCTTAACGTACAATGAGAACGACTCTCCGGTTGGCTTGGTTACTTTTTCTCTCGGGAAGAACGAGGGAACAATCGGACTGTTCGCAGTTGATCAGGAGTCACGAGGGAAGTCGGTCGGCAGAAACCTGATGCTCACTGCGCTTACGGCGCTGAGGCAATCGGGCGCCACAAGCGTCTCCGTTGCCACGCAGGCTGATAACGTGACGGCGTGCCGGTTCTATAGAAAGCAGAATTTTATTCTGCGAAGCATTCAGAACGTATACCATTTTTGGCTTTGAACATGAAAATACCCTTCAACAAACCGTTCTTATCCGGCAAAGAGTTGGAGTATATCCGCGAGGCTGTCGAGAGCGGCAAGATATCCGGAGACGGGGAATTCACCCGGAAATGCCAACGGTTTTTTGAATCCTCCTACGGTTTCCACAAGACGTTGCTGACCACCTCGTGCACCGATGCATTGGAGATGTGCGCCATCCTCATCGATACCAAACCGGGGGATGAAATCATCATGCCCTCGTTCACCTTCGTCTCGACAGCCAACGCCTTTGTGCTCCGGGGAGCGAAAATCGTTTTCGCCGACAGCCGCGCGGATAATCCAAATATCGACGATACAAGAATCGAAATGCTGATTACTCCAAAAACCAAAGCCATTGTTGTTGTTCATTACGCCGGCATCGCCTGCAACATGGATCCGATTCTCTCTATGGCCAAAAGACACGGGCTGTTCGTGATCGAAGATGCCGCCCAGTCTGTGGATTCGTTCTACAAAGGGAGGCCTCTGGGTTCTCTGGGAGAATTGTCCGCCTTTTCATTTCACGAAACCAAGAATGTGATCGCCGGTGAAGGGGGAATGATTGCCATTAATGACAAACGCTTCGAAAAACGGGCGGAAATTATTCGGGAAAAAGGGACGAACCGTTCTGCATTTTTCAGGGGTGAAGTCGATAAGTACGGATGGGTTGATGTCGGCTCCTCATTTTTGCCCTCGGAAGTCACTGCCGCATTTTTGTTCGCGCAGCTCGAGAGTCTTCGGACGATTCAGGACAAGAGAATCAAGTTGTGGAACCTCTATCTGCATCTTCTCTCCCCCTTAGAGAAAGAAGGACATTTTCAAGTACCGCAGATTCCCAAATATGCAACGAATAACGCGCACATGTTTTATCTCATTTGCAGCTCAATCGTTGAACGGACGAAGCTGATCGCCGCCTTGAGAGAAAAAGAAATCCTCTCTGTTTTTCATTATCAATCCCTCCACCGCTCTCCGTATTATAGAGCAAAGTATGCCGGGCCGATTCTCTCAAACGCCGATCGATATACAGATTGCCTTCTTCGTCTTCCAATGTATTATGAGCTCCGCGAAGAAGATGTCACAAATATTTGCAGCGTGATCAGCAAATTCTACGTTCAATAACGGCCCCGCTAAAGGAGTTAGAAACTGAGTAATGAGACTGTTGTGGGACAATTATTTGACTCAGGCGAGAATGCCGGCTTTTAATATGAAGGTGATAATCGAGATGTATGAAAGTGATCCGAAAATGAACATAAGCAGAATGATCCGGGGTTCTTCTTGTCAACGCTGAGACAACTTACGGTGGAAATGGCCTATCGGTTACTTCGTTGGACGCTCGTGCCGCTTTTTATCCGCGAAGTTGTCCAACGCAGAAAAGTGACGATTCTGTTGTACCACGATATCAAACCTGAGGTAGCCAAGAAGCATTTTCAATTCCTGACGTCGAAGTACAATATCATCCCTTTGCGCCGCTATCTCGAGGCGAGAGAATCAAAAACCTTCAGGAACCTGCCTCCCAAATCACTCGTGCTGACATTGGACGACGGCGTGCGTTCAAATTATGGTCTTCTGCCCTTGCTAAAATCGTTGAAGATTCCGGTCACAATTTTCCTTTGCTCCAGTATCGTCGGTACGAATCGACTCTACTGGGACCGCGAAGCGAGGAACCGGAAGCGCTCGCTTTCCGAACTTAAGACGTTGCCTTTGGCTGACCGCAATAAGGAGCTTTCCAAACTTGGGTTTACCCTGCAAAAAGAATATGATGAACGAGCGGCGCTCGCGGCAGCAGAAATAGACGAGATGAAACCTTATGTCGATTTCCAGAGCCACACTCGGTTTCATACGTTTCTTC
>CAYLMV010000284.1:0-2733 GCA_964384415.1 uncultured Chitinophagaceae bacterium | reverse complement strand
AGAGCACCAGCCTTCTAAGCTGGGGGTTACGCGTTCGATTCGCGTCGGGCATACTCATGCAAAAACACAAAGGCCTGTTATCTTCATAACAGGCCTTTGGTTTTTCTGGAAAAGATTCTTTCCGGGCTGCTACTTCTTCTCCTGTTCCTTCATTCTCTTCTGCTGTTCCGCAGTCCATGGCGGCACAATTCCGTTCATTCGCGCATAGGCGATCTGCTGTCCGAGCAATTCATGTTGATGAGTTGCCGCGGCGAAGACAAGATCGAGAATCGTCACGTCATACCCAAAAAACTTGACCATCTTCCCGTAGCTGGCCTCGGGGGTCTTTTTCACAGCCTCATTGACTTCGTCGAACGACTTGCGCAGGGCTTCGAGAATCTGCGCCTTGTCGGTCAATGATTTTTCGTACGTCGATTCGTCAAACCCCTTGGGTGCGGTTCCGCCGAGCTGACCCGCGAAAAGATAATTTCCGCCGCCGGCATGCATGAACGACTCTGCGATCGAGCGAACTCCCTCCATCGGACGCCAGTTGAATTTCTCCTGGGGAATCGCACCGATGAGCGCTTCCATCTGCCCCTGAACTCGTTTCGATTGCTTTAAAAAAGATCCTGCAACACCCGCCGGCATGGCCGCTCCCTTATTCTTCGCCGCTTCCTGGCCAAATGCCGTCAGAAACAGGGCGCAGAGTAACAGCGCCAATACCGTTAGCCGCATCTTCTTCATACCGATCCTCCTAAGCTGTGATGTGATTGATGGTGCGAGAGTGCCGTAATTCCAGTGGAAACGTCTCCGCTGGACGGCGTCGTGAGTAGTCCATAAACCCTGAATACTCCGTGAGAGTTCCACGAAATTCCTTTTGGGCAAGAAGAAAAGAGACGCTCTATTGTTCTTCCAGATATTTGCGCACAAACCGGATGGCCATCGAACCTTCTCCCACCGCAGAAGAAATGCCCGTCATGGCGCCGGACCGCACATCCCCCGAAGCGAAGATCCCGGGTACGCTTGTCTCGGGCATGAACGGTTCCCTCTCCAATTTCCAGATGGATCGGTATGATGGCTCCTTCGTCAGAGCGCTTCCCGTTACGATGAACCCTTTCGCGTCTTTTACCACGAGCCGGTCCAGCCACACTGTGCCGGGCTTTGCTCCGATATAAATGAAGAGCGCTTTTGCGGGAACTGTTTTCTCTTCGCCCGTTGCCAGGTTTTTTAGCGTAACCTTTTCTAATACGCTGCCGCCGCCGACCGAAGCAATTTCTGATTGAGCAAGAACGTTGATGTTCGGAGTGGCGATGATATTCTGAGCAAGATAACTTGCCGCGGTATTCTTGATCGACTCCCTCCTGATCAGGATGTTCACTTCTTTCGCAAACTTGCAGATGTGCATCGCTGCCTGGCACGCGGAATTTCCGCCTCCGACGATATACACAACCTCATTTTTGCACGCATGCGCCTCCACGGAGGCAGACCCATAATAGACTCCCGCTCCGGTAAAACGATCGAGGCCCGGAATATCGAGCTTCCGGTATTCCACACCCGTGGCGATGACGATGGTCTTCGCGAAAATTTCTGAGCCGTCGGTCATTTCGACGATCTTATACCCGTCCTGAATCCGGATGTTCTTCACTTCTTTCGGCGTGAGGATTTCAGTCCCGAAGCGGCGCGTTTGCGCTATCGCCCTGCGGGTGAAATCGGCTCCCGAAAGACCCGACGGAAAGCCGAGATAGTTCTCAATGCGCGCGCTGCTGCTTGCCTGACCGCCGGGGTTGTTCTTTTCGATCAGAAGCGTCTTCAAACCTTCGCAGGAGCCGTACACAGACGCCGCCAAGCCGGCGGGACCTGCGCCGATGATGAGCACGTCGTACGTTTCATGGGCAGCGGTCCGCTGAAGTCCGAGGCGGGCGGCGAGCTCCGGCAGCGGCGGGTCAGCCATCCACGTGCCGTCTTTGAGCAGGACCAATGGCAAATTTTCCCGCGGGACGATCGCGCTCGTTAGATACCGATCGGCATCCGCATTGCTTTCAACATCCATCCATAAAAAGGGGATGAGGTTCCCCGAAAGGAATTCTTTGAGGCGATGAGACTTGGGCGACCACTGGAAACCGATGATCCGTATCCCCTCATGGTCGGGCTTGTACAGCGCCTGCCATTCCTCCAGCAGATCGTTCACAACCGGATAGAGTTTTTCCTCTGGGGGATTCCATGGCTTCAGCAGATAATAGTCGAGCTTGACATCGTTGATCGCGCGGATGGCCGCCTCGATATCCGAGTACGCCGTTAGCAAAACCATTTTTGCATCGGGGTACAGCGCTTTTGCTGCTGACAGGAATTCGATCCCTTCCATTTCGGGCATTCGCTGGTCGGAGACAAACAACGCGACCGTCTCGTTCTTCAGCTTCAGCTCCTTCACAAGCTCGAGCGCCTCCACGGCAGACTCGGTGGCGCTGATCCGATACTCCTCGCGATAATGGTTCCTCATATCGCGCTGAATGGCCCTCAGGACATGCTCGTCGTCGTCAACGATAACGATGAATGGATGTTTCATCGGCTTATGCTTGTCGCTGTTGCATGATGGGAAGTGAGATACGAAATTCCGTCCTTCCCGGTACTGAGTTCACCGTTATCTCTCCGCTATGACGTTTGACAATTCTCTTCGCGAGATCCAGCCCGATGCCCGTCCCATCTCCGACTTTCTTGGTGGTGAAGAACGGGTCGAAGATCCGCGACATGATCTCC
>CAYLMV010000283.1:0-2743 GCA_964384415.1 uncultured Chitinophagaceae bacterium | reverse complement strand
CCCATCACCGCCGCAAGGCCATCTGCCGCAACCAGACTGACAGTGCGAGCCCCGAGGTATTTTATCGGGAGAAGCAATCCCCCTCGTCAACGGCGGGGATTGCCGCGGTCGTCCGCCTTCGGCGTCCTCCCTCGCAATGACCGGCTCTACTTTATGAGTAGAAGAGAACTTAATGCGGACCTCTTGCTTTTCACACAACGTTTGGCCTATCTTGCGTTAGCGATTTTTTTCCCTCACGCTCATTGAATACCCATTCGACTAGCAGTGCTTAATCCTCACATAAAGAACTCTGTTGCAGCCAGGCGGAGTAAAACGAAAGAGTGGATCCGTTCCGGCGTGATCGCAACTCTTGGCGTCTGTCTCTTTGCATATCTACGGGCTGATGCCCAGGTTTCAATTCGCTATGGTGCCATTACGGGAACAGTCGTGGACCTTGCGACGAAGGACTCCATTCCCCTGGCCACCGTTTCTATCACCGGTTCCACCCTCGGTGCGGCCTCCGGGGAGGATGGTCATTTCATTATCCAACATGTACCCCCGGGAACGTATGAGGTGCAGGCTTCCGCGGTCGGCTATGCCTCCAAAGTCGAGCGGGAGGTCGTCGTGCGCTCCTCCGTAGAGACGAGGCTCACGTTTGCGCTGGCGGAGCAGTCGATCGAAGTGGGAGAGGTTGAAATCACGGCCAAACAGCTTCTGATTCCCGGACTGCCGGCGACGGCAGAGTACCTTGCGTACAAAGAAATTCACAACGCTGCGGGCGCATTCGACGATGTTGTGCGGGACGTTGTCGCGCTCCCCGGCGTCGCCCAGATGCGGCCCGACCGGAACGATCTTCTCGTCCGGGGGGGCGGTGCGAGCGAAAACCTCTTTGTCGTCGACGGGATCGAAATTTCCAACATCGATCACTTCGGCACACAGGGCTCCAGCGCCGGCTCGGTCAGTTTCATTAACCTTGAATTTGTGGAGAACACTTCTTTCTCGTCTGGGGGCTTCGGTGTCCGCTACGGAGACAAGCTGTCGTCGGTCATGTCGATCGGCATCCGCGATGCCCGCACGGATGAGTACCATCTGAAAGCCACCGTCTCTGCAACGGAGGCCGGGCTCAATCTGGAAGGTCCGGTTTCAGACGGCGGAGCGTACCTTCTTTCGGTGCGCAGAAGCTATCTTGACCCGGTTTTCAAGTACTACGGGTTTGCCTTTGCGCCGTACTATTGGGATTTCCTTGCGAAAGGGACGTACCGGCTGGGGAACTCCGACGAGCTCGAAGTGCTGGGAACAGGCGCGATCGACAAGGTCAGGTTCTTCAACGACACGCAAGCGGAGCGGAATCTCAACGCCAGACAATTATTCAGCAATCAGAACGAAGGTATCGGGGGCGCGACGTGGAGGCACGGTTTCTCTGCCGGTTATTCCCTCGTGACGCTTCGAAACTCCTATTCCGACTTCAGCTACCATCAGAAAGGGGACGCGCATAACCCGTACGTTTCCAACAAATCAATAGAGCGCGAGACTTCGCTCGGCGATGATGTTGAGCTGAATATCACAAAGACTACCGATCTCTCGTTCGGAGTCCAGGGGAGGATTGCCCGCCTCGGCACGGCGATGAACCTTCAGGCGTTTACAACGGGATTTACGACTGACCCACACACTGTTGTAATCAATTTCTCGAGGGACACGACGGGATACAAGGCCGGAGCGTACGTCCAACTCTCACAGCGCATCGGGCCCTTCACAGCGATCGCAGGAGTCCGGGGAGACTACCTGAGTCTCATCACGAACTCGTTTGCGGCGGGACCGAGGCTTTCGCTTTCGTACGCCATTTCCGACGTCACAAAGCTCACGGGGAGCATCGGAGAATATCTCCAGGCTCCGTCGTACATCTGGGTGGTTGGAAATCCTCTCTACCTGAACAAAGATCTGAACTACCTGAAGATGAACCAATACATTCTCGGGATCGAACACTTTTTTGCCGGGGACCTGAAAGTGGACCTCGAAGGATATATCAAGGATTATCTCGATTATCCGGCAAGTGTCACACGCCAGTACCTCGTCATGGTAAACACGGGTATGGAATTGCGAAACGTCGCCGATGCGTACTCTTCGTTCGGGCTGGACTGGCTTTCAAGCGGCGGAACCGGATTCTCACACGGCGTCGATCTCTACGTCGAGAAACGGTTCTCCGAAACTCCTTTCTACACACGGTTTACGCTTAGCTACAGCGAGACGATGTTCAGAGCGCTCGACGGAATCCTGAGGCCCAGCAGCAACGACCAGCGCTGGAAAATGAACATCGGCTTCGGTTACATCTTCGATGAACGCTGGGAGGCGACCAGTACCTTCCGGTTTTACACCGGGATTCCGTACACTCCGTACACACTCGGAACGTTCAACCGGCTGAGCTCAGACTACAATTCGCAGCGGGTGGGAATCAACCATGGCCTCGACCTCAGGCTGTCGCGCCGGTGGCAGTACGAACGGAGCAGTCTGAATATCTATCTCGATATAGAGAATGTCTACAACCGCAAAACGCTGGAACCGCCGGATTGGAATCAGGCAGACAACCGGGCGGAGCAGCCCCCTTCGCTCGGCATTGTGCCGTCGCTGGGTGTAAGTGTTGAGTTTTAAGAGATAAGAGAGAAGAGAGAAGAGAGAAGAAAAAAAAGATAAGAAAGAAAAGAGAAGATAGAAGAGACAGAAGAGAAGAGTTAAAGGTTATAGGTTTTACGTTTTACGTTGAGGGGAT
>CAYLMV010000282.1:0-2779 GCA_964384415.1 uncultured Chitinophagaceae bacterium | reverse complement strand
CCTGCCGCTCTTCCAGTTTCTTGATGAGACTGACTGTCTTGAAATCTTCGAGATGGAATTGCTTGTTCCTCAGCGCGACATGGACAAACTTAACATCGAGTCCGTCGACAAAAATCGCTAAGGCAGTTTTTCCTTCTCCTTTCGAATAAGACATGGAAGAATTGTGTCGGTGTGGATACTATGGTTTGTTATGTCGATGGCCCGGCATGTGCGACGCGCGGGCGTTACGTTCGCCGACTGATCACCGGCGTTTACGCAACTGCGCCTGCCCCCAGCAGCTGCTGCATCCTTTTCTTGTTATTCGAGTAGTTGATGGCGGACTCGATCGAGATTTTCTTCTGGACGAACAACCGTTTCAAATCCTGTTCCATGGTCGTCATGCCCTGCTCGCCCGATTCCTGGATCATCTGATAGATCTCCCCCGTGTTGTTGTTCTTGATCGCCGATCGGACAGACGGAGTCATCACCAAAACCTCCCTCGCCAAGACGCGTTTGCCGTCGAGACTCGGAATAAGTTTCTGCGACATCACGCAGCGGAGAACATCCGCCATTCTGTTCCTCACCCGCTCCTGCTCCACGGGCGGAACCTCGCCGATAATACGGTCGATGCTCTCGACGGCCGACGCCGTGTGCAGCGTCGAAAATACTTTGTGCCCGCTGTCGGTAATTTCAAGCGAAACCATGATCGTCTCCGGGTCGCGCATTTCGCCGATGACAATGATGTCGGGATCCTGCCGGAGAGCCTGGATGGCGCCGTCCTTGAACGACAGCACGTCTCTACCCACTTCCCGGTGACGAACAATGCAGCGGTCCGATTTGTGCACGAACTCGATCGGCGAAGCGATGATGACGATGTGTCCGTCGACGGTGTGGTTATTGAGGTCGATCATCGCATCGAGCGTGGAGCTCTTCCCCGAACCGGTGATACCGGTGACGAGCGTCAGTCCCTCTTTGGTGTGAGCAAGGCTGACGATTTTCGTTATGTTTGGATGAAGCTCAAGCGCCTTGTACGGGCGTATCGTCTGGTTGATAGCGCGCATGTTCAGCGCAACTTGATCGAGATCGAGATATGTGTCCGCACGAAAACGGAGCACGTTCTCGCCATCCTGAATCATGTAGGAAAGGTCCAGGTTCTTGTTCTCGTACAAGACCTGCCGCTGACGAGCCATCAACAACGACTGAATCAAGATGTTGATCTCATCAAACTCTAGCTTTGCAAATGATAAATCGGGTTTCTTTGAGCCAAAGACCCGGTACCAGACCAGCCCTTGTCCCCCGAATCCGCCAAAATCGATATCGGATGCATTGATCGTGAACATCCGCATCAGAATCGAATTGATAAAGCCGCGCAAAACCGTACGACTCTCAACCGGAAGTTTTTCAACGAGATCGCCAATAAATATCTGGCGCTCAAGGCCATAAACACTTTCGGGAATCTGAGCGACCATTTGCTTCAGTATTTCCCTTGCTTTTGCCTGTATCTCGTCCACCGTGGGAGCCATTGCGGTTCCAACTGCTGGATCCATCAATAAAACTCAGCGAATGTGAAGGTTAAGTTTTGTTCCTGGCCAAAAGAAAATGCACTACTGAGATAAATCTCAAGCGTTACATTAGATGTCGTGGTGAATATATTGAAACAGTTAGTGAAAGTCAATAAAAACTTGGGTAGGAGGCACGCCGGAGAGGCCTTTTACCGGCCTTTCTCCGCGTTTCCTTAAGACACTGCAGCCCTGCTCATGTGTGGGATTTGGCCGGGAAATCCATCGGGATGTGCCGATGGGGAAACTCGATCCTGCGGCATTACTCCAGCCATTCAAGGATTTCGTAGCTGCCAGTCGTCGGAAATGACGGGGGTGCAGTTACGAGCATTCTATTGTCGTAGAAGTAACTTTTCTTGAACCCGGTGCCGGGCGATCCGGACGTCCCCACCGCCTGTCTTGCCTTCTGGCTGATACCCCCCAGCAGTTTGATGCTCCCGTTAACTCCTGAAGCCCTCGTGTCGTAGTTTTCTGCTCCGAACCCGCCGTCCTGCGAGAACATGGCAGCCTGGATTGTAATTCCTGCGGAAGTATTGTTGTAGGAGGTGTCCTTGATCATGATGTTATTAGTAGCAACAATTCCCAGCATGTCTTTCGACGACGGATTGTTAATGGGATTGGTAGTATAGGCAACAGATGAATCGATGTAGACCAGGCCCCTCGTAGTGCTGGAGGTGTTGTTCAGGGCGGCAATCGTGACCTGGCCGCTCAGTCTTCCTTTGACGTGAATATTGCCGCTGTCATTGACGATAACTTTGTTGCTGCCCGCAAATGTGGCAAGGGACTTCTTAGTCCATGCGCCAGTCGTTCCGGATCTGTACGTCACGGAACTATCTGCGTTGAAGGTAAGATACAAGTCTTTGCCGGTCTTCTGATAAAATCCGCCTCCCGACTGCTGAGCTTTTCCCTTCAGCGTGTTCATATCAGTCGGCATGGTTATATAAACCCCAGTTTCGTATCCGCCGTTGAACGCAGGCTTGTCACTCGTGTTCTGTTTGCTGAGACCCTGGTAGTTTGTCGTCTTGCCGTTGAACACCGGATTTCCGTTGACATAGATCTTCGTATTGCTGTGATACGGCCCCCAGACAGTATCGCCTGTCGTCCAGAAAATGTTGTTCGGTTCGTTGTCGGAGAAATATGCAAACTTGGAGAAAAGGCTTGGCTGGAGCAGTATCTTGATGGTGTACTGATCTTGAGGTCTCGAAGATCCCGCCGGGTAAGTGCCAATCGTCACGACTTGA
>CAYLMV010000281.1:0-2780 GCA_964384415.1 uncultured Chitinophagaceae bacterium | reverse complement strand
GAGTTCCTCTCCGTTAACCTTCGGCATCATCAAGTCGCTGACGACCAAATCTATTTCTCCCTGATGATTGTTGTACACCGTGCATGCTTCTTCTCCGTTTTCAGCCATGTACACTTTATACCCGACCGACTCAAGACCGTGCGCATAGAGCTGTCTGAACGATTCTTCATCATCAACGACGAGAATACACTCGTTCCCTCCGTGCGGCTCTTCCATCACGGCGCCCGCCTCGCTCGGCACTTCATGATTCGATACGGGCAAATAAAGAGAGATCGAAGTTCCCTTTTCCGTCTCACTTTCCACCGCAATGAATCCGGAGTGACGCTGGACGATGGCGTAAGCAACAGAGAGCCTGAGGCCGGAACTTTGATCTAACGCCTTCGCATCGAAGTACGGTTCAAACATTCGCCGCTAGGTGTACTCGTCCAGCACTTTTCCGGTATCCGAAACTCTAATTTCAAGAAATTCTCTTCCCTCCAGCGCGGGCGACCGTTTCCTGACGACGGCAGGGTGGGCTACCGCAGTCGCAATCCGTATTTCGCCCTCGCCGGAGATGCGGGCCTGAGCGGCGAGAGCAAGATTAACGATTGCTTGATGGAGCTGATGGACATCTCCTTCGACGACCGAATGATTGTCGTTGGTCGTTGCAAAGATTCGGGTTGAAGGAGGAAGCGAGTGCTTCAGAATCCTCTCTGCCTGGTGAACTAATCTTTCCATCAAGACAGGCTTTTTTTCCAATTCCTTCGACCGGGCGAAGACAAGAAGATCGTCTGCAAGTTCCGAAGCACGTTTCGACTCTGCGAGGATCATCGTCGTGTACTTCGAGAGCTTCGCTCCTGCCGGGGCTTCTTTGTCGACCATTTCTGCGGCATTCATGATAATACCGAAAATATTCTTCAGGTTATTCCCTATTCCGACCGCGAATTCGCCTAAAGCATCCATCTTTTGGATTTGCTGTGATTCCAATTCAAGATTTCTCTTTTCGCTCACGTCGCGAAAAACGCTGAGAAGGAGTTTTTCTCCCGCTCCCAATTCAATAAATGAGTGGCTTACTTCTACGGGGACTACCTCTCCTCCGTGCCGCGTAATAACTTGCGTAGCCGGCATCTTGAGTGACCCGGCATTGAATTGGGAGCGAAATGCCGAATTGGATGCATAGCGTTCTTCGAGGCTTTCATCACCTTTATTGTATTCGCGAAGCAGTTCTTCGGGCGAACTCTTCACGAGGTCGCAGTAGGCGGAATTCACCATCACAGTTCTTCCGTATGCATCCATTAGGCGAATTCCGTCGGCGGAGCCTTCAAAGATTGTTCGAAAACGTTTTTCGCTGCTATTGAGAGATGATTGTGCCGACTTCAGCTTCCCCACGTCTTTCTGAAGAAGAGACATGATAACGGCAGCGGCAACACACAAAAGCCCGCAGAGCAGCGCGGCAATTATCAGTTTTGGCGTCCAGAACGAATATCCGCTGTTCGCGACGTCGAGACTCAGGAGTTGACCGTAACCGTTCACGGCACGCTGGGTGCGTACGGCCGCGGGAGCGTTCGAATATCCGGTTGATGCAATTCCTTGTCCGGCGCTGGAGAAAAGAGCAACCTCAGAATTTTGCATCGGATGAAGTCTCAGCACTTCTTTAAGAAGTCCCTCGGCCGTGTAAATAACTGTCAACCTGCCCCCTTGAACCCCCGGCGTGTTGATATCAAAACTTGCTTTGAAGTAGTACGACTGTCCGACGAGAACCGGTCTGGAGTAGTACACGCTTTCCCATTTTTTGGCGTAAGAAAAAAGGGGAACGTTCTCGAGAGCAGGTTGAGGATAAGAATCCGGAGAAGAATCGCTTGTCACTGCCCATCGGAGGGCGCCTTGAGGTGTCTTGGACGTCACCGCGGCAATTTCAGGATGCGAAGAGACATAGTCCCGACATCTTTGTCTTTGCTCTAATTCATTTCCCTCGTCCCTTGTCTTAACCAAAAAGAAACGCTCGTTCGAAAGAAGGATCGCCTGAAGCGAAGAGCTTAGCAAGTCCACGTCGTGTTCGACCCGCTCGCGCTCTGATGATAGTCCCCTTTCATAGAGAACGTAGAAGAGGGCTGCAAACGCAGCGCCGAGAAGCACACAGAATGTTAGTAGAAAGATTCTGGTTCCGCGTTGTCGTGAAGATGTTCTTGGTCGAGTCATCGTTTCAAATCCCGTCCCCCTCAGGGGTAAAAGCTGATTCTGCCCGTCCATACTTTTGTCAAAAATTTTGCGAGAATGCCGCCACGCTCACGGCGCGAAAATTTCGAGGCGCGGATGACGCTGTCGGCGAATGTATCCAGCGACCAATGCCCGATTATTTCTTTAGAATGAGCGCCCATCTTCTTGAGCTGTGGAAGAGGCATTTGGGAAAGCCGGGACATGAGATCCGAGAGCCGTTCCGCATTTCCCGGTTCAAAAGTCCACCCATTTTTTCCTTCTTCAATCAGGGCGTGGCCCGCACCGCAACCGCTGCTCACGAGCACGGGAAGGTGTGACGCCATCGCTTCGTTCACCACAAGCCCCCATGTCTCTACCTCGCTGGGAAGGATAAACGCGCTCGCCAATCCGTAGTAAACGCAAAGTTGGTCGCCGAACTGGCTGCCGACGAACTTCACAGAAGGATACCGCTCCATGGTTTTCTGATGCATCGCCAACTCGTCCCCTTCACCAACGAGCACGATACCCCACGGGTCGCCCGGATTGGCATCGACGTACTGCCGATATGCTTGGAGAAGGCTCGCTATTCCTTTTCGTTTGATGAA
>CAYLMV010000280.1:0-2806 GCA_964384415.1 uncultured Chitinophagaceae bacterium | reverse complement strand
GCGCCAGCGTCACGCCGTCCGATACCAGCATGTTGATTGCATCGATACAGACGTTCAAGTTGTTTTTGATCTCGTTGAAATCGCCATTGTAGGTGTCCGTGATCTTCGCAGGAATATCTCCCTTAGAGATGCGATCCATATACTCTGCCGAGACATTCAACGGCTTGACAACTGCATCCATCAGCTTGTTTGTTCCCTCGATGATTTTGCGGAACTCGCCTTGATGTTTGGTTGCATCTGTACGCGTTGCCAACTTCCCTTCGATACCAGCTTGCGCGAGCGTCACACCATCCGAAACCAACAAGCTTATTGCGTCGATACAGACGTTCAAGTTGTTTTTGATCTCGTTGAAATCGCCATTATACGTGTCCGTGATTTTCGCATGAATGTCACCCTTCGAGATACGGTCCATGTACTCTGCCGAGACATTCAACGGCTTGACGACTGCATCGAGCATCTCGTTGATGCCCTGCAGCAGGGATTTGGCTTCCCCCTCGAATTTGGAAAGGTCGGCCCGTTCGGAAAGTCGTCCCGCCTTTGCCGCTTCGGCCAGGCGAAGAATCTCCGTCATGGCTGCGTCTTGGTGCGATCCCGATTTCTTTCCTGGGCTTTGTTTCGTTGCTGGTTTCGAACTCATGTGTTGATATCCTTTCGGGATGTAATTGTTATAATGAGTAAAGCGTTGTTTGAAGTAATCTGAAATTTCATTTGCATATAAAACTCATAGTGACACTTTTAATGGATTTGCGGGATTTAGCCTGTCAGAAACTCGATCCGATATCTTTGCTCATCCTGCTGTCCGTCTCTTAAAGGTCATCGTGAATCCGAACAACAAGCAGACCCTGACTAGAGAGGGTCGAAATGGTGAAAGCCGGAACCACTCGCTCCAAGATTGTGTCCCATGGAGAGTAGATTTCAGCGATGAGCATCAAATGCTTCCGGGCGTACTGGCGGCGCATTCAAAAGATATTCCTGAATTCTTGCCGTTGGACACTTCGACTCCGTCCTGACAGTGATGTTGAGTGAATCCCGATGTTTTTCATCGGGACGAGTCTCACGAAGGGATACCTTTCCGAAGAATCCCTCCGGGACGGCTGAAGCACTGGTTTGGGGAGAACGAGATTTCTCAGTCCTCCCCATCCAATACTACGCCGCAGTCTTCA
The DNA here is from genome assembly GCA_964384415.1 of uncultured Chitinophagaceae bacterium. GTDB lineage: Bacteria > Bacteroidota > Ignavibacteria > UBA10030 > UBA8401 > JAGVPT01. Next base: position 1,643 of record CAYLMV010000280.1, on the reverse strand, counting down.
TCATCGGACTGTGTCTCGGTTCCGCAACTTCCTCGAAGAAGCATTCATCCTCTTCGCTATCGCCGTCGACAAAAAAATACCGGCAATCGTGGTAGTGTGCCACGCCAATGTCAGACCAAAGATGTCCGCACTCCGGACACTGGTCTCCACCATCAATTGCGTGCACATACAGCGACATTGTTAATTCATGTTCCATTGTAATCTCCGTGTAGATTGTGACTTTTAAAAAGCAGCTTGATGCTGAGACTGATTAATTTCGATATTCATTTGGGGCAATCGCGAACGACTCTAAATCTGCCCGCTTCTATTCCCAAAGTTGTGCGGCAGCCTGACTTGGCATGCGTAAAAATGAGCAAGCCGGCAATGCTTTCACCCGAACGAAGTTTTTTCTTGTTCCACTGGTATCCGTTGAGGTGGATCTCCTCATCCTCAAGGAAATCATCCTTCGTCGACCATTGCTGCCCGCACATGGTGCATTCTTTAAACAAACTCTCCTTCGCAAGCGGCGTGTCGTTCTGTTTTCCCGTTCTGGTTTTCATGGCGATCGTTTGTCTTCTCTCCATATGACTTGCACAGCATTTCTTCAAAGCACGTGCCACATTGTCGTGGCGGTGTTGTTTCAAAAAGCGGCCAAAACAGACTGAATACTGAGGGTTTGGAAAGGGAAAAAAGGAAGTGTTGAAATTCAACTGGCGAATATCAACCATGTGCCCGAAATGCAGGGCGCCTGGATACGGAGAGCATGGGGACAAATGTTAGAGAAAGAGCAGGACAGAGATCGACGACACAACTGCCAGGATGTATTCAGCTCTTCGAGCGGAAGCGTATTAGCGTTGAGTATCCAATCGGACATCCTTGCCTCTCAGGCAGAAAAAGGCAACGTGTTGAACCAGCCGAAAGTGGGCTACTTTGTCTAATTGACGCTTCGATGCGTCCAGATAATCACGAAGTGATGCAGACTTTGTAATAAGTCCAAAGAAGTGTCATCCCCGCGAAGCGTCCGCTGGCAAAATGCAAGACTATTTTTAGAAACGGTTGTAGAAACTTGATTGAATAGTGAGCCGGCGCAGAACGTCATGTCCGCCCTTGGAGGACATCTCTTAGACCCCGAATAAAGAAGTCTCGGGGTGACGTCTTCTGGACTTGACTTTTCGACCAGGTTCCTAGTGCTCTACCTAAAAAGGATTCTAGTATTTTGTATGAGGACAAACCTCCGCTGTTCCTTCAGTGTGGCGGCCAGCGGAATCGACGGCGGTGAGCGAAGGCGAGGCGATGCAGCGTTCAGAAAACGGCAGGAGTGTGCAGGAGGCACGAGCGAGCCGTTTCCTGCAGCCTGTGCGTCGGAAGCATCGCGTGCGTTTCGATTCCGCAGGCTTTCTTTGGTTCTTTCTTTGGCCTCAAAGAAAGAACGGAAATCTCTCCGAGCATTTTCGATTACAAGGTTACTTTTTGGAACCAGCACTAGCGAGGTTTTCTGCGGCTCTCGGCAGCCTCGTGGCAGTAACCGATGTTCGTCCGTGTAGAAACGCCTATCCTCGATGAACAACATCGAATGCGAGACAATAAAATCGGATAACACGAAAACTCGGCTTGACTCTTAAATCCAATCACGCTACATTTCGGCCCCTCCACTTGCAGAATTT
>CAYLMV010000279.1:0-2812 GCA_964384415.1 uncultured Chitinophagaceae bacterium | reverse complement strand
ACATGCCGCAGTGAGAAAGGGGCGATCCAGTCTTTGCTGAAGAAATCGCGCAGCTGGACGTTGACCGACCCGGGAAGGGCGAGTTTCGCAAATGATTCCGGCTTGCGGATATCAATGATCCGAATATTCGGTTCACCATCCACGATCCGGAAAGCAAGTTCGTCAATCTCCATCTCTTTCGCGGGATGGGTAAATATGAATGCTGCGTCGGATACCTTGTCAATAAGATGGTTTTTCCGGTCGGGCAGGAAAATGAAAATAATTCCGAGAACAAGGACTAGCGAAGCGGCCGCAATATGGCTGGATGATTTGAACGCCAGTGAAGGAGCGGAGGTCTTATCCACCCGCTTCTCAATCATTGTCGTCACTGCAAACGCGGCGACCGCCATGGCGATCAACAAAAAAGCAAAAAGTCCTTGGGAAATGCCGAGCGAATCGAACACCTTGATCGACCCGAGCGAAGTTGATTCGTAAAAGTTATGATAGAGCGGGTAGAGCTCGCCGAAAGCGAACACGCCGAGCAATCCTCCTCCGACAAAGAACATCCCGTCAACCTTCCCGATGGCAGCAGCACAGATACTTGTACCGGGGCAATAGCCGCCCAGAATAAATCCGACGCCCATAATTGCTCCTCCAACGATTGCCGGCAGAAGCCAGGTTGGATTGACGTAAATCGCATCAGTATCCAGTAATCCAAAATACCCGAGAAGCAGAATGCCGCTCATTGCCGTCACGGCTGCGGTAAAGAAGACCCGCAACACGGTGAAGTCGTAGCCATAAAAGAGACCGGCGAGGCGCCGCGATGAGGAAAATCCCGCTTGTTCTAAGACAAAGCCAAAACCGATCCCGAGAAAAAGCGCGACAACGAGATTGAGTTGGTCAGAAATTAAGTCAGGTACAAATGGTCCCATGAGTTCACCTTTGTCGAATTCTTATAACCAGAGCTTACGGCCAAAGTACGCAACAGCGTACCCCGTTCCGAAAATTGCCATCATTGTTACAAATCCAGCCGTGGAAAGCACAGCCATACCGCTCAGCGCTGCGCCGCTTGTGCAACCGCGTGCAAATTGCGCACCGATCCCGAACAATGAACCCCCGATGGCGGCAAAGAACCAGCGGGTTTTTCGGCTCACGTTCGGGCCTGATTCTGTCACAACCTTTAACCGGTCAGAAATCAGGCCAGAAACAAATCCTCCGATAACAACGCCAATGACTTCGAAGACCAGCCATGATTTTAGGGGATTGTCTTTTCCGGGACCCACGTAGGTTCCATAGAAAGACGAACCCTCCGCGTGCGCCGGGGCCACAGCGTCAACTGAGGCGACAACGACACTCTTAATTGCCCCGCTGGCTCCAAGGCCGCGCCCGGTGATAAAAACGGTCGCCAACAACACAAGGCCAAGGAAGAAGCCGGCAAGATAGGGATTCATATATTTTGTCTTCATACAGTCACCTTCTGTGTTTCCGTTTTGTGGATTCTCATTTCGCTCGCATCAGATTCGGCGAATAGGTCTTCGTACCCCGTGATCATCGCCTTAAGGTTTGAAGTGACGGTGTGTCCGGTGGTGATGAGATACAAATGCATTATAAAGAATGAAACGAGAAAAAATGCGCCGATCGTATGGAGTGTTGCGATCAGCTGCAGTCCGCCGATGTTCAGGCTGAGCACCTCGTATCGCTGCGGGTAACGGTAAAACATATAGAGGAGGCCGGTGATGACCATGACCGGAATGACGAGAACCTTGAGGCCCGCATAGACCAGCTTTTGCAGGGGATTGAGTTTGCTCAGCACGGTTTTTCGCGTCGGGTGGGGGGCGTTGCGGAAAATTCCAAAGACGTAGTATTCTGCCTGAGCGCGCAAATTTTTCCACGTCGGCAAATACTGCCTCCATTCGCCTGTCGTGAAATGCCAGAAGATGGCGAAGACGATAAGCGTCAGGAAGCTCATCGCCGCGGCGTTATGATAACGCACGGCCTGATCGTAGCCAAAGAAACGGATCGATCCGTGAATTTCGAAGCCTGTCACTCCGAGAAAAATTATCAAGGCCGCCTGCGCCCAATGCCAGAATCGTTCAAATGCCCGGTACACGTATTCTTTTTTCATGTTACTTGGAGTCCTTTCTCTTGCGCGTCAGTACAATCCGCGCGCCGCCGTGAACGATGACGCCCGCAAATGTAAGCAGGATGATGCCCCCTCCGAGCCGTTCAGCCCATGGGCTGTAATCTCTCCCCGGCAGGTAGAATCCGCCAAGATCTGCAAGCCGTCCGTTTTCGCGCGTGTGACATTCTATGCATTTCACGGCGCGTTCCTTTGAAGAGACCATGTGATTGATTGGCCAGTACATTTCGGTTTCGGTAAATCCGTACTGACCGCTGTACGGAAGATTGACGAGCTTCATTCCCTCTTCCGCCGATCGCTGCCAGTTGAATTCTCCCCAATAGCCGCCGTCTCCCGGTTTGTTTGATACTGTTTTTGGCTGAATGAGATAGCGATTCTTTGTGTCATAGATCTGATTCGCCCGATGGATTTTTACGGGATAAATCTTCGCGTCGGGATCACCATAACTGCCGTACAATTCATTCAGCTTCAACGGCCTGGATGGATCGAAGGTATCTCCGAGGAGATAGTGTGTTGCGGTTCCGTTGAACCAGACATAGTCCGGTTTTAAGTTTTTACCCCAGATGAATGAGCCTTTGATGGACATGTACACGTCTGTTCCGTTCGAATCCGTTTCTTCGTACGGTTTCCCGTCTCTTAGTTTGCCGGCTGTCGACCAATCCCAATGGAGCTTTGTCGGATTCACTTTGGCAT
>CAYLMV010000278.1:0-2826 GCA_964384415.1 uncultured Chitinophagaceae bacterium | reverse complement strand
TCGTTCGAACACGATCCATACGGCTGGGTTCAGAGCATTCTGAACCGCCATTTCAACAATAGAAATAAGCTTACGCGATACCTAATGCATCTGGACCCTCTGACGGCCAACAGAGTCCTCGACCTCCTTCTTACTCTCATTCTGATCGGCCCGGCCGTCGCGCTTTCTATGATAAGCTGGGCGCTCGGAAAGGGAGCGATCATGCAGGTCGTGAGCTCGCCGAAAGACGACTTTCATCGAGGAAGCTTCTAAAAGGAACGTCACAATGTTTGAGACAAAATCACAAACCCGCTGCCGGGTCTGCAATTCGGATACGCTCTTCAAATATATCGATCTTGGCAAGACGCCTCTCGCAAATTCATATCTGAAGGCGGAGGAACTCTCCGCTCCGGAATTTAGCGAGGAACTCGCCATTCAGGTCTGCACGACATGCGGACTGAGCCAGCTCACAAAAGTCGTCCATCCCGAACTCATGTTCCGGAACTATCTCTACGTCAGCTCAACGACCGAGACCTTTCGGTCTCACTGCGTGGAAATGGCCGGCACGCTCTCCCGCCGTGCGGGGTGCAAACCGGGCGACCTTGTTCTGGACATCGCCAGCAATGATGGATGTCTGTTGTCAAAATTCAAAGATGCGGGAATGGCGGTCATCGGCGTCGACCCTGCCGTAAACCTCGCACAGGAAGCAAACGCAGCCGGTATCCGGACATTGAACACCTACTGGTCGACCGCAGTAGCCCGCGACGTGATCGCGGCGGCCGGCAAACCAAAGATTATCACGGCAACGAACGTGTTCGCGCACGTCGACGACGTCCACGAATTTGTCAAGGCGGTCGCCGCCTGCCTTGATGAGAAGGGTATTTTCGTGATCGAATACCCCTACGTGCTGGATTTCATAGAGAACAACGAGTTTGATACGGCGTACCACGAACATCTATCCTACATCGGCGTTACTCCGACCGATCACCTGGTGAAAATGTACGGCATGAAAGTTTTTGACGTGGAATACTTCAAGCACCTTCACGGCGGAACGACGCGCATCTATGTTTCGAGGGCACATGACTATCCTGTGTCTGAGAATGTTGGAACGTATCTCGACCGCGAGAAAAAATTCGGCATCACGTTGAAGGAACCGTACAAATTGTTTGCAGAACGAGTTCTGCTGAACAAGAAGAAACTTCTGGGACTTTTGGAAGGCGAGCGTCGAAAAGGAAAAGTGGTGTGGGCGTATGGAGCGAGTGCAAAAGGCAACACTCTTGTGAATTGCTTCGGCATCACGAACGAAATGGTTCCGATTGCAATCGACGATAACCCGAAGAAGTGGGATTACTACACCCCGGGATCGCGCATGCGAATCACGGGCATCAAGGATCTGCAGAATGCCAGGGTGGATCATTTGCTCCTCCTCGCGTGGAATTTTCAGCAGGAGATCGTCGAACGGTGCAAGAAGGTTGGATTCAAAGGTTCATACATCCTCCCTTGTCCGGAACCGAAGATCGTTTCGTAAATCAGCATTATTGGGGATCGCCCCTTACAGCGACAATAATTTGAAAGGAGTACCGCCTTGATCGTCGTATGCATAACCGGCTGCCTCGGATTCATGGGATCACATTTTACAAGGGCCTGCCTGAAAAAGGGATGGCAGGTGTGGGCCATTGACAAGAAGACCTACGCTGCCCGTCCGGAGTACCTTGAAGAGTTCTCCCATTATGACTCGTTCAGATTCCTTGAGGCGGACATCGCTGAACTTGATCACCTCTACGAAGTAGACTACGTTATTAATTTCGCCGCGGAGACGCATGTCGATAACAGCCTCATCGACAGCACCAGGTTCCTCCACTCGAACATCCTCGGAGTACAGAATCTGCTCGAGCTGGTGCGCGCGAAGAGAAATTACGAAATGCCGGTGTTCTTCCAGATCAGTACCGATGAAGTCTACGGCGACCTGGAAGCGGGCAGGCACAAGGAAACAGATCCGTTGAAGCCGAGCAATCCCTATTCCGCCAGCAAGGCTGCCGGCGACATGCTTATTCTTGGATGGAATCGTTCATACAATGTCCCGTTCAATATCGTCAGGGCGACAAATAATTACGGGATCGGCCAGTATCCAGAGAAACTAATACCGAAGGCCGTAAAGTATCTTTCGCTTGGGAAGAAAATCCCTCTCCACGGCGACGGTTCGTATGTCAGGAACTGGCTCCACGTCGATGATATGGTGAACGCCGTTCTCCATGTTGTCGAAAAAGGCGAGCGGAACAAAATCTACAATATCTCGGGCAACAACGAAGCGACGAACAAAGAGGTCATTGCAAAAATCCTGCGATGTTACTTCGGAAAACCGGTGCCTCTCGAAGAGCATGCCCAGTTCAATTACGTCAGGGTAGGCGAAGACATTCGGTATTCGTTGGATGATTCCGCCTTGAGAAAGCTGGGCTGGAAGAATCTCAAGAGCTTTGACGAGGAGCTGCCGCTCATCGTAGAGCACTACAAAAATAAATTTACCTGGTAGAGAATCCGGGGCACGGCCCGGGCGCGCACACAACCGCGGGCGTTGCACCGTTTTTAGAATTCCGCCGGCGAACCGTCTCACTTTATCTGCAGGCCCGTAAACCAAGTATGTTGAAAGCCGTTAAATCGCTTGTTTCCGCATCGTTCGTCTATGGGCTCGGCACCATCGCAAGCAAATTCATCGGATTCTTCCTGCTCCCCGTATTCACCCGTTACCTCCGCCCCGAACAATACGGACTCTTTGAAACGTTCAACGTCCTCTTTTTTCTTCTGAACACCGTCGGCACTCTTGGGATGGACACGGCAATGATACGGTTC
>CAYLMV010000277.1:0-2835 GCA_964384415.1 uncultured Chitinophagaceae bacterium | reverse complement strand
GCTTCAGCTTCCACACCATGAACGCAGCTTCGTAGACGATATCCTTCGACATCTTCGATTCTCCCCTGTCGCGGTCGACAAAGATAATGGGAATCTCACAGAGGCGAAATCCTTTTTTCCAGACTTTATAATTCATTTCGATCTGGAATGCATAGCCGTTGGACCGAATTTCATCGAGGTTGATGCTTTCGAGAACCGTCCGGCGGTAACACTTAAACCCGCCGGTCGCATCGTTGACCGGCATCCCGGTCACGATGCGCGTGTAACGGTTGGCAAAATAACTCAGGATCAGCCGGCGAAACGGCCAGTAGACAACGCTCACGCCGCGGCAATAGCGCGATCCGATCACGAGGTCGTAATCCTGGATCTTTACGAGGAAGTTGAGCAATTCTTTCGGGTTGTGAGAAAAATCGGCATCCATTTCAAAAACGTAATCGAATTGATGCTCGATCGCGAATTTGAAGCCCGCGACGTACGCAGTTCCGAGTCCCATCTTTCGCGGCCGCTCGATTAGATGAATCCTCGGATTGGTGCGCTGCAGATTCTTCACGATGTCTGCCGTCCCATCGGGCGAATTGTCGTCGACGATAAGGATCTCCAGGTCGCTCGATTGATGGAGGACTTTGGGGATCAGCTTCGGCAGATTGACTGCTTCGTTGTATGTGGGCGTTATGACGAGTGCTTTTGGCATAGTCGAGAGTTGATCAATGGCCCTTTCCCATCACCATAATATAGAATGTGAAAAGCAATATCTTTAAGTCCATCCTGAACGACATGTTTTCAATGTAGAACAAATCGTACCGTACTTTTGATTTTACATCGTCGATAGAGCGGTCATATCCTTGCTTGATCTGAGCCCAGCCGGTGATGCCGGGGCGAACTCTTAACCTGCGCTGATACAGCGGTATTTCTTTGGAGAGCCGTTCAACAAAAAAAGGGCGTTCCGGTCTCGGTCCGACGAGACTCATGTCGCCGTCGAGGACGTTGATGAATTGAGGGATTTCATCGAGCCGGGTGTTTCGCAGGAATCTTCCTACTTTTGTGACCCGTGAATCATGCTGAGGGGCCCACACCGGGCCTGATTCCTTCTCCGCATCCGCCCGCATCGATCGGAACTTGTGCATCTTGAAAATCTTGCCGTCTTTCCCCACTCTATCCTGACTGTAGACCGCCGGCCCCGGCGTGTCCATCTTGATGGCAATAGCGATAATGATCCAGAGCGGCGACGACAGAACGAGGATGATAATTGAAACAAGAATATCCGTCAATCGTTTCATGCTCTGCTCCCACGGCTTCATAATTTCCGGCATGATCTCGATGAGCGGGAAACCGTAGAGCTGGTTCGTCCGGGCCTGGCCGCTGATGATGTCGTACATATCGGGCAGGATCTTCATGCTCACATCGTGGCCGTTGCAGTGAGCGATGATATCCAGAAGCTTGTCGTGATCCGCCGATTCGAGAGCGATGAGGATGTCCTTCACTCCGTGTTTTTCAATGAGAGACGTAAGGTTGTCGCTGTTTCCCAGCACGCGAGCTCCCTTGTATTCCACTCCGCTTTTCCGCTTATCGAGCTTGACGAACCCCACAATGCGGTATCCGAGAGCCGGATGCTGGAGAACGCGGTCATACAGGTCCTTTGCTTTAGCATTCCATCCGACAATCACCGCGTTGTGCAGACCGACACCGGCGATAAGGAATCGACGACGCACCGTCCTGAAAAGCACCCTCCCGATCCCGGTCGTTCCGACGAGGAGTCCCCAATAGGCAAAAATAAGCATCCTGCTCGTCGAAAACTGGGAGACATTGGCGTCGCCGAAGAACAGGAGTGAAAAAATAATCAGGCATCCGACCGAAACAGATTTCAGCACCGCGGTGAATTCGTCGACGCGCGAATGGACGTGCCAGACCCGATACATCCCTCTGAAAATGAAGACCGACAGCCAGTAGAGGTACATCGCCACCATCGGCAGAAACAAGTCGGGCTTGACCGAATACTCCACCAAGCGGCTCTCAACCCGGAAGTAGTAGTACAACAGCCAGGCGAGGTTGATCGTGACAAAATCGAGCACGACGACGAGAGCTTTTGCTCTCACTTTGATGAGATTCACGGGCCTACGGTTTACTTTTGAGTTTTCGTTCGATCCTTCCTCTGTACTTCCAGAACAAATAGAGAATGCCGTAGAGGTGCCGGAGCGTAATGAGCGACAGCGGTTTCTTCTTCGTGATTCGCTGTTCGTAATGATAGATCTTCGTATGGGGATAGAACACGACTGTCCGGGACGAATTCCAGACCCGCAGACACATGTCCAGATCTTCCGGGCCGTAAAAGATATGGCTGTCGTAGGATCCGATTTCGTTCAGCACGTCGTGGCGGATGAACTGGCACGCCCCGATCACGTAATCCACTTCGCGCACGTCGCTGTGATCCCAATCCAGCATCATGTGGCGGCGCAGAGCCTCCGAATGCTTTACGACGGAAAAGAAATCGAGCCGCCGGAAAACCATAACGAGAAGGCTGGGAAACCGCCTGCTCGAATACTGCATCTTCCGTTCACCGTCGACAAGCTGCGACCCCACAATTCCGCACTGAGGGTTCTCTTCCATGAAAAGAAAGAGCTTCTCAATGCTATTCTCAAAAAGTTCAGTATCGACGTCAATGATGAAGATATATTTTCCCTTTGCTTCCGCGATTCCCCTGTTTCTTGCGGACGCGACGCCCATGTTCGTCGGGTTCATGAGAAGTTTCGCCGAGGGATAGTCTGATTTCACCATCTCACTTGTTCCATCACCCGAATTGTTGTCAACCACCACCACTTCGAAGGTAATGTCCTTCGT
>CAYLMV010000276.1:0-2852 GCA_964384415.1 uncultured Chitinophagaceae bacterium | reverse complement strand
TATCAATCTTGGCGAACTCTCGCGCGGCGAAATCGTCGACGGCCATTTCCAGCCTGTCCCGACGTTTTTTGTCGGGATCAGCTTGTCGAGCGTTCTTTGCGAGATCCCGCGCTTCCTAGCGGGAAGCGACTGGTTAGGTTGGCAACGGTTTAGAATCACATTTTTTAAAGACTATTCTTTCACCCTTGTAATCTGGCCATAGGTTATATGGAGCTTTGATTTCTTCGGGCTCAATTGAAACGGTCATGACCGCATCGAGTGAAATGCCATGATCGAAGAGCTGAACATCAATGGTATGATTGGGTCTGACTAGATCGACCAACTTTTGAGTCTCAGGCCGCAAATGCGACTCATCTAGTGATGATCCAAGAACTATGGCGCCACTGGGTACATACGCAAGCTTTTCCCTAGAAAGCGGAGCTTCACGCTGGGTTGGAGGGAAATCATCTAACTTTATCCAAAAGGAACTCAAATGTTTGAGATCAAAGGATATCATTTGCCTGATGCCAAGAGAATATTACTTTTGCCAACCTAACGGACCGCGGTTAAGCTGCGGCGGCAAGAAACCAGTTCCATGTAGTTCGTTGCGCGGACGTTCCAGTCAGATGCACCTAAATCCGTACAACAACGCGCGGCGAAATCGTCGACGGCTACTTCCGTCAGTTTGAGCGACTGGTTAGGCACCGCATTTTCAGATTATTTCTTGAATGACATTTCAATTCAATGATTTGCTTTTGAATATTCCACTTCCACCGATTACTATTCTGCCATTAGGGATAATTGTTATTGCATCAACCTCAGCGGCATTTAAACCAGCATTAAGTTGCGCCCAAGTATTTCCATTATCGTTTGTTCGCATTATTCCAGCGTTCCCTAAACATGCATATATTGTTCCATCCTGTCTTATTGCTAAAGATCGTATGTAGCCTGAAACATGATTCGCATTAGTTTGAATCCAAGTATTGCCCGAGTTGCTAGATCGATAAATTCCTCCGCCCCACGTACCAAGAAATAGATCGCCTGAGGAATTAGAAATCAGTCCCCGTGCTTCCAAGCAAGTGAGCCCTGTATTTATCTGTTTCCAAGATAAGCCTTCATCGGAAGAACTATAGACTCCGCCGAAACGAGTACAAGAATATATTTGGTTTGAATATGCAAAAATCGAATAGACACTTCCATGACTTGCAGCAGTATCTACTAGATTCCAACTTTGACCATTATCGATTGATTTGTAAACCTGTGCACCATCAGTTCCAGCGATGATATGTCCATTTTGCAATAGTGAAAGAGAAGTGATGTTGCTTGAAATATTTCCTAAGCAAAATGGAGTCCAGTTTGCACCATTATCTGTCGAGCGCAATACAGAACCATAATAAGTTCCGGCAAGTATTGCACCATGTTGATCTAAGTTGAGACTTGAAATGCTTGCATAGCTGATCCCGGTATAGACTCGCTTCCAAGATAATCCTTCATCGGACGAAAAGTAAATGTTACCAATTCCACCTGAGCCTGCAACCATATTTCCATTGTTATCAGATGTTAATGATGCAATACCAACTGGTTCCAAACCAAAATTGCACTGAGACCAACTAGTGCCATTATCTGTAGAATGAATGACTCCAGAACTACTCGTTCCTACGTACAATTGATTCGATTGGGTTGAAGCAATAGATAGAGGCGGGCTTATCGATGTCTCAGTTTGGATCAAACTCCAAGAGCTACTATTATTTGTTAGTCTATAAATTCCGCTTAATGTGGCAACTATAACATTTCCCGTTGAATCAAGGCCAAAACTTGTAACATTATGGACGCTATTTAATCCAGAATAACTCCAGCTTGTTCCATTATCTGTTGAAATATAGACTCCTTGATTCAATGTACCGGCAAAAATGCGATTGTTCCGATCAATCATAAGTGACATGGTAAATAGACCATTGGAAACTGTATTCATCGATGTCCAAGTATTTCCGTCGTCCAATGAGCAAAATATTCCACTGCCTCCATCACCTCCTGCATATACCACATTGTTGTTACCACACATCAAAGAATAAATAACAACATTGGTTGGTAAGCCCTTGTTTGTTTTAGCCCAGGTCGATCCTTGATCGGTAGATCTATACACCCCTGAATTACTTCCTGCAAAAATGTGATTATCTGGAGCAACCATAATAGAGCCAATGAAATCTGATGTTAGTCCGCTTGCAACGTGCGTCCAATGATCACCAAGATCGGAAGAACGATAAATATTGCCACCTCCCGTACCTACATAGATTCTTCCTTGTTGATCAAATGCAATTGAACGAGCATCACTCCAATTTCCACCTAAATTCAATTTGGTCCAAATATTCTTGTCATAATAAAAGCGATACACACCTGTCTCTATAGTGCCTGCAAATAGCGTTCCGTTGGGATGAATTCCCATGCTTGCAATATATGCATTGCAAGGACCGTTAGTAATTTGCCATTCTGATTGGGTCGAAGCAGTTGTTGATGGACCAACAGGATCAGAATGTTTTTCGCAGCTTATAAAGAACATTAGCCCTAGAATGCAAAGATAAAGACCGGCTATTTTATATTTCTTCATAGATTGTAATGTGTCTCCTTTAACGCTGTGCCTAACGGACCGGAGCTCCCGCTAAAAAGCAGCGGGATAAATAAGCTGCGGCGGCGAACAGCCAGTTCCATGTAGTTCATTGCGCGGACGTATCTGCTGATCATATCATTCTCGCGTACTGCCGCGCGGCGAAATCGTCGACGGCTAATTCCAGCCTGTCCCGACGCTTCTTGTCGGGATCAGCTTGTCGAGCGTTCTTTGCGAGATCCCGCGCTTCCTAGCGGGAAGCGACTGGTTA
>CAYLMV010000275.1:0-2856 GCA_964384415.1 uncultured Chitinophagaceae bacterium | reverse complement strand
CAACGGTCGCTTCAACAGATTTGCTGTACTGAATCTTGCCGTCGCGGTCGATCTGTTTCAGGCGGTAGCTGTACGATCCGGCTCCAACAGCGTCGGCATAGCTGTAATGATGAGGAGCATTGCTCGTGCCATTACCATCTACAAATGCAACCTGCGAGAAAGCGCCAGTTCCCGTTTTTCTTTCAACCGCGAAGCCTGAGTTGTTGACCTCGGTTGCGGTGGACCAGGTGAGATTCACGCTCTTGCCGCTTACGTTGGCGTTGAACGCAGTCAACTCAACCGGCATAGGCGCAGCTGACCAGTTCTGGCTGACACGGATTCCGTCGATCGTAAACGCCGTCCCGTTAAACGAACTACCTTGACGCAAGGCTATGAAAGAGAGTTCCTGAGCTCCACTCAACAACGTAGTAAACTGCGGAGCGGCGGCATAGGTCGGTCCAGCTTGAGGTGATCCCGGCTCGGTTGTCCAATCATCTCCCGCCTTGAACACATAAAGGCTGACATTAGAGGCGGATGTGTCGCCCCCTGCAAAGTCATACTTCTCTACCAAAAGATAGGTCTGTCCCAGGTAATAAATCGAATCCGTGAATGCGGGAAGAGTCCCTGCGATCAATGCACCCTTCGTAACGCCGAATGTTATGGCACTATCAGCTGTCATAGCTTTCCGAACGCAAAGATGACCCCAAAAATCAGCCGTGCTCATTGCAGCAGTCCACGCCCCGCCCGATTGTAATCCGTGATCTCCAAAGTGGAAAAAATAGTCGCCTGAAAAACCCCCGGCATAGTAAGGAACACTGTCAAATTTCACAAGCATTGAGGCGTATAAAACACCCGAGCCAACGTTTTGGTCGATAGAATCAGTCGTGAATTTATAGTTAAGGTCTTCTCCAGTGTTTCGCATCCGGAGAGCCTTCCCGCTAGACGGATACGTTGCAACACCGGATAAAGTCAGGTTCGAGTCTATGATATAAGGTGACTTCGTGCCCGAACCGCTGTGGGCCAGCCATCCTGCATTGTCGCTCTTCAGAAGAGTACCGAGCGTGTAATTAAAATCCTCCTGCAACAACTGGGCAGACGCGGATTGTGCGACGAGTCCCAGCAGGAAGAGGGTAAATAAAAAGGTAACGACTTTTTTCATTGTGCAGATCCTTTCAGAGGTTAGTGATGTATGTTGGTTGAGCAAAGATTTGTGATTTGCGTTTTTGGACTTTGGTCCTGTGGACTAAGACCTGAATTCTAGCTTTGTGATACTGAATTCCAATCTCTGCCTTCTGTCTCCTGATTCCTGTACACTCACCCCCGACTTCTTGACAATCGCGTCGGCACGGAGGGCCAACAGAACCGTCGGAATCGTTCTTAGAACGAGCGAGAGATCGAGCGCCATGGACCGGTTCCGTTCATAGAGAAGGTCGAGGCTGACGAGATTCTTGACTCCTTCTTCCCGGTCGCCGTATAACTGCCAGAGACCCGAGAGTCCGCCGGGGGAAGTGAGCGATGCACGCAAATTATAGAGGGAAGGAGATTCCAGCTTCATCGCTTCCAGGTCTCCGATCGCCAGGGGGCGCGGACCGATAAAGCTCATTTCTCCTTTCAGGATATTCCACAACTGCGGAAGTTCGTCGAGGCCCGTCAGCCGCAGCCATCCGCAGAATGGAGGAACATATTCTCCATACTCCGGCTTTGAGAAAATTTTCGCGGCGCCGGAGTGAGGCTGCCGGGTATTTCGCTCCCTCATCGTCCGGAATTTATAAATGCGGAAACGCTTTCCTTCGAGGAATACTCCACGGTCCTGGATGTAGAACGGGAAGGCTCTTGTCTCTAATGCGACGGCGAGGGAAAAAACAACCACCAGAGGGAAGAGCACCGCCATGAGTGCGAGGGAAAAAAGGACGTCGAAAACTCTTTTCCAGAAGAAGTAGGATTTCTGTAACGGCATGGGGAGTATGCCTAAGTGTGATCTCGGCGTTTGGACAGAATGCGAACGATAATAGAAGTACGATATTTCGGTGGCAATATGGATAATGAAGCGACAAAATGCAAGTCAATTTTGTGTTAACAATTATCCGGCGAATGAGTTTCTCTCAACGAAGTGTCGTCCATGGTCGCAAAAATTTTTGGGATTCCGTTTGCGAAAAGGGAAATGATTACGTAACATTGGCGGGTGTGGATTGCAGCTGATCAGAGTCATGCATGGATTAGATCGTCCTTCGCTATTCTTGAAGCGGCGCTTTTGCCAAGAATGGAGAAATCAAGGACACAGGTAGAACGCACCATCATGCAATTATTACAGAGTAGTCTGAAGTTTCAACACAAACTTTTAAGGAGATCATCGCTATGTACCGTGCTCCCCGCACAATACTCCTGGCAGCAATCGTTCTTTTCTTCGGAAGCCATGCTGTAAACGCCCAGCAAAAAATCGACGTCCCTTTTCAGATTGCCCTCGGCGACAGTTTTTCAACGCAAACATTCGAAAACGCCAAGGCGCTTGACGCGTTCATGAAGGCGTACTCTGTTGAACCGAACAATTATGAAATCCTCTGGCGGATTAGCCGCACTTATGTAGACATCGGCGAGCACCAACCCACAGGAACCGATGAACAGAAATCAAAAATGCTCGAGACATACCAAAAGGCCCTTGACTTCGCGGAACTTGCGGTTAAGGCAAACCCGAACGGATCGATGGGATATACCCGCCGTGCAATCGCAAACGGGCGCGTGGCTCTCTTCAAAGGGGTATGGGATTCGATCGACCTCGTGAAAGTCGTGAAGTCCGATTGTGAGAAAGCAATTGATCTGGACAAGGATAACGCCGGCGCATACTACGTTCTCGGCAGAACAAACATGAAGCTGTGCGAG
>CAYLMV010000274.1:0-2894 GCA_964384415.1 uncultured Chitinophagaceae bacterium | reverse complement strand
GGGCCGTTTGTAACGAACATCGGATTGGCGCAGCCTACTTTGGGAGAATACGGCTTGGCCTCGGGGGCAGTGCCGTCGACGAGGGCCTCGGCCAGCTGGCGCATAGCGGTGATGTACGATTTATCAAACGGTTTCCCTGCGTAATAATAATGGCCGCAATAAATCTTTGTAATGCCGCTGTCCATCAGCTGTTCCATCTTGAGGCATGAATTGAAGTAGGTTTGCATTGGAGAAAGCGGTTTCAGCTGCAGCCAGACATGATTCGAACCGAATGCATCGCCCGAAAAGCAGTTCCCTGCATTCCTGTCAAGCAGGACAATAGAACCCGGAGTATGAGCAGGCATGTGACTCACTTCAATTGTTGTCCCACCCAAATCAAAGAGATCTCCGTCGTGAACAAAGTGAATCGTGCCGGTGTACCCCTTTTGAAGCAAAACGGTGTCGGCAGGGTGCATCCATATCTCGGGGAAATAATTGATATTGCCGGCATGATCGCCGTGTGCATGGGTGATCACAACCATAAGGGGTTTTTGGGTGAGATGACTGACAACGGTATCAAGATCTTTTATTTTCGTTCCGGTGTCTATCAGAAGTGCTTTTTGCGTTCCTTCAACCAGGTACATGGTGGTTCTGTCGGATGCTTCCAGCATCCACGTGTTGCCGTCAAGCCTGGTGGTGGTAACGGTAGCGTATTGACCGAATTGGCATGCAGAAATGAAACAGCATCCCAAACAGAAAAGCAGGAGAACACGTGAGGTATGTTTTTCCATAGGTTTTACGTTGATGGTCAAAGTGAATGTATGGCTCACACTAAGGGTCCGGAGCTCCCGCTTAAAGGCAGTGAGATGCCGTGCTTCTGAGCGAGGGACGGCTGGTCAATAGCCACACTAAATGTTGAACAATATACCAAAGCAGCCCTGAGTAGATCTGATATACGTGTTGTTTGCTGTATTTGTATTGAGACTTACAAGGTCATATGAATATTTGATTTCAGCAAACATCAATAGCGGCTGAGCAACATCATAAGAGATCCCGACACCGAAGTTCAGATCGAAGTCGTTTCTTCTATAATTATTCGTCCAGTCCATGGTATATGCCTGCCCGCCAAATCGGCCATCTATATACGAACCCGAATTAAGGAAGCCGTAAGATCCGCCAGCCGTGACGTAGGGCCCTATATTGTAAATTGGAAATTCCTTTTTCAGGGACACCGAAATCTGAGTAAACTCGTACTGGAATTCGATGTCCGGACTAGCTGATTTGAGGTACTGATGAACTAACCAGGGGATGGTTTTCTTGACATAGGAAAGGCCGCCAACCAGGTAGAGTTGGTCAAGTAATTTGGATTGGAGCAGAAATCCGAAATTGGGGGCTGATCCCGTTCCGAACACATCGCCGGGAGTCGGCTTGGCATCGTAGTTTGACCAATTCATGCCTCCCTGCAAACCGAACATTGTTTGGGCGTCGCATGAAGTGACGGTGAGAAGGAGAACGCTTAATGATATCTTGAGCAGAGTCATGGTTTTCGGGTCGAGGTGCGGGTTGAAAGATTGGCTCTCCCGCCAATAAGGGGCGGGACAAGTAAACTGTTGCGGCGAACAGCCATTTGCATGCAGATCTTTGTGTAAACGTAACTGTTCACTCTGTCATTCACGGCGTGCAGTCACGCAGCGAAATCGTCGACGGCCCATTTCATCAATCCTAAGGTGATCCACCAGGGGAGCGACCGGTTAAGCGGCATTGAACAACGTTAAACAAAAATGTTATTTGAGGTTAACTGACTTTGTGATCATTTGATGCGAATAAGCCCTGCTGCTAAAATAGAACCGTGAATCGATTTGTCCCTGATCTTCCGAGTTCAATGTAATGTCTACCGCTGTCGATGTGCCTTGAGTCGCTACGAAATCGGATGGTGTCAGATCAAATGTTCCCAAGCGCGGATTTGGTATTGAAACTTTGTTGGACTGAACTCCGGCTGATGTATCAGTTTTGAAATAAATAGTCAGCATGAAATACATCGTTGCGCCTGTATCGGGGTTCGTCCATGACACTCTCATGTTTTGAGTCTTCACTTGTTCTGATGGAGCGAAAAAATTAGAAAGCTCTGTTGAAGGCGTAGTTACTGACGCAGTATATTGGGATCCATCCGACAATGTAACGATGAAGTTGTACTTTGTATTGAATTGATATTTAACAATGTGATCATCGGTAAGATAATACGAGCCTAACAAACTTCTCACTAAAATCAATTGTTCTCCGTTCACGCTCACTCCGCCGTCCTTGAGTTCGACATACCGGGACTGCCTGTCATAAATATCCGCCCTATAGTTATACATGCTTCCGGTAGAGTCGGTGCTCTTGATGACCTGAATCTGCGGTTGGAGCGTGGAAGGGTCGGTGATGTCCGTGTTGGACAACGGAGATTGACAGGACCATTGTGCCAGGGCCATGAGAAGGATTAACAGAAAGTATGTTTTATTCATCAGTTCTCCTGGGATGACGTATTTGTGTCGCCCGCGTATCGGATCTCCTGCGCTTCTTCGCGGGGAGCGACTGGTGAGCTGGTTTTTTCAAGGGACTATGAGAGTATCCATGTTAGAAAACATAATGCTGGAATTAAAGATATCGTATTTGAAGTTTACCCGATTATACGTCGGTGAATAGGATGTGCGCGGCAGTGCATAGGCCCTGGCGTATAATGTTGAGCCTGTCAATATTCCATAACCCGATTTGGTATCGTCGTTGAAGAGTTGTTTCATTGCAAATGAAGTCGAGCCGGCCGGCAGCGAAGTCTCCACACCGTACACATATTCGACCACAGTCGACGAATCAAATGGACCGTTGGGAATAGCAATGGGCATTTTATCGAAAATTATTTCGACATTTCTCGAAAG
>CAYLMV010000273.1:0-2900 GCA_964384415.1 uncultured Chitinophagaceae bacterium | reverse complement strand
AAGCAGCGGTCGACGATTTCGCCGTGCGAAAGTGCGCCGGAAACGCTATGATTAACAGATACGTCCGCGCAATGAATTACATGGAACTAACAGTTCGCCGCCGTCAGCTTATTTATCCCGCTGCTTTTTAGCGGGAGCTCCGGTCCGTTAGGCGGCTGCAAAATGCCAACTACCGTCATGCCAATATTCACATTCACAACTGATCCAATAGTCAAACGGCTTCGATGGGCAATGCTGGGCATCATGCTATTTAGTGTGATCAATACGCTTTCGGGCCAACCGGAGAGCTTTTGGCATCATCCTGAAACGGCCATTCGTGGCGATGGATTGTCCATTTACAATGAGACTAATTCCACATTTAATTTTTTTTTAGGTTACGGGTGGCTGCCCTATCTTATTACTAGTTTGATTTATTTATCAGTCGCGTTGTTGCTTGTATCTATTCTTTCAAGAAAAATAGCCTTGGTCGCAATGTTTTCTATTATTTTCGGACATTACTTCGGAGCCACTAATTGGCTTGCGGTCCGCTGGCATCTTGGGATTAACTCTTCGAACATTTATGGCTTAGTCGTTGCACCCGTAATTGTTTTTTCAGCATTTCCGACAATTAGTTCGAACTCGGACCAGATCATCAAAAGGATCCGCTGGGTAATGCTAGTCCCAATGCTTCTAGATATGATCAACACGCTCATAGGGCAGCCACCGAGCTATTGGCTTCATTCTGAAACTGTACATGAGGCTAATGAGATTTCTCGGTTCTTCTTGATACACGGGTGGTATGCCTACGTTCTTTGGAGTGTGTTTTATTTCTCGGGGATATTTTGGCTCGTATTAATTCTTCAAAGAAGATTGGCGTTTATTTGCATTTTCTATTTCACTCTTGGTCATTTCGTTGGAGCTTCGAATTGGTTCTTTTACGAATGGCGAATGGGAATGGAAACCCCTGTTATTTTTGGTGTCGTCTTGAGCATACTCATTACCCTAGTGGCCTTCCAAACGCACGACAAGACAACCGCCCAGAATCTATTATCCAATGAAGCAGCCGCCTAACCAGTCGCTTCCCGCTAGGAAGCGCGGGATCTCGCAAAGAACGCTCGACAAGCTGATCCCGACAAAAAGCGTCGGGACAGGCTGGAAGCAGCGGTCGACGATTTCTCCGCGCGACAGTACGCCAGAAATGATATGATCAACAGATACGTCCGCGCAATCGACTACACTGAAACAGCTGTTCGCCGCCGCAGCTTATTTATCCCGCTGCTTTTTAGCGGAAGCTCCGGTCCGTTAGGCGGCACGAATGCTGCTGTTTTCTGGAGGGTCCAGTTAATAAAACAAAGATGATGTATCCTTTTCTTGCGATGATTAGTAGATAGGCATTGCCAACTCGTTATTGGCTGAAGATTTAGCTGATTGTTAGGATAAAGCAGGAGTAGTGACTTCGGGAATCATTGGAACTATCTCGGTTATATTCACTGTTATCCTCATCAAAGATCAATCTTAATAGACCAGATATCAACTCTAAAACTATGCGTATCGATCGCCGCAGATTTCTTATTACCGGCCTTACGGCTTCGGCTGCTGCTATAGGTTCATCGCAACTACTTGCTCAGGAAGCCAGTAAACAACTTGATTCTTCTAACAGGAAGACAGCGTCCGAAATAGCAAGACAACACGGCCGTCAGGAACTTGATGTAGTTTTTGCATTCATAAAAGCGGGACACGGCGACCTCGCTCGCGTAAAGGAGATGGTTGAACAAGATCCGAAATTGGTGCTCGCCGCATGGGATTGGGGGGGCGGAGATTGGGAAACGGCACTCGGCGGCGCATCACACACAGGCCATCGCGAAATTGCGAAATACCTGCTCGCTCAAGGCGCGCGAATTGACTGCTTTTGCGCCGCGATGCTAGGCGAGCGTAGAGGGATAGAGGCCTTGTTGGTAACGAATCCTTCCATTGCCAATACAAAAGGGCCACACGGTTTCACTTTGCTCTATCACGCGGCCATCAGCGGAGATGTTGCTATTGCTCAAGCGTTAAAACCGCTCCTTGCGCCTAATGCCAAAGATTATGACCAGGCGCTCAGTTCGGCTGCCAGAGACGGACAACTGGCAATGACATCCTGGCTGCTCAAAAACGGCGTTACCAATCCGAACCTCCCAGACGCCTATAACAAAACACCTCTTGCGATTGCACTTGAGAAGGGCTTTAGTGACGTAGCTGAGGAACTTCGCCGCAATGGCGGTCGCGAGGCAATCTGAATTAATAGACAGCGTCATCCAAAGCCTCTTCCATAAGAAGCTTAATACCTTCTCACAACTGCTCTATCGAAGATTTTCAAATCGATCCCAAAAGAAGAACAATCATTTTTGACCCAAGGCTTTCCGCGGTTTAACGCACCCTCTTAGATAGCATTAGAGTCGTATTCTCAAATCGCAAACCCTTGCATTCGATTGTGCAAAACAGTAAGTTTGGTTCAGATCATTTGGGGTTCAATGGGCGGGTCCTCTCACTACTTCTTCTTACTCTTCAACGAACTCCAAAAAACAGCACCTAATTCCGAATTTCGCTCAATTCGCCCGTGGAGTTTTGTGCAACGCCATCGAGCGTCGAATTCATCAGCTTCCTTATTACAGCGAAGTCCTGCTCGGGTAGCCATCAAGATACGATGCCGCAATCAATACAACAGGCCGTCGAGACTAACTAACATTACTTGGTGCCGGCTAACCAGTCGCTTCCCGCTAGGAAGCGCGGGATCTCGCAAAGAACGCTCGACAAGCTGATCCCGACAATCACGAAGTGATGCCTTTGGCAAAAGCGTCGGGACAGGCTGGAACCAGCCGTCGACGAATTCGCCGCGCGGTTTCGGACAGATTTAGGAGCAGCGATTGGAACGTCCGCGTAAC
>CAYLMV010000272.1:0-2920 GCA_964384415.1 uncultured Chitinophagaceae bacterium | reverse complement strand
GCGCGTCCTCCAGGGCAGGGCGGCGGTTGACCACGAGACCGGAAATGAGGGGCGCGGTCAGCTCTCCCGATGGAGTGATTGTCTGTTTGTCTTTAACGGGTTGAATTGTAGAAGTCATCGTTAGGCCTTCCCGGAATTATTGTTACATTTCTGCTGCGTGGAATGACTGCTAGATCCTGAAGATCGTTGCCTGTTCGACCTGAAGCAAATTCGGAATGGAATTTCTATATTGTTCTACTTTGGGAAACGCAGATGGCGCTCTAATATACACGACGCGGATGTTTGAGTCAAGACAGTCGTTGACAAGTGGGGTCTCAGTCTAACCATGCCGATTCTATGCACAACCGTCATGCTGACGAAAGTCAGCATCTAAAGAGCATTCATAGTTGTCCGGGTAATTAACAGAGCAATTGATCCCCTTTATGCTGGATAAGCTTCTCTCTCTACGAAAAAAACTCGATATCTCTAACAGGTCGGAACTCTTCAAACGGAGCGCCCACAACACGATGTGGAGCACGCTCGATTACCTGGTACTTCCAATCCTGTTCATCGTCGCCACCCCCATCTTCGTCGGACATTTGGGCGTGGAGATGTACGGTTTGTGGATGCTGAGCAACACCTTGACCGGTTTTACCGGGCTTTTTGCCTTCGGATTGACGGACGCCACGATCAAGTTCGTTTCTAAGTACCATGCGCTTGACGATACCGATGGAGTCGTTCGCGTGGCCCAATCGACTCTTCTGATGTACGGATCCCTCGGCCTTTTCGCCCTGGCCGCAACTTTTTTCGCCGCTCCGTTCCTCGTCGAGAAAGTGTTCAACATCAAACCGCAGGATTTTTCTCTGGCGATCACGGTTTTGCGGCTGAGCGGTCTCGGTATAGCGGTGCGATTCATAGACAGTGTCTTCATGTCTGTCTTTCAGGGATATCAACGGTACGATCTTTCCGCCAAGGTTACGATCCCGGCCAATATTCTTACAGTCGTCTCAAACGTTGTTCTTGTGCTGATGGGATTTCACGTAAAAGAAGTCGTCACATGCAGTATCGCCGTCCTTGCGCTTAGCGCATTAAGCAAATCATTCCTTCTGCGCCGGATTCTTTCGTTGAAAATCAATCTAATCCCCAGGTTCGACGTCCGGACGATCAAAGAAATATGGAGCTACGGCATGTACAGCTGGGTTCAGGATATGAGCGCGATTTTGCTCGGCCAGGTTGACCGTCTCCTGATCGCCTCGCTTCTCAGCACATCGGCCCTGGCGTACTACTCGGTCTGTCTCCAGCTGGCCCAGCAAATACACGCAGTCCTTTCGAAGGGGACCGCATTCTTGTTTCCCCTCTCAAGTGCGAGCCTTGAAAGCGGCAACAAGGAGGGAATGAGACGAATCTATTTCAAGGCGCTTCGACTGGTAACGGTTGTGGCTGTTGGGATAGGCTTCCCCCTCTTTCTCTTCGCCGATAAAGTACTCACCGTGTGGATGGGTCCCGCATTTGCTGAACATGCGACAATAATACTAAGGATACTGGCTTTTGGATTCACGGTGCTGGCAACCTCGATTGTCCCGTACTACTATATGAACGGAATTGGGTTCGTCAGACTTAACACCGTTTTCGGTTTTATCAGCGGCACGGCCGTTGCCGGAAGCGTTGTGCTTCTCATCCCTTCCCTGGGTTTGCCCGGAGTGGCGCTCGCATGGCTTGCCAATATACCTGTAGGATTGATTTCAAGGACAATTATGCACCGAAGAGTTTTCGGCGATATGCGATGGTATACATCGCTACTGATACTTGGACCAATCATCGTGACTTTCCTCTTGGGATTGCCTCTGCTGGACTGGCTGTCTTCGCAGAAAATTGGAATTATCTTGCTAGGGGGCGCCATGTGCTTTTCAGGAATTGTAGCAAGCTTAGCGTCATTTTTGTTTAGCAAGATCATCCCAATTGAAACAGTACAATCCTGAATGTGAGTCGTCTCAGTCGGTTACCATTTTTATTATCGCATCCAAATCGCAGCATCATTTTTGAATAGTGACTCTTGTTTCTTTGCTAAAGACAAATAGACTCTCCGTTCTATGAAAATTGCAATTATTACTACGGTAAATCACAATGTGGGCGATGATTTTGTTCGCGAGGGAATACTCTATCTCCTATCTCGCCATCTAAGATCGTCGTTTTCCTCAGCTCTCATTCACAAACACATTCCTATCACGGTAAGGGATAATTTTGAATGGTTGTATTATGGAGGGATAACCCGATATCTCGATGGGTTACACAAGAATCTAGGATTGAAACTCACGAGCCTCCTCGACAAGCTTCCGTTGACACCGACGAAAGACAAGGTGATATCCTCAGACCTTCTGGTGCAGAGCGGCGCTCCGGTGTACTGGAGTCTGCCAAATGGAGGAGGATCCCATCAGACTGAGTGGTTTGACCCGCTGATTAGGCGTAGATACTTGAAAATTCGCGATCGCGTTCCGTTTATTAATATTGGTGCCGGTTCTTGCCAACCATATGATAGTGATGGATCCGAGTTCCTCGCAAATGCCGAATGTTGCGCCTACATCCGTGAACTTCACGCTTCGTGTGCTCTTACCACTGTCAGGGACAGGTTAGCTAAATCAATACTGAATCGACTTCAACTAGATGCGCCAGTTATACCGTGCCCATCAATTTTTGCTCGGGCACGAATGAATATATTGACTGATGAGCCTGAGTATCTCGCTGTTAATTACATGCCTGATGGCGGACACTACGATTTCAGTCAGATTATCGATAGCCAGAGATGGGAGAAGACGTTTCTAGCCTTTTATGAGCAAGTCTCAAAGAAAATTCCGGTCGTAGTCGTTTGTCACGACAGGAAAGAGCTTGCTGTAGCGAGCAAGCTCTTTCCTGGCAATAGAATTTTTGTTGCTAAGAATGCGCG
>CAYLMV010000271.1:0-2938 GCA_964384415.1 uncultured Chitinophagaceae bacterium | reverse complement strand
GATGGAACAAAAATATCCCGAGGTCTTCAATAGAATTAAGCAGCGAGTGAAAGATGGCCGGTGGGAAATTGTCGGAGGGATGTGGGTTGAGCCGGACTGCAATTTGCCCAGCGGAGAATCGTGGATGCATCACCTCCTGCTTTCAAAAGAGTATTTCGAAAAGAAGTTCGGGGTGGATGTAAAAATAGGGTGGAATCCCGATTCATTCGGATACAACTGGAATATGCCGGAGTTCTATCTCAATGCGGGCATCGACGCATTCATCACGCAGAAGATCGGATGGAATGACACGAACATCTTTCCGTATCGGGTATTCTGGTGGGAGGGACCGGATGGCTCGCGCATTCTCACCTACTTTCCCTACGACTATGTGAACGAAATCAACAATCCGTATCAACTCGCCGACTGGACGAGACAATTCGATGCGAACACCGGATTCACAAAGATGATGGTCCTTTTCGGCGTCGGCGATCATGGCGGCGGCCCCACGGAGGAGATGCTCGACCGCATCGAGCGCCTGAAGCATCTGGATATTTATCCGGCCATCGAATACTGTTCTGCGACACAGTACATCAATTGGCTGAAGCAGCAAAATCCTGCAGAGATTCCCACGTGGAAAGACGAGCTGTATCTGGAGTTCCACCAGGGCACCTTCACCACTCAGGCGAACATGAAACAATTCAATCGCCAGGACGAGGCGCTTCTCACCAGCGCGGAGAAATTTGGCGTGTTGGCAACGACATACGGCAGGCAGTATGATCAGGTGCTGATGGACGATGCGTGGAAGGAGCTCCTGTTCAATCAATTCCACGACATTCTTCCCGGCTCCGGTATCCGGGAAAATTACATCGACGCCACGGAGAAATACGAAAAGGTCGAGCAATCCGGAAACTTCGAATTGAGCCGATCGCTCGAGGCAATCGAATCCAATATCAACACATCAAAGCTGACAAAAGGGAAACCGATCGTCGTCTTCAATCCTATGTCATGGGTTCGCTCCGACGTCGCGACCGTGGCTCTTCCGGAAGGCGATACAAATCTTTATTCGGTGCTCGATTCGAAAGGAAACATCGTTCCCTCGCAGATTATTGAGAAAGGTCTGTTGAAACGGGATCTCATCTTCATTGCAGAAGGCGTCCCCTCGGTTGGCTACAGGACGTACGAACTCCGAAGAGAACAGAGCAAAGCCGACGTGATCCCGCCGGCAGACGCATCGTTGACGCTCGAAAATGAATACTTCAAGGTAAGCGTCGGCAGCGATTCCGGCTGGGTGAAAAGCATTCTTGATAAGCAAAGCGGGAGGGAGGTCTTAAGCGGATCCGGAAATAGACTTCAGCTTCTCGAGGACAAGCCGAAGCAGTGGGATGCATGGAACGTGGGATTGACCGGGAAAGAGAATCCTTCCACACTCAGGAGTATTCATATCGTGGAGCAGGGACCTGTGCGTACCGTTCTTCGTATCGTTCGCGATTGCCTCGGACCGGGGTTCCAACGCGATTATCCGACTCATGATTTCCCGAGCTCATTTTTCACCCAGGATATCATATTGTATAAAGGGCTCGATAGGATTGATTTCGAGACAGATGTTGATTGGTGGGAAGAGCACACGATGTTAAAGGTCGCGTTTCCGCTCACTGTCACCGACACAGTGGCCACGTATGAGATTCCGTATGGATCGATCCAACGCTCGACTCAAATGCGAAATAGCCTGGAAACCGCCAAAGTTGAAGTTCCGTCCGCGCGGTGGGCAGACGTTTCGGAAAAGAGTTTCGGCGTGAGTCTCCTCAACAGATCGAAATACGGGTACGACATCAAAGGGAACACGATGCGCTTGTCGCTGCTTAGATCTCCCAAGTGGCCCGATCCAACAGCTGACCGTGGGAAGCATTCGATTGAGTACAGCCTCTATCCTCACCGCGGAAGCTGGAAGGAAGGCAACACAGAAGGCCGTGGGTATGACTACAACAATCCATTGCTCGTGGTAGAGGGGGCTTCTCACAGAGGAAAACTCGCCGACGCAGGATCATTCGTGAAGCTCGAACCCTCCAGTCTCGTTCTTACGACAATGAAGAAGGCGGAGCATTCTGACGGATGGATTATTCAATGGTATGATACCCGAGGAGAAGAAACAGAAGCCACGCTGACATTGCCGATGACCCCGAAAAGCGCAACGATGTCGAACTTTCTTGAAGAAGATGGAAAGCCGATCTCTTTTGAAAAGAATGTCGTGAAAGTTACGACGAAGAAGAACAGAGTCGTCACAATAAAGGCGACTTTTTGAGTGGAAAAGGTGGAATAGTGGAATGGTGGAATTGTGGAATGTTGGAATGTTGGAATAATGTAATGCTGTAATCCTGTAATCTTGCAATCTTGTAATCCCGTAAACCAGCGCAATCATAGCACACTACCTTTTCAATGACAATCACCGATCTCCGCGGCGCATGCGAATTGCGCAACAACGTGCTGATGCCCTATTTTGGACTTGGTGTATTTCAAACCAAGGACGGGGAAGAAGTGAGGCGCGCGGTGAAGTATGCCCTCGATGCGGGGTATCGGCACATTGATACCGCCTCGCTCTACGGGAACGAAAAGGGAGTTGGTGAGGCGATTGCGGTGAGCGGCATTCCGAGGGGCGAGATCTTCGTAACGAGTAAAGTATGGAATTCAGACCAAGGGTATGAGAAGACGCTTCGTGCGTTTGACAAAAGTCTCTCGCTCTTGAAGTTCGATTACCTTGACCTGTACCTGGTTCATTGGCCGGTGAAAGGGAAATTCATCGATACCTGGAGAGCCCTTGAAGAACTCTACCGCCAGAAGCGGGTAAGGGCGATCGGAGTGAGCAACTTTCTGCGGCACCATCTCGACGAATTATTGGCTCAGTGCAATGAAGTTCCTATGGTCAACCAGATGGAGTTCCATCCCTATCTTGTGCAACAGG